>JADCFP010000030.1 GCA_020249465.1 Roseomonas sp. | reverse complement strand
GGCTCAATACAATCCGCTGCGTGTCAGAAAGCTTCATCGTCTTGGTCTCCGGTTGCGGGCGCCGACCATCGGCCCCTACTGCCGGGAGCCCCGCGGGCGGACCCTGCAGGGCAGTGCGGCGCCGCCTTGCGGCGGGCGGCGCGTCAGTCCTGTGCTTCGGCGGCGATCCCTTCGTTGATCACGAAGCCCGTCAGGTAGGGCAGGCCGGCGGGGATGCCCGTCTCGCGGCTGGTGCGCTGCGTGATGCGCCAGCCCATCCATTCCGCGGTGGTCTTCGCGATGGCATCTTCGAGGCTCGCGCCGTAATGCATCTGGCTATTCACGCCGTCGGCGAAGTGGCGTCCGTAGCGGCTGTCGAGAAAGGCGCGGACCGAGGCAGGATCCGTGCTGGTCGCGTCGTGGATCGCGGTGAAAGCGATCGGCCAGGCATCTGCGGCGTGTTCGCGCATGGTGCCCCAGAAACCCCAGTCTTGGTTTTCGGTGGAAAGGATCGTGCTCATCTGTTTGTCTCCTCCATCGGCGGGGGAAATCCCCTGCGCGTGACAGACCATTCGCGCTGTGATGGAGGCTGAGCCAAGCGAAATAGAGCGTTATTTCATTGCTATGTTCAGCAGGGTTTGATCATGATGTGAGGGCCAAATGGCAGCACCATTCGGCCCTCGCTTTGCCCTACCGGCTGCGCTTTTTGCTGCGCTGCGCTGCGGCTTGGCCTGCTGCGTAGGCTTCCGCAAGCGAATTGCGGATGGACCAGACGGCGACATCGTGAAAGTCGAGCGCGTCGCGGTTTCTGGTCTCCAGCGTTTCAACCGAGGGCATGTGCCGCTTGGCGATTTCGAGGAAAAGCTGATCGGTTGAAGGGGTGTCGTTCATCTTGGTCTCCTTGCTATGGCGCAGGGGAGTTTCCCTGCGCCTGAGGGACCATTCGCGCTGTAGCGGGGGTGAGCCAAGCAAGATTGAGCGTTATTTCGTTGCTATGATTCGGTACGATTGGTTGTGATGTAATCGTACGATACAAACCACGATAAACTGTTCCAAAAGCGGCAATGGTAGGTCATAATTCAGCCATGCCGAGGATAACCGTCTCCCTACCGCAAGCGCTGCAGACCTTTCTGGAGGAGCAAGTCCGTGCCGGTGGGTACGGCAATAGTGACGAATATATCTGCGACTTGATCGCTAAGGAGCGAGACCGCCGAGAACTTAATGCGCTGCTGTCACAGGGCGCTGGATCGGCACGAGGCTCGGAAGCAAATGACGCCTATTTCGATAGACTGCGGAGTAGGTTTCCGGGTCGATAGGGGTGGAGTTCCCGATCCATTCAAGGTCTATTCTATCTCACTCGGCCCCTTTGCGCGCTGCAGTGACATCAGCAAAGGTGCGGTCCTCGCCATCCAGCACTGCCGCTTGTCCCGTTTCCTCCTGCCAGCGTTGCAGAATCACATCGCAATAAGCGGGATCAATCTCCAGCAGCACCGCGCGCCGCCCAGTGCGCTCCGCCGCGATCATCGTCGTGCCCGATCCACCAAAGCAATCCAGCACCGTATCGCGCGGCTTGCTGCTGTTGCGGATGGCACGCTCGATGAGCGCTACGGGCTTCATGGTCGGGTGCAGATCGTTCCTGGCCGGCTTGTCGAAATGCCAGACATTTCCCTGGTCGCGTGCGCCGCACCAGTAATGCTGCGCGCCGGCCTTCCAGCCATAGAGCATCGCTTCGAATTGCTGATGGTAATCTGCGCGGCCTAGCGCAAAGGTGTTCTTGGCCCAGATGATCGTGCTGGACCATTTGCCACCCGCTTCCTGCCAGGCGCGATGCAGCGTCGGCCACTCGGAAGATGACATGCAAATATAGCAGGCGCCCTTGGTGACCGAGAGCAGGTTTGTCAGCGCCGGGCGCAGGAAATCCAGAAACCCCTTGCCCAGCGCGTCATTCGCGATGGTCATCTTGGCTGCCGTGCCGCCCTCGTAAGCAACATTATAGGGCGGGTCTTGCCACCCCATATCCGCCAGGTGGCCGGCGCCAAGCGCGCGCTGCACATCGGCAAGCTTGGTCGCATCACCGCAAAGCAGCCGATGCTCACCACAACGCCAGAGATCGCCTTCGCGCGTGACCGGATTGACTGGCAGCGGCGGGGCTTCGTCAGCATCCCCACTATTCAGGCCAGCATCGGCGGCGGCCAGCAGCCGGTCCAGTTCCATGCCGGAGAAGCCGAGTACGTCCAGATCCACCGAGGCATCGTCACGGATGCGCGCGATCTCAGCCGCCAGCAACGCCTCGTCCCATCCGGAATTCAGCGCGATCTGATTGTCCGCGAGCCGCAACGCGCGTGCCTGGGGCTCGGTGAGATGCGCAAGCCGAATGGCGGGGACACTCGCCATGCCGAGCCGCTTGGCCGCCATGATGCGGCCGTGGCCTGCGACCAGAACACCGGCACCATCCACCAGCACCGGATTCACAAAGCCGAATTCGGCGATCGAGGCAGCAATCTGTGCTACCTGCGCCGGCGAATGCGTGCGCGCATTCTCGGCATAAGGCACCAGCGCCGCGACTGGCAGCGAGATAACGGCAAGCTCAGGCTGCATCTTTTGCTTCCACGATTTAAGGGCGAGTCACAGAACGTCGTATTCAGAGGTGCGATGCCTATGGCCGGTACGCCAATTGGTTTTGACGCTGACAGCTCGCGCCCGCAGACTTGAAATGCTGAGAGACCATCGCGCTTGCCAAGCGAAGAAAGATGGTGTTCTGAATTCCGATCAATTCACGGTTCCTTGCTGAAGCCGCTTGCTGTCGGTTCCAGCCACCGGGTCGGGAGGACGAGGCGATGCTGACTGTTTGGGGACGGAAGACTTCATCGAATGTCCAGGCCCTCATGTGGTGTATAGGCGAGCTTGGTCTTCCCTATGAGCGGTTCGACTTTGGTCATCGCTATGGCGGCACTGATACTCCGGCTTTTCTTGCGATGAATCCGAATGGCACCGTTCCCGTCCTCCGTGATGGGATGGGAGAGCCTATCTGGGAAACCGGCGCGATCCTTCGCTATCTGGCCGCCCGCTACGGGTCAGCGCCGTTCTGGCCCGGAGATGGCGTTGCACGCGCCAAAATCGATCAATGGGCTGAATGGGCCAAGATCAACATTACGCTCGGCTTCACTGCTCCGATCTTCTGGAAGGTGGTACGGACGGCACCGGCCGATCAGGATCCAGTCGCGATCAGTCAGGCCGTCGCAAAGTTGGACAAGCTGCTCGACATCGCCGAATCGCAACTTTCGCGTACGGCCTTCCTTGCCGGGGAAGACTTAACGTTGGCCGATATTCAGTTTGGGCATGTGTTGTTCCGCTACTTTGATATTCCCATTACCCGGCAGCATCGGCCTATGTTGCGCCGCTACTACGATGCGCTCGCGACGCGGCCGGCATTCCGCGAGCACGTGATGGTCTCCTATGAAGAACTGAGGGTGCCGGGTTGACGTCGCCCCCCCGACCCATCGCAGCCGCAGCGCGTCGCAGCGACCCGTCGCGTAATCCCAAAAAGTAGCGCGCCCACGAAACGCATTGTTGGCCTATGGCGGCGGTGAAGTGCGTGCTTCTGTGATGGCATTGTAATCGCGCCCATCGCCGGAAAGCGTCACCGGCAGATCCGGATAGAGCATCCGCCAACGCGCAATCGCCAGATCCACATAGGCCGGCGCCAATTCAATGCCGCGCACAACGCGGCCCGTGCGTTCCCCGGCAATCAGCGTCGTGCCGCTGCCCGCGAAGGGCTCAAACACCACCTCGCCAGTCTCCGTGTAGGCACGCATCAGAAAGTCTGGCAGCGCGACCGGAAACACCGCCGGATGCTCCGTCTCAATCCCGCGGCCCTTGTGGCGCGTGATGCGCAGCACCGCGTCAGGGATGCGCATGTCCTGCACGGGCTGGCCGATATGCGTGTACGCCTTCACCTCGCCATCGGCGGCGCGCAGCCCGCTGCCCTTATTCGGCGTTCCTGCCCATTTGCAGGGGATGATTTTGTTGGCCTGCCGCGCCGTACGGTTGAAGTGAAACACTAACTCAAACGCCGGGGCCAAACGCCCGTTCCAGTCACCCGGTAAGCCCGGCCCCTGGTCCCAGGTATAGAGCCCAAAGCGGCGCCAGCCGCGCGCGCGCATCCATTCCAGCCAGCCTTCCCAATAGGGCTGCCATTCATTCTCACGATGGATCAGGCCAAGATTGATCAGCGCCTGGCCATCGGGCCGTAGCGCTGCATCCAGATGCTGAAACACGCCCTGCATCAGCGCATCCCAATCGGAAACGCCGCCCGTCGTATAGGCACGCTGATTGCCATAGGGCGGCGACGTGAACAGCATCGCCGCGCGATCGCTTTCCATCACGCGCGCAACCGCCGCCGCGTCGGTGCTATCGCCGCACAGCAGCCGATGCGCGCCCAGCAACCACAAATCGCCGGGGCGAGAGACCGCCTGGCGCGGCGCCTCGGGTTCGGCGTCGGCGGGATCATCGGCATCTTCGCCTATCGCAGGCGCGGCAGGGTTCTCGGCGTTGTCTGCGGACAGGGCCTCGGGCGCATCGCCGTCAGACACGGCATCTCCAGCCGCCGCGAGGATGCCCGCAAGTTCATCCGCCGAGAAACCAAGCGCCGCCAGGTCAATTTCTGCCGCTTGCACGCTCGCCAGCGCATCGCGCAGCAGCGTCTGGTCCCAGGTGGCGTTCTCTGCGATGCGATTATCAGCAAGCCTCAGCGCTTCCTTTTGCGCGGGTGCCAAGTGCTTCAGCACAATCACCGGCACCTTAGCGATGCCGAGCGCTTCCGCCGCCGCCAAGCGGCCATGGCCTGCGATCAGCACGCCATCCTCGTCCACCAGCAACGGATTGGTGAAGCCGAAGGCCTGCATGCTGGCCATGATCTGCGCGAGCTGCGCCGCGTCATGCACACGCGCATTGCCGGCATGCGGGCGCAGCGATGCAATCGCGCGGAGTTGGATCCGCTCGGCCATCCAGGGAAGCGTCATGGGGGTATCCAGGTTTTGGCGTGTGGGGAGCGCGTCAAACTCAGTGACAAACGGCGGGATTCGGCGACCGGCATGTGGGCGACCGACGCCACCCAGGTCACCACCGTCCAGGATGGTGCGGTGCGGGCTTTCGGCGTCGCAGAGCATTGGATGCCGAGTCCTCGGCTGGCACGTGACGAAGTCAGGTACCTCAGCCCGCTAGACGCGCGCGCCACCTGGCTCGACACGATACTCAGGCGCGCCGCATAGTCCAACTGCGTATCCAGGAAACTGGGTGCGGTACACCCTTTGCCAAGAGGATTGTCAGTATGGCTAGTCGGATCGAGGTACGTCTCAGCGAACTGGGCCTCACCCTGCCCCCCGCAGGGACTGCCGTGTTCAGCTATCAGCCCGTGGTCATTGCCCAAGGTTTTGCCTTCGTAGCGGGTCAACCGCCGCTGAATGGCAGTCAGCAGCCGTTTATTGGGCGTGTAGGCGTCGAGATCAGCGAGGCCGAGGCGCGCGAAGCCGTGAAGTTGTCTGGGCTTAATATCTTGGCACAGATGAAGTCGGCCCTGGACGGGGACCTCGACCGGATCGTGCGCTGTGTGAAGCTCGGGTTCTTCATCAATTCCGCCGGCGATTTCCGCGGAGCGCCTCTGGTGGCCAATGCGCTGTCAGATCTCATGGTGGAACTCATGGGTGACGCGGGGCGGCATGCACGCTTTGCCGTGGGCACGGTGGGTCCGATGGACTTCCCCTGCTCGGTCGAAGCCATCTTTCAGGTACGATGACCTATCTCGCCAGCAGCCCGCAAACCATGCGGGGGTTGGGTGCAAACCAAGTGCAAACCTGAGGGGCCTAGGTTTGCACCTAAGCCATTGAATTCGCGTCACTATGGTGCAAACTGCAACCCATATTTTTATTCTGACGCTAGAGGGGTCGGGCGCTTCCGCCCCCCGCATACAAAATCGCCAGGAAGGAACCATGTAATCAGAAATCTTGTTATTGGAGGTTAGATCTTGG
>JADCFP010000003.1 GCA_020249465.1 Roseomonas sp. | reverse complement strand
CGAATACCGCCCCTTCATGACCGATGCCATGTGGCATCGCCTCACCACTTACGGCATCCATGCGCGGCATGGTTTTCACAAGGGCTATCCCTTCCCGAAGGCCGCACCCTTGGCGAGCCGGCGCGATGCCTGGGGGCCGCAGGGCCAACCGCCCGCTTCCGATCTTGGCTTTGTGCAAAAGCAATTCCTGGATCATTACGGGCTTGATATTGGCGTGCTCAACCCCTTGCAGCCTTCCGGTCAGGGCGATGTGAATGATGAGCTTTCAGGCGCGCTCGCCTTTGCCGTGAATGAATGGCAATTGGCGCATTGGGTGGATCATGATTCGCGGCTGCGCGCTTCCATCGTGGTACCTTATGAGGATGCGGTGGCGTCAGCGGCGGAAATTCGTAAGCGCGCCGGTGATGGGCGCTTCTGCCAGGTACTGTTGATGAGCCGCACTTCGGAACCGCTGGGCCGCAAGCGCTATTGGCCGATTTATGAAGCCGCGGCGGAAGTGGGCCTGCCGATTGGCATTCATGCCTTTGGTTTTTCCGGCAATGCCATGACCAATGGCGGCTGGCCTTCCTTTTATGTGGAAGAAGTGCAGGAACACGCGACCAGCGCGCAGGCACAAGTCGCGTCCTTCGTTGTGGAAGGCGTGTTTGAACGCTTCCCCACACTGAAAATCGTCATGATCGAATGTGGCTTTGGCTGGATGCCCTCCCTCGGCTGGCGCTTGGACAATAATTGGAAGCGGCTGCGTGATGAGGTGCCGCATCTGAAGCGGGCACCTTCCGAATACATGCGCGAACATGTCTATGTTTCGACCCAGCCGATTGAAGAACCGGCGAAGGGTGAGCATTTGCTGGATGCGATGGAATGGATCGGCTGGGATCGTATTCTCTATGCCAGCGATTATCCACATTGGGATTTTGACGATCCGCGCATTGCGATTCCGTCCTTCATTCCGGCAGAAAAGCGCGCCGCGATTTTCGGCGGCAATGCGCGCAACTTCTATCGGCTGTAATGGCGCGGTATGTTGTTGCGGCGGTGGATGAAATCCCGCCCGGTGGCCGGAAGCTGGTGGAAGCGGATGGCAAAAAGATTGTGGTGTTCAATCTGGGCGGAGAGTTCTTCGCGCTGCTCGATCGTTGCCCGCACCAGGGCAGCGCGCTTTCCGGCGGTATTTTGTGCGGCCTGACGCTGAGTGATGAACCGGGGCGCTATCATTTCTCCCGCGCCGGGGAGATGCTGCGCTGCCCCTGGCATAATTGGGAATTTGATATCCGCACCGGCAAAAGCTGGTTCGATCCGCGCCGGACCAAGGTGCGCGCCTTTCCGGCTCATGTGGAGGCGGGGGCAAGTTTGGTGGAAGGGCCGTATCAGGCGGAGACATTTCCGGTGAAGGTTGAAGCCGATTATGTGGTGGTGGAGGTTTGAGCGCATAGGGCGATGACGCCCTTGCTTGGTTCAGCCCGAATAACTCGCGATCTCGATCAAATTGCCATCGGGATCGCGACAATAAACCGACATGATCGGCCCAAGCGCGCCCGCCTTCGCCACTGGGCCCACTTCCACCGCAACGCCACAGGCGCGCAGATATTCCGCCACCTGATCAGACTTCATCGTCACCACAAAACAAAGATCATCCGTCCCCGGCACACCGCCCGCGGCGCCGGTGAACCATTCTTCCTGTGTTGCATTCACGGGGCGCAGATTGATTTTCTGGCCGCCAAAGCGAAGGGATGTGCGGCGATGCGGGCCGAATTCCTCCCGCTCCATCCCCAGCACACGCTGATACCAGGAAGCGGAGATTTCGACATCGCGGCAGGTAATGACCAGATGATCCAGGCGGTCCACGGCGAAACGCATGATGTTCAGCCTTTCTTCGGCAAACGCGCCGTTACTTCGATTTCAATGCGCATGATATCGGTTTGCAGCCCGGCATGGATCAGCGTGGAAGCCGGGCGCGCCTTGCCAAAATGCTTGCGAAAGACGGGCCAGCAGGGCTCCCAATCCTCTCGTCTTGGCACAATGGTCAGCACGCGGACAACATCATCAAGCGTGCAGCCGGCTTCCGCCAAGGCGCGGCTGATATTGGCGAAGCATTGTTCGGCCTGCGCCACCACATCGGGCGCGATGGTCATGGTGGCGTAATCATAGCCGGTGGTGCCGGATACCCAAACGTAATCGCCATCCACCACCGCGCGGGAATAGCCAATCTCTGCTTCGAATTTGGACCCGGAGGAGATCAAACGGCGCTCATTCATGGCTTGCTGTTCCTGTCATGCGGTGATTGGCCCGCCGCATTTTTCCGGGCGGAATTTGCGTTCGGTCGAGGCTGGAAATTTCGCTAATTTTTCTGCTGGCCGGATCGGGCGGCGCAGCAATTCACCGCCGCAATTCGGGCAAAGACCGCCCGGCAATTTGGTGCGCGCGCAATCCACGCACCAGGTGCATTCAAAGGAACAGATCAGCGCATCGCGGCTTTCCGGCGGCAGATCGCGCCCGCAGCATTCGCAATTCGGTCTCAATGCCAGCATCGGTTTTCTCCTGTCACGGCGGAGCGACGATACGCGCGACAAGCCGCCGTACCATCGGCAGCACCACCAGCACGGTCGGGAAGGCGATGACCCAGGAAGAAAGCCAGGCCACTGGCCAACGCGCCAGAAACTCGGCCCCTGGCCCCAAAGCCAGCAGCGTTGAAATGCCGGAGATGATGATGGTCATGATCCCGGACAGGATGAAGCCCGTCACCGGCAGCATGAAGCGCGCCGGCAGGCGGCGATCACCCGTCGCGTTCACTCCAGCCCCTCATAGAAATCATTGCCCTTGTCATCCATGACAATGAAGGCCGGGAAATCCTCAACCTCAATCCGCCAGACAGCCTCCATGCCGAGTTCGGGGTATTCCAGCACTTCCACTTTCTTGATGCAGTCTTGCGCGAGCCGCGCGGCGGGGCCGCCAACGGAGCCCAGATAGAAACCGCCATATTTCTTGCAGGCATTCAATACAGCCTTGGAGCGATTACCCTTGGCCAGCATCACCATGGAACCGCCAGCGCTTTGGAAGGCTTCCACATAGGAATCCATCCGCCCGGCCGTGGTAGGACCGAAGGAACCGGTGGCCATGCCGGTCGGCGTTTTGGCGGGCCCCGCGTAATAGACCGGGTGATCCTTCATATATTGCGGCAGGCCCTGCCCGGCATCGAGCCGTTCCTGCAATTTCGCATGCGCAATGTCGCGCGCGACCACCATGGTGCCGGTCAGGCTGACGCGGGTTTTCACCGGGTATTTGGAAAGGGTGGCGCGAATATCGCTCATGGGGCGGGACAGGTCTATCTTCACCACCTCCCCATTCAGGATATCGGCAGTTGCTTCCGGCAGATACTTCGCCGGATCATGTTCCAGATCTTCCACGAAAACACCTTCGGGTGTGATCTTCGCCTTGATCTGGCGGTCAGCCGAACAGGAAACACCAATGCCAATCGGCAGGCTCGCGCCATGCCGCGCCAGCCGCACCACGCGCACATCATGGCAGAAATACTTGCCGCCGAATTGCGCGCCAATGCCGAGGTTTTGCGTGAGCTTATGTACCTCCCCTTCCAGCTCCGTATCACGGAAGGCATGGCCGGAAAGATCGCCCGAGGCGGGCAACGCATCCAGCCATTTCGTGCTGGCAAGCTTCACGGTTTTCAGCGTTGCTTCCGCGCTGGTGCCACCAATGACAATCGCCAGATGATAGGGCGGGCAGGCGCTGGTGCCGAGCGTTTTGATCTTCTCTTCCAAAAACGCGAGCAGCTTTGGCTTGTTCAGCACGGCGCGGGTTTGCTGGAACAGGAAGGTCTTGTTCGCGGAACCGCCGCCTTTCAGCACGAACATCAAATGCAGTTCATCGGCGTGATACTCGCCGGGCTGGGCCATGATGGAAAACTCGACGGGCAGATTATTGCCGGTATTCTTTTCCTCATACATCGTGATCGGCGCCATTTGCGAATAGCGCAGATTGGTTTCCGTATAGGTGCGATGCACGCCGTAGGACAGCGCTTCTTCCTCATCGCCTTCCACCCAAACGCGCTGGCCCTTCTTGCCGAAGACAATCGCGGTGCCGGTATCCTGGCACATGGGCAAAACACCGCCGGCGGCGATATTGGCGTTTTTCAAAAGGTCGAGTGCCACGAAGCGATCATTCGCACTCGCTTCCGGGTCCTGCAGAATTTTCGCAAGCTGCGCCAGATGCGCCGGGCGCAGCAAATGGGACACATCCTTGCAGGCTTGGAAGGCGAGGGCTTCCAGCGCGGCGGGCTTCACCTTCAGCACGGTCTTGCCATCCACCTGCATGGTGGAAACACCATCAATCGGCAGCTTGCGCCAGGGTGTGGTATCGGCGCCGAGTGGGAACATCGGTGAATAGCGGAAATTTTCCGGGCGCGCCGGGGCGGCGGCATCAAGCGGCGGTGTCATTGGCTTTCTCCAACCATCAACCTATTCGCGGCTTCGTGGCCGCGTTTTCAGGCAAGCTTCTACCAGCAGCAAGGCAGAACCGGCAAACGGCCGGTCAATCGCGCGCATCGCGCCAGCGATTCTGGGCAATGGTCCAGGCAATGCCAAAGGCGCGGAATTCATGACCGGCAATGCGGCGGAGCTTCTTTTCGACCGGTGCCGCGATATCGGCCAAGGCCGTGCCATTGCTCGCCTTGGCCAATTCGCGCCCGAGTGCGGTCGCCAAAGCGACACCACGGCCATTGCAGCCGGTCCAGGTCAGCACGCCCGGCGCCAATTCATAGACATGCGGCATCTTGTCATCGGTGGCGGCGACATAGCCCCACCAGATGTAATCGAAGTGCACATCGCCAATTTGCGGAAAAACGCGCTTCACCCGTTCCGTGATGCGCGCGCGAATGCGCCCTTCCCAGCCAAAGGGCACGATCAAGCCGCCACCCGTCACCAGCCTTCCATTCGCATCGAAGCGATAGAAGTAAAGGTCGCCCTGCGTATCCGATAGCGCATGCCCCTGCGGCAGGATGGATTTCCGCACATTATCCGACAGTACCGACGTACCCATCTGGTATGACCGCACTGGCACAATGCTGTGCTTCAGCCCCGGCCAGAAATCCCCGGTATAGGCATGGGTCGCGATGATCACGCGTTCCGCATGCAACACCCCGCGCGGCGTTTCCACCGTCCAGCCGCCTGGTACCTGCCGGATGGCACGCACAGGGCTGCCGGTATGCACCACCGCCCCCGCACGCATCGCCGCCGCCGCCAGGCCGCGCGCATAGCCAAGCGGATTGATCCGCCCGCCGGTCTTATTCTCCCACCCGCCATGCCAGTAATCTGTGCCCGCGAGGGAGGCCATTTCCGCCCGATCCACCATGCGCACCGGGGCACCGCGGCGGCCCCATTGCTCGACGCGCGATGCGGCGAGCTTCATGCGCGAAGGCCGATGCGCCGGCTGGATCCAGCCATTTTGCACTGCCTCGGCTGCGATGTCGTGCTTGCGGATCAGATCAAACACCAGGGAGGCACTGTCGCGGATCAGCCCGACCAATTCCTCGCCCTTGTCGCGCCCGCCGTGTTCGCGCGCGACACTCGCCACAATGGCATCGGGATCAAGGCGGGACATATTGGGAATCACCTGGCCGTTATTGCGCCCGGAAGCGCCCCAGCCGATCTCCGCGCCTTCCAGCACCGTCACCGGCACGCCGGCTTCGGCCAAATGGAGCGCCGCCGATAGCCCGGTGAAGCCAGCGCCCACCACCGCAACGCCCGTGCGCGCTTCGCCCAGCAGCGGTTCCGTCGCAGGTGGCGCGGGCGCCGTGGCGGCCCAAAGGCTGGGGGGCATCGGCGTTCCTAGAGCATGCCTGCTTCGCATCAGCTCACCAGACATGCTCTAGCCTTTTATTTGATCGCATTTTCCTAGTCGCCAAGTGATTCCACTTGGCTTGAAAACTGCTCATGGCATTCATGCGCTTTTCCTTCCGGTGAACAGCACCGCGGCGAGCATCCCGGCAACGGCCAGGCCCGCGCCCAGAATTTGCAGCAGGGAAAGCGGTTCGCGCAACCAAAGCCCCGCCAGCAGCAGCGCCACCACCGGCACCATGACGGAAAGTGTCGCCGCCCGCGTTGCGCCCAGTAGTTCCACCGCGCGGGCGAAGAAGAACATCGCCACACAGCCCAGCACCAGGCCCTGAGCAATCAGGTGGAACAGCACAAGGCCCGCCGGCATGGCGAAGACCTCGGCCGCGCGCAGCGGCAGCCAAAAGGGCAGGATCGCCAGGCCAGAAACAATGGTGATGGCAGCGGTGGCGGGGATCGCCGGCACCTGCCAGCGGCGGAGCAGCAGCGTGAACACCGCCCAGGTGGCGCCGGATGCCATCAGCAGCAAATCGCCGCGCCAGGCGCCGGGGTAATCCCCCATCACGCCATCCCAGCCGATCATGAGCACGCCCATCACCATGACGGTCAGCGCCAAGGCCCGCCCGCGCGTCGGCCATTCCTTCAGCAGCGGTATCGCCAGGAGCGCCCCCACAATAGGCGAGGTCATGGGCGCAATCGTCCCGCCATGCGAAGCGGGCGCATAGACCAGCGCCACCAGGAACAGCAGCAGATTGGGCGCGCCGCCGAATAGCGCCAGCAACAGAATGCGTTTGAGCCCGAGCCGCAGCAGCGTGGCACGCGCCGCCCAGGCAAAGGGCAGCAGCGCCATCATGCCGACACCGTAGCGAAACGCCGCCAGATCAAAACTGCCGAAGCTGCCATCCGCCAGCACGGGGCGCGCCACCACCGCATGGCCGCCCCAGATCAGGGCAGAGGCGAGGCCAAAGGCCAGCCCCAGGATGAGTTTCGGGTTCATCGCCCCCCTTTGCACCCCTGAGCAATTTCAAGCCATGCAAAATCGTTCACGAGCACGAGAAATACGATCAGCCGATGTGGTTTAGCCAATCGGCCCGGTCAAAGTGCGATCAAGCGGCTGGACCGGACAGTTAGGGGGTTGGATCCCAGTCAACCATCTCACAGTTCTCGAAATGCAGTCCAGTGAGCCGATGGAAAAACGTCCCGTGTCCGACGACAGCCAAGCGTCCCTCCTTGGCGCCCATCCAAGTCCGGAATTCTTCTACACGACGCAAAAAAATCTCCTCGGGCTCGACGGGTACTCCCCGCTTATCCGGTTCGCCCTGATGCCACCATGGGTCACGCAAATGCTGGAAGGATAGCATCGGAAACGCAGCGGCCAGCACGCTAGGCGGGCGCCCGACATCACAACTATTCCCCAATCGCTCTCGATGACGGCAGGTTACGGTGATGGGTATTTCAGAATTCCCGAAAAGCCCAAGCGTAGTTTCTATTGCCCGCGTGAGTGGCGAGCAGATCACCAAGTCTGGTGGCGGCAGCATTGCCAATTTTTGCCGGGCGAGATCAACCTGCTGCCTGCCATGGGGCGAGAGCGGCGCATCGAAGTGCATCGGATCGACATTGGTCTGATCGAATATGGCGTTGAAAGTGGATTGTCCGTGGCGGATGAGAAGGATTTGGGCGCTCATGACTGTAGAGCTAGGGGGGGAGGTCCCCTTTGTCACCATTCGCACCTTGGCAAAAAAGTGAACGAGGCACAGCCTGGCTGGATCACCCATAGGCTTGGCCGGAAATCCTCAACGCTTCCCTCAATCCGCCGCCAGGGTTACAGCAGGCACAACCGCAAGAAAGGCTTTCGCATGTTCTACGAACCGCATCTGGGCCATGGCCTGCCGCATGATCCCTTCAAAGCCATTATCGCGCCGCGCCCGATTGGCTGGATTTCGAGCCTCGACAAACAAGGCCGGCCCAATCTGGCGCCCTACAGCTTTTTCAACGCCGTACATTCCAGCCCGCCCATGCTGGCCTTCACCAGCGAGAGCATGAAGCACAGCGCAGCTAACGCGATTGCCACCGGGGAATTCGTCTTCAACCTCTGCACCTGGCCTTTGTTCGATGCGATGAACATCTCCTCAGACACGCTGCCGGAAGGTGTCAGTGAATTCGAAGCCGCCGGCCTTGCCACCGCCCCCTGCCGCATTGTGAAGGCGCCGCGCGTGGCCGCCGCGCCGGCCGCCTTGGAATGCAAGGTGACGCATTCCATGCAGTTGCAGGATATGCATGGCGCACCACTCAAGGGCTGGATCATCATCGGTCAGGTGGTCGGCGTGCATATAGATGAAGCCTATATCACCAATGGCCGGTTTAACACGGCCAAGGCGCAGCCCTTGGCGCGCTGCGGCTATCGCGATTATGCCGCCGTGACGGAAATGTTCGAAGCGCTCCGCCCAACCGATGGCGGCGGTTACGCGCCGGGGCAGAGGGACAAGTAAATCTTAGCCCCGCCGCCCCGTGCAGTGTGATCCAGCGGATCGCTTATTTGGCGGTCAGGCCGGCATCAGTGAGGGTAACGTCGGTGATCGAGCAGATATCAACACGGTACAAATCGACGCGCCGGCCACCTGGCAGCACCGCCCGAAAATCATAAAGTTCAGGATGAGCGGCAGTGAAGCGCAGCGATTGGCCGGCGGGCAGGGTTCCTGCGCCAAGCTCGTCACGCGTAAAATCCGGCCTGCTGGAACGGTCGAAATAAAACTCAATGACCTCAGTGCTCGAGCGGTTGTGGAAGTTGAAGCGCGTGTCGCAGCGCTGGGCTTGGGCGGAACCGGCGCCGATGGCGACGAGCAGCGGCAGGACGAGCATGAGGCGACGGAACATGGGAGTTTCTCTGTAATTGTTACGAGAGAATGATGAGCGGAATTCCGGTAGTCTGACAAGGGGTTAGGCATCAAAAAATTGGAGACCACATCGACCATTCGTCGCGGCAAGCCGGTGAAGGACTGACAAACATAAGTTTACATTACAAAAAATTCATCATCTCAAACGCATCTGGCGCCTTTGGCCTCTAACAGCATAAGCATTCGGCCAGCGCAGAAGGACCAATAAGACCGGTCAGAAATGGCTCCAGCCACCTTTTGGCAGCGTCATGGCGGCACCTGAGGCATCACGCACCACAACAGCATCACCCGCAACAAAACGCCCAAACCGCGCGATGGGCACACCGGCGTTCACACTTGCGGCCTGCACCGCTGCCGCATCTTCAGGCGCGGCGGCAAAGAGCAATTCGTAATCATCGCCGCCCGTCAGCAGTAGCGGCAGCAGCGCGGCATCACCCGCCAAGGCAGCGCTGGCAGCAGCAGAAAGCGGCAGCGCATCAGCGATAATCTCCGCCCCGCACCCCGCCGCGCGGCAGAGATGCCCCAAATCCTGCACCAACCCATCCGAGACATCCATCGCCGCCCGCGCCACACGGCGCAATGCCTGGCCAAGCGCCAAACGCGGTTCCGGCAAGCGGTAGCGCCGCGCCAAATGCCCTTCCGCATCTGTGGCCAACTTACCTTGCAGCACACGCAACCCCAGCGCGGCATCGCCAATACTGCCAGAGACCCAAATCTCATCACCGATGCGCGCACCGCGCCGATGCAACGCCTGCCCTGGTGGCACAACCCCAATGATGGTCAGTGAAAAACAGGCGGGGCCAGGTGTGGCCACCGTGTCACCGCCCAAAACCGCCAAGCCATATCGCTGCTGATCATCGGCCAAGCCCGCGACGAAATCCGCAATCCAGCTATCCGTCGTGCCGCGCGTAAAGGCCGTGGTCATCAGATAACCCAGCGGCGCCGCCCCCATCGCCGCAAGGTCAGACAGATTCACACGCAGCAATTTGCGTGCGATCATGCCGGGTGGATCATCGGGCAGGAAATGTACGCCCTCCACCAGCGCATCAGCGGCCAGCACCAATTGCTGCCCTGCGGGCGGTGTCAGCAGCGCGGCGTCGTCACTCAGATCAAGCGCGCCATCACCCGCCAGCGGGCGGAAATGCCGCGCAATCAGGGCAAATTCGCGGGGCAGGCCCATGGCGCGCTTCAGGCGCCTGGTGCGAAATCCGCCGGGCGTAGCCGATGCGCCAGCGTATCCAGCATGCCATTGGCGTAGCGGGTGGCTTCCTCATCCAGGAAACCCGCCGCGATATCCAAATATTCGTTGATCACCACACGCGCCGGCGGTTCATGCGCCTGCATCAGCTCACCTGTTGCCGCACGCAGCAAGGCGCGCAATACGGGGTCAAGCCGATCCAGAGTCCAACCCTTTTGCAGGCAATCCATGATGGCGACGTCGGCGGCTTCGGCGTTATCCGCCACCTGCTTCAAGATCGCCTGGAACAGCGGAATATGCGCCTCCGGCACGCCGCCTTCTTCGAATTCAATCGGCCCGGCGGGCGCGCCGATGCGGTGGCGGATGAATTGATCCGCGACGGTTTCAACACTTTCACCCGTATGCTCACTTTGGAATAGCGCCTGCACCGCGGCAACGCGGGCGCCGGTACGTGGGCGCGCATGCGCGCGCCTTTGGGCTTTCATGCCAGCCCCCAGCCTCGCGCCAGGGCAATTTGCGCGACCAGCGCATGCGCCGCTTCAATGCCCTTATTCATGCGATCAGCGCGCGACCGCGCTTCTGCCTGCTCCAGGCTATCCACCGTCAGCAAGCCAAAGCCAATCGGCGCGCCATTTTCCACCGCCAGATCCATCACACCCTTGCAGATCGCGTCGCAGATGAAGGTGTAGTGATCCGTCTCACCCTTCACCACACAGCCGAGTAGCAAATAGCCATCCCAGCGGCGCCTGGCCTTCATTGCCATGCGCAGCGCGGCGGGCAATTCAAACCCGCCCGCGACATCCACCGTCTCAACCTCGGCCTTCAAATCCTGAAACACTGCCATGGCACCCAGCCGCATGCCTTCAACAACATTGCGGTAATAAGGCGCCTGGATCACCAGAATCCGCGGCGCGTCGCCGGCAAGATGCGCGCGGCCCCGTGTCGGGCTATCAATCGTGCTCATGGCGTTTTCTCCGAAGGAAGCGGGCGGGTTTCCAGCACTTGCAGCCCGTAACCTTCCAGCCCGATCAGCGGGCGTGGATTATTCGAAAGCCGAATGATGCGCCGCACGCCCAAATCATCCAGGATTTGCGCGCCTATGCCGTAATCGCGAATTTCCGGTGCAATCGCATTCGTGGCGCCGCGCTTGAGCCGAACGGAAAGCGCATCGGG
>JADCFP010000029.1 GCA_020249465.1 Roseomonas sp. | reverse complement strand
GCGCAGCGGGCCAAGGCCCTGGGTTACGTCCTGAATTCCGAGTCTGTTGCATCCAAACGGTGCCGAAAGGACCGGGCAAATACCCTTGAGGCTTTTCGGGATCAGGGAGGGGAATCGAACTTCCTGCCCTCACCGCAATATTCTTGTAGCGCCTCAGCCCCGCCGCGCCAAGGGCAAAATCACGCGGCCCGCAGCACAAGGGCGCGCGGCACCCCGCCCAGATCGGCTGAGCAGGCTTCGGGGGTCAGGCCGGATGCCCGGCCCAAGGCTTCCACCGCCGCCTGCTGGCCCGCCCCCAATTCCAGCACAGCCACACCACGCGGCGCCAAAAGCCGCGGCAGATCGGCGATGATGCGCCGATAGGCTGCCAAGCCATCCGCCCCGCCATCAAGCGCCGAGGCCGGTTCATGCTGCGCCACTTCCGGCATCAGCCCAGGAATGGCGCCGCTTTCGATATAAGGCGGGTTGCAGAGGATCAGATCAAACGGGCCAAGGACCGCCGCCGCCCAATCGCCAGCCAGGAAGCGCGCCCTTGCCACCAACCCCAGCCGCGCCGCATTGCGCGCAGCCAGAGCCGCAGCATCGGGCCGCAGGTCAACGCCCAAGCCGTTTGCGGCGGGCAATTCAGTCAGCACCGCCAGCAACAAGGCCCCCGTGCCGGTGCCAAGGTCCAGCACGCGCAGCGCCGCGCCCTTATCCGGGCAGGCTGCCAGCGCTGCCTCCACGAGCGTTTCGCTATCGGCGCGCGGAATGAGCGTGGCGGGGGAGACTTCGAGTTCAAGCGTCCAGAAGCCAACCCGCCCGGTCAGATAGGCAAAGGGTTCATGCGCCACGCGCCGCGCCAGCAAGGTGGCGAAGTACGCGGCCTTCTCGGCAGGCACCGCCGCGCGTGGGTCTCGCAGCAGCGCTTCTTCCGTTGTGCCCAATACATGCGCGAGCAAGCGGCGCGCTTCCAGCCGTGGCGCTTCAATCGCCGCACCGCGCAGCCTTTGCCCGGCCTGACAGAGAAAAAACCCAATCGTGCCGGCAGGATCGGCGCAGGCGGCTTCGCTCACGCCGCTTCCGCCGCGAGCCGCGCTGCCTGGTCTTCCGCGATCAGCGCATCAAACACATCGTCGAATTCGCCAAGCATCACGCGGTCAATCTTATGCAGCGTGAGGCCGATGCGGTGATCCGTCACGCGCCCTTGCGGGAAGTTATAGGTGCGGATGCGTTCGGACCGATCACCCGTGCCAACCTGGCTGCGGCGATCCGCCGCGCGCGCCTGATCAACGGCATTGCGCTGCTGTTCGTAAAGCCTGGCGCGCAGCACCTTCATCGCCTTGGCGCGGTTCTTGTGCTGGCTTTTTTCTTCCTGCATCGCAACCACAATGCCGCTTGGCATATGGGTGATGCGCACTGCGCTATCGGTCTTGTTCACATGCTGCCCACCGGCGCCGGAAGCGCGATAGGTGTCAATGCGCAGATCCTTGTCTTCGATCTGCACATCCACTTCCTCGGCTTCCGGCAGCACGGCGACCGTCACGGTAGAGGTATGGATGCGCCCTTGCGTTTCAGTGGTTGGCACGCGCTGGACGCGATGCACGCCGCTTTCGTATTTGAGCCGCGCGAAAACCCCGCGCCCGGCGATTTCCGCCGTCGCCCCCTTGATGCCGCCCAATTCGTTTTCGTCATAATCCAGCACTTCAAAGCGCCAGCCGCGCCCTTCCGAATAGCGCTGATAGGCGCGGAACAGTTCGGCGGCGAATAGCCCGGCCTCATCCCCGCCAGCGGCCGGGCGGATTTCCAGAATGGCGCTCCGTTCATCCGCTGCGTCGCGCGGCAGCAGCATGATGCGGATTTCATGTTCCAGCGCGGGCACGCGTTCCTTTTGCGTGAGCCATTCGGCTTCGGCCAATTCGCGCATTTCGGGATCAGCCAGCATGGCCTGGGCTTCATCGCGCGCGCGTTCAGCCGTGCGATATTCAGCGTATTTCTCAACGAGCGGCTCAAGCTCCGCCAATTCCTTGGACAGCGCGCCAATATCCGCCCCCGGCGCGGTGGAGAGCATATGGCGCAGCTCCTCCGCACGGGAGAGCAACCTATCAAGGCGGGATGGCAGGCTCATTTCAGGCGGGCGGGGATATCGGCGATTGCGACGCTTTCCTGCGTGCCGGCATCCAGATCACGCAATTGCGCGACACCGGCGGCGATTTCCGCTTCGCCTAGAATAACGGCGGCGCGGGCATTGATGCGATTGGCGCGTTCCATCCGGCGCTTGAGATTGCCGCGATAGGCGATTTCCGCCACCACACCCGCCGCACGCAACGCCTGCAACAGATCAAGCGCAGGGCCTTCGGCCTCATCGCCCACAGGGATAACCGCAACGGGGCGCGGCGCGGCGGGGCTTTGCGGCAGCAGCATCGCCAGCCTTTCGATGCCGGCGGCCCAGCCGACGGAAGGTGTCGGCGGGCCACCCATTTCCTCAACCAGGCCATTGTAGCGCCCGCCCGCCATCACCGTGCCCTGCGCGCCGAGCTTATCGGTCACGAATTCAAAGGCGGTGTGGCTGTAGTAATCAAGGCCACGCACAATGCGCGGGTTTTCGCGAAAGGGCACGCCAAAGCGTGTCAGGTGCTTCTTGACTGTCGCGTAGAAGGCTGCCGCTTCGGGGGTGAGATGGTCGCCAATCACCGGCGCACCGGCGACAATGGCGCGGTCCGTCTCATCCTTTGAATCCAGGATTCGCAAAGGGTTTTTTTCAAGCCGCACGCGGCTGTCATGGCTCAGCGCATCGCGATGGGCGCTGAAATAGGCAACCAGCGCGGCGCGATAGGCATCACGCGATGGCGCATCGCCGAGCGTATTGATTTCCAGCACCGTGCCTTCAGCGATGCCGAGTTCCTGCTGGATATGCCAGCCGCAGGCGATCACTTCCGCGTCAGCCAGCGGTTCGGCCGCGCCCAGGACTTCGATGCCGATCTGGTGGAATTGCCGGTAGCGCCCCTTTTGCGGGCGTTCATAACGAAACATCGGCCCGGCATAGAAAACCTTGCGCGGCAAATTGGATTGCGTGAGGCCGTTGGAAACCAGCGCACGGCACACACCGGCGGTCATTTCCGGGCGCAAAGTCAGGCTTTCCCCACCGCGGTCGGTGAAGCTGTACATTTCCTTGGAAACCACATCGGAGGTATCGCCAAGCCCGCGGGCAAAGACGCGCGTGTCTTCAAAAATGGGCGTCGCCCATTCCTCAAAGCCGTAAAGGGCGGAAATGCGCCGCGCGGCTTCGGCCACCGCATGGTGGCGGCGGAATTCCTCACCGATCAGGTCACGGGTGCCACGGGCGGGCTGCAATTGGCTGGACATGCCGGGTCGGTATCCTGTCTGAAGCTGAACGGCAAGTTGGATGAACTAAAGGGCGTTGTCTGGTGGAACCAGCGGACGCAGCCAAAGCGCAAGGCGCGGCAATTCCTCGCGCGCGCCCTGCCAGAGGATATCAATAGCAACATCACCATAATCATGGATCAACTTGTTGCGCATACCGATCATGAGCGCCCAAGGAATATCCGGATGCGCCTCTCGCAACGGACGCGAAAGACGCCCAGCAGCCTCCCCCACCACAGCGATACAACGCGTAACGGCCGCCTGATGCAGCTTGCTGGCACGGAAGCTGGCCTCGTCCAGATCCCGCACGAAATCCGCCGCCTGTCCAGCCCAAGTGAGCATGTCCAGCAGCAGCGCAGCATCTCGTTCCGCCGGCGGTAGGCTCATGCGCCGAACAGAGCTTCCGCTTCCGCCAGAATACGGCGACGGCGGATATAATTTGTGCTTTCTTCAATGGCACGGCGTTCCACAACCTCGACAGGTCGCGCCAGCGCCTGGGAGGCATCTTCCTCGAAGGCCAGAAGGCTGGCGAAGCTGCGCGGCGTGGTCGGCGCAAATTCCACCAGCAAATCCACATCGCTGCGCGCTGGGTCAAAATCCGCGCCGCGCGCCGCCGAGCCGAAAACATCAAGCCGCGCCACGCCATGTCGGCGGCACAGGGCCGCGAGCGTTTCCCGATGGCGCAGGATTTCGGCGTGCATGGCGGCCTATTCCGCTGCCTTCGCCATGCGCAGCGCCGCCGCCTTGGCTTCCACCAGGCCCACAATGTGATCCACCATTTCCTCAGACCGGATCGTGTGGTCGGTCTTGCCGGCGCTATAGACCATGTGAGTGCCAGCGCCGCCGCCGGTCAGGCCGATATCGGTCATCAGCGCCTCACCGGGGCCATTCACCACGCAGCCGATGATGGAAAGGCTGATGGGTTCAACAATATGCGAAAGCCGTTCCTCCAGCTTTTCCACCGTGCGGATCACATCAAAACCCTGCCGCGCGCAGCTTGGGCAGGAAATCACCTTCACCCCGCGATGGCGCAGATGCAGCGATTTCAGCAATTCCCAGCCAACCGAAACCTCTTCCTCCGGCTCGGCGGACAGGGACACACGCAGCGTATCGCCAATGCCGGCCCAAAGCAGCGACCCAAGGCCGATCGCGGATTTCACCGTCCCGGTGCGCTTCCCGCCCGCTTCCGTAATGCCGATATGCAAGGGGTGATCACAAGCTTCCGCCAATTGCTGATAGGCAGCAACGGCGAGGAACACATCAGATGCCTTCACGCTGATCTTGAATTCGTGAAAATCCTCTTGCAGCAAATGATCCGCATGCCAAAGCGCGCTTTCCACCAGCGCTTCCGGATTGGGTTCGCCGTATTTTTCCAGCAAATGCTTCTCAAGGCTGCCGGCATTCACGCCGATGCGAATGGAACAGCCATGATCGCGCGCGGCCTTGATCACTTCCTTCACGCGTTCCTTCGACCCAATATTGCCGGGATTGATGCGCAGGCAGGCTGCGCCCGCTTCCGCCGCTTCAATGGCGCGGCGATAGTGGAAATGAATATCGGCCACGATCGGCACATTCACTTCGCGCACAATCTCGGCCAAAGCCGCCGTTGCTTCCTCGGTCGGGCAAGACACACGCACAATGTCAACGCCCGCCAATTCGCAGCGGCGGATTTGCGCAATCGTCGCCGCCGCGTCTTCGGTCGGCGTATTGGTCATGGTCTGGACGGAGATCGGCGAATCGCCCCCCACCGGCACGCGCCCGACATGGATCAGGCGGGATTTGCGGCGCTCGATCTTTTGATAGGGACGATAGGACATAAGGCGGACCCCAAAGGCTGGTTTTCGCCGCCGATTATGCCGAGGCTTTCGCCGCGCCGAAAGACTTGAAAAATCTCAGGGCCGTGGCGGGGTTGGCGGCGTGGGTGTCGCGGGTTGGGTTGCCGCCGGCGGACGAGTGGCGGGCGCAGGCTGCGGGGTGGCAGCCGGCGGGCGCGGCGGCGCGGGCGCAGCAGCCGGCGCCGGGGCCTGGGCAGGCGGCGGGCGCAGCCGGTCAGGTTCCAGCGCGATATTGCGCCGCACACCGGGGCCGCCGAAGGGGTCCACATCCTGCCCATCCAGCAGGATATCGAGGTTCTCGGCCTTGCCCGTGGTCAGCACGATCCCTGGGCGATTGGGGATTTCCACGGTCTCGCCCGCGCGCAGCACACGATCCGTGATAACCCGATTGCCGGGATTGTCGCGAATTTGCACCCAGCTTTCGCCCTTGGCGCGGATCACGATGCGGGGCTTGTCGGGGTCTATGCGTGGCGGCGGCGCGGGTGCGGCAACCGGTGCCGGGGCAGGCGCGGGCGCGGGCGGTTCCGCCACCGGGGCGGGCGCCTCGCGCGCTGAGGTCGTGGCATCAGCCGCGCGTTCCAGCCGGGGCGGCAAGGGCGGCACGCTATCCACAACGCGCGCGCCACGTCCGCTCCATTGATACCAGGCGATATAGCCGGCGAGCGCAATCGCAACGCCAAGTGCCGCCAGCACACCGGTCGGGATACCGCGCCGGGGAACGGGTTCGGGGAAGACCAGATCGCCCTGCTTCGCCACCGCAGTGCCGGAAACATCGCGAAAACGCCGCACGGCATCATCCGCGTCAAGCCCGAGCGCGGTGGCATAGGACCTGACGAAACCAACGGCATAGGCGGCGCCGGGCAAATCCTTTACCCGCCCTTCCTCTAGCGCCATCAGATAGCGCTTGTTGATACGCAGCTGCGTCGCCGCATCCTCAACGCTGATGCCAAGGGCAATCCGCGCCTCGCGCAGTTCCTCGCCAACCCGGGCGGCTTCCTGGACAGTGTTTTCAGTGCGGGCAGAGCGCTTCATCGGGGTTCCAGCGGGTCAGGCAACAGCGGCGGCAGAGCGCGCCATAATCGCCTGTGCGGCCTGATCGCGCAATTCAGCGATGATTTCAGCGGCAGTCTGTTCCTGCGTCACCATGCCAACCGATTGCCCGGCCATGAGCGAGCCATTTTCGACATCGCCATCAATCACGGCACGGCGCAGCGCCCCGGCCCAGAAATGTTCGATATCCAATTGCGCGGCTTCCTTGGTCAGTTCACCGGATTGGAAGCGACGAATGGTCTCAGCCTGATGTTCCAGAAAGCGCTTGGTGCCTTCATTCTGCAAAGCGCGCACCGGGATCACCGGGAAGTTTTCATCCAATTGGATGGTCGGCATGGCATCGCGCGCATTGCCGCGAATGAAGGCCTGCTTGAAATTGGCATGCGCGATGGATTCCCGAGCGCATACAAAACGCGTGCCGAGCTGCACGCCGGCTGCACCCATTTCCAGATAGGATAAGATTGCCTCACCCCGCCCAATGCCGCCCGCCACAAAAACCGGCACATCGCGGATATGGGGCAGGATTTCCTGCGCGAGCACGGTCAGCGACACCGGCCCGATATGCCCGCCCGCTTCGCTGCCTTCAATCACCAAGGCATCCGCCCCGGCGCGGATCAGGCGCTTGGCCAGCGCGAGTGCGGGCGCAAAACACACCACCTTCGCCCCGCCATCCTTGGCCTTCTTGATTGCGGTGCCGGGCGGAATGCCGCCAGCAAAAACAATGTGCGAAACGCGCGCCGCCAGGCAGGTATCCACCAGCTGATCCAGCCTGGGGTGCATGGTAATCAGATTGACGCCGAAGGGCTTGGTGGTCAGCGCCTGGGTTCCCGCTATTTCTTCCGCCAGGCGCGGCGGTTCCATCGCCCCGCAGGCAATTACCCCAAAGGCGCCCGCATTCGACAGCGCCGAGACCAAATGCCTTTCGCTGACCCAGGACATGGCGCCACCCATGATGGCATAGCGCGCGCCCAGAAACGCCGCGCCACGCGCCATCAGCCGATCAAGCTGCGCCAGGGCCTTGGTCATGTCATCGCTCATGCCGGCGCATCCAGCCCATAGGCCGTGTGCAGGGCGCGCACGGCAAGTTCGGTGTAGTCAGCGCCAACCAGCACGCTTACCTTGATTTCGCTGGTGGAGATCACCTGGATATTGATGCCCTTTTCCGAAAGCGCCTTGAACATGGTGGTGGCAACCCCGGCGTGGCTGCGCATGCCAATCCCCACCACGCTGATTTTGGTCACATCCGGGTCAGCCAGCAGCGCTTCATAGCCAAGATCGGCCTGCGCCTTCGCCAGCACATCCTGCGCGCGCGCCAGATCAACCTTGCCGATAGTAAACGTCATATCCGTGCCGCCATCGGCACCGACATTCTGGACAATCATGTCCACATTCACATTGGCCTTGGCGAGCGCGCCGAAAACGGCGGCGGCCACCCCGGGCCGGTCCGGCACACGGCGAAGCGTTATCTTGGCGTCATCGCGCGAATAGGCGATGCCGCAAACGACGGGCTGTTCCACGATTTCATCCTCATCAACCACGAGCGAGCCAGGCTTGTCTTCAAAGCTGGAGAGCACCTGCACGCGCACACGCTGCTTCATCGCAAGTTCCACCGAACGCGTCTGCAAGACCTTGGCGCCAACGGAAGCGAGTTCCAGCATTTCCTCATAGGAAATCCGCTCAAGCTTGCGCGCGCGCGGCACAATGCGCGGGTCGGTCGTGTAGATGCCATCCACATCGGTGTAGATATCACAGCGATCCGCCTTCACCGCAGCGGCGATGGCAACAGCCGAAAGATCAGACCCGCCACGGCCAAGCGTGGTGATGCGGTTGCGTTTCGGGTCAACGCCCTGAAACCCCGCCACCACAGGTACCTGACCTTGCTGCATACGTTCAATCAAGGCCGCGCCATCAATGGATTCAACGCGGGCCTTGCCATGCGCCTGGTCGGTGATGATCGGCACCTGCCAGCCCTGCCAAGACCGCGCATCAACGCCAATCGCCTGCAGCGCAATGGCGGTCAGGCCCGTTGTCACCTGCTCACCGGTCGCGACCACCGTGTCATATTCGCGGGCATCATGCAGCGCCGAGAGGTCCTGGCACCATTTCACCAGCTGATTGGTAACACCCGACATGGCGGAAACCACGACCGCGACCTGATGGCCGGCATCCACCTCTCGCTTCACGCGGGCAGCGACATTGCGGATACGATCCAGATCAGCGACTGAGGTGCCGCCGAATTTCATGACGATACGGGCCATAGAAGGCTATTTTCCCTGGGCGGGGCGGAAAAGGAATGGCCGGCGGTTGCACCGGCGCGCGGGGCGGGACAGATACCGGGGGGGCGGGGGACGCGCAACCCACCCCGAAGGTTCAGCGCAAGAAAGGGCAGCATCTTGGCGGAAGCAACGGCGCTTCAGGCGGAAATCGCCAAATTCGACGCGCTGGCGGCGCGCTGGTGGGACCCGAATGGGCCGATGAAGCCGCTGCATCGGATGAATCCGGTCCGCATCGGCTGGATCGCCGAAAGGCTGGCCCGCGCCCATGGCCGCAAACCAGGGGGAGCGGCGCCGCTTGCGGGCCTCCGGGTACTGGATGTGGGCTGCGGGGCGGGGCTGGCTTCTGAGGCGCTGGCGCGGCTGGGTGCCGAGGTAACAGGGATGGATGCGGCGCCGGAGGCCCTGGCCGCCGCCCGCGCTCATGCCGAAGCGGGCGGGCTTGCGATTGATTATCGTCAGGGCGGGCCAGAGGATTTGGCCGGCGATGCGGGCAGCTTTGACGCCGTGGTCTGCCTGGAAGTGATTGAACATGTGACGGAACGCGCGGCCTTCCTGGCTGCCTTGGCCCGCGCCGCCCGGCCTGGGGGGATGGTGTTTCTTTCCACGCTGAACCGCACGCCGCGATCCTTCCTGATGGCGAAACTGGGCGCCGAATACCTGCTGCGGCTGCTGCCTATCGGCACGCATGATTGGCGCATGTTCGTGACCCCGGCTGAGCTTGGCGCTGGGCTGCGCGGTGCGGGGCTGCGCGTGGCGGATCTGGCCGGGATGGAAATGAGCCTTGGCGGCGCTTGGCGGATCACCCGTGATACGGGGGTGAATTACCTGATGATGGCGGAGAAGCCTGCTTAGGTTTCGTCGGCCCGGAAGGCATCGGCGATGCGCCGGATGGTGCCATCCGCCGCGATCAGCATGACATCAAAGCGCATGCCTGCCCTGCCATGGCCGGGGTTGGTGGCAAGCCAGGCCTCAGCCGCCGCGACCAGACGGGCGCGTTGACGCGGGCCAAGGGCGAAGGCGGCCTCGGCGAGGGATGGCCGGGCCTTGACCTCGATGAAGGCGAGCAGGCCCTCGCGTTCAGCGATCAGGTCTATTTCACCCGCTTCAGTGCGCACCCTTTGGCCGAGGATTAGCCAACCCTCGGCAGTCAGCGCAGCGGCGGCAAGGGCCTCGGCATCCTGACCGGCGGCATAGGCGCGCCGGCCAAGCAGCAGGCGATGGGTGGGTGGGGATTGGCGGGGCATGGCGCGGTGCTGAGGCCCCTTTAGTTTGTAGCGTCGCGGCATCCCCTGGTTTTCCGCGAACGAGGTTGGATCGGGTCAAACCGCCCACTTCGTATGGTCGTAACAACCACACGAACCCTAGGATGACGGGACGAATTAAGCTAAGCTTCTATTCCCGATCAGAAAAGGTTCGTCAACCATGAGGTGGATTGCCACCGACAACATTTATGCTGCGACTTGGAGAGAGTTATTTGACTACACTAATAATGACCTCACAGTAAAAAAATTGATCAAACGTCATGGTGAGCCTAAATCGGCTGGGGACAAGGCCAACTATTTTAAGCAGGCTAATCAAGCGCGCGTCTGCGTCCTTCAAGCAAAAGAGTACATGGATGCCGCTCAAGCTTCTTCAATTTTCACAAGTCCAAATCACATATACTATAGTATTTACGCGCTAGCATCTCTCATGATGCTGATCATGGGAGACGGGACCAAGTCACTCGATTATTTACGCAAGGACAGAAATAATCGAAACCATGGCCTATCTTTCATGACTCATTGCGGGCTAAAAAATGCTTCGGTTGATGTAAATTTGTTGAAGTTAAGTTCTGTTGCCATTTCGGAACATGGACATTTTCCAAATTGGTACAAGTCTCTCCCAAACAGACAGTCTGTTTACGCAATCTTTGAGCGAACAATGGGCGGCTTTTTGGCGCGTGGAATGCACGCGGTTGGGGGTAGCACGCTCGCGCCTATTAGTTCGATTTCAGACAAACGTTGGTCTTTACTCAATTTATTGTCACTGTTCCCAGACTTGGATTCGGATTTACGAAAATGCGGTGTAGAAAAAATTCGATCGCGAACTTCTTTGACCGTATCAGAAAACGATGAAGAACAGATGGCTTATGTATGGAGAATTCATGGCTGCGAAAATAAGCAGGATCTTGAAATCCTTCTTAAAAAATTTGCAGTACAACCGGGTTTTGAAAATTTGAGAAATTTTACTCCCTACCCCTCTGGTTTGGGGGGTGAACTGCGCGTGAATTTCCAACGTGGAGATCACATCACCTTTGAATGGCCGGATGTCCGCGAGACTTTGGAGCATTCCACCATTTCGTACGCGGATCATGTTGAGATGTTCGAGATTGTGGAACTCTACTTAGTCGCATATCAGCTTAGTATGCTTTCGCGGTATTTTCCAGACTTATGGGTTTATTGCATTGAAAGCCAGTGTTTATCAGCAAAGCTTATCTCACGCGCAACCGAGATTATTGGACGAAAATTCCCTATCCTTTGCCTTTCAATTCTTAACGATGAGAAAACAGTGATCTCTATCTACCGGCAGCCGTGGTTGGAATGACCAATCGCCATCCCAACTGCCGAAAAAAGTTTGGTTGACTTATCATCGCTATCACTGTCGACGATGAGCTAAGCAGCCAATTTTGAAGCCTCCGTGCGCATGAGACGCAAGGATCAGCTAGTGCGCTTGTCCTCGCATTTTTAGAATATTGCGCGATAGCCATTCGTTCCTACGCACAGGATCACCTGGTCCAGCTCTTGCGGCAGGCGACGGATGACTATGGTTTGCCAGCACATGCCGCTATGCTTCCCACAAAGCAGCAGGCCCGCGCCATGACCCGTTTCCTTCTTTTCCTCGCCCTCCTCCTCGCCCCCCTTCCCGCCACCGCCCAACCTGCGCAGCGCCATATGGTTGCGGCGGGCCACCCTTTGGCCGTTGAAGCCGGGCTTGGTGTGCTCCGGGATGGCGGCAGCGCGCTGGATGCCGCCGTGGCGGTGCAGGCGGTGCTGACACTCGTGGAACCGCAAGCCTCCGGCATTGGTGGCGGCGCCTTCATCATGTTCCGCCGCGCCGCCGATGGCGGCATGGAAGCCTGGGATGGGCGGGAGGTCGCCCCCGCTGCCGCAACGCCCGCGCTATTGTTGCGCGATGGGCGGCCCATGCCCTTCCTGGAAGCCATGGCCAGTGGGCGGTCAGTTGGCGTGCCGGGTGCGTTGCCGGTGCTGGAAGCCGCCCATCGCGCCCATGGCAAGCTGCCCTGGGCGCGGCTGTTTGAGCCTGCCATTCGCCTCGCCGAAGAAGGT
This sequence comes from Roseomonas sp., assembly GCA_020249465.1. Taxonomy (GTDB): domain Bacteria; phylum Pseudomonadota; class Alphaproteobacteria; order Acetobacterales; family Acetobacteraceae; genus Neoroseomonas. The sequence continues at coordinate 53,103 of JADCFP010000029.1, read as the reverse complement.
TTTTCGGTCAGCGCGCGCCTCAACCGCGAAATCGCTGCCGATACGCTGCTGCTGCGCCGGGACCCCGCCTCTGCCGCCTATTTCTTCACCCCCGATGGCGTGGCCCTGCCGGTCGGGCATCGGCTGCGCAACCCAGCCTTGGCCGAGACCTTGCGTGCCGTCGCGCGCGACGGCGCGGCGGCGCTGCAACAGGGCCCGATTGCGGAAGACATCATCGCCGCCATCCGCAACCACCCAACCAATCCGGGCGTCATGGCGCTGGAAGATTTAACCCGCTACCAGCCACGTCAGCGGAGCGCCATTTGCACGCCCTATCGCAGTTTTCGGGTGTGTGGCTTTCCGCCACCATCATCCGGCGGTGTCGCAGTCGCGCAAATCCTGGGTCTGCTCGAACATTTCGACATGCCCCGGCTTGACCCGCGCGGGGTGGATGCAGCGCATTTGCTGACGGAAGCAGGGCGCCTGGCCTTTGCCGATCGCAATCTTTACCTGGCCGATGCGGATTTCGTGCCGGTGCCTGTACAGGGCCTGACGGACCGCGCCTATTTGACCGCGCGCGCGCAATTGCTGGATCGTGATCGCGCCATGCAGAATGTGCGCGCCGGCAATCCTTCCTGGCGGGAAACATTCCTCGCCCCGCAAACCCAGGATTATGAGGCCGGCACCAGCCACATCGCCATTGTGGATGGCGCGGGCAACGCGCTTTCCATGACAACCACGATTGAAGCGATTTTCGGCGCGCGGATCATGGTGCGCGGCTTTCTGTTGAACAACCAACTGACCGATTTCAGCTTCGCGCCGGAAGCCAATGGCCGACCCATCGCCAATCGCGTCGAGGCAGGCAAAAGGCCGCGATCTTCCATGGCGCCATCCATTGTTGAGGATAGCGCCGGCGCGCTGCATGCCGTGGTGGGTTCTCCGGGCGGGCCGCGCATTATTGGGTATGTGGCGAAGACGCTGGTTGGGCTGCTCGATTGGGGGCTGTCGCCAGAGGAAGCCGTGGCGCTGCCCCACATCGGCAGCATGGGCGGGCCGGTTGAGCTGGAACAGGGCACCCCTACCGCTGCCCTTGCCCCGGCGCTCCGCGCGCGGGGGCATGAGGCAACCATCCGCGAAATGATTTCCGGCCTGCAAGTGATCCGTGTCACCAATGGCGGGCTGATCGGCGCTTCCGACCCCAGACGGGAGGGGGTGGCACGGGGTGACTAGTGGTGCGTCTCATGCTGAACAATACCCTGCCCAAAAAGCGCCCGCGCGCCACTAGCCATATGTATGGTGGGCCGATTCACGCCGCTGTCGGGAACCGACAGCGGCGATCGGACCACTAGCCAGGCTTGCGCGCCCGGCTTGGACTGCGTCCTATAGGCGACAAAACAATGTTCCTTTTGGGGTGTTCATGATCAGAAAGGCTGTCATCCTCGCCGGTGGGCGCGGCACCCGGCTTGGTGCCGAAACCCAGCTTCGCCCCAAGCCCATGGTGGAAATTGGCGGGCGCCCGATCCTGTGGCACATCATGAAATCCTATGCCGCGCATGGCATCAAGGACTTCGTGATCTGCCTTGGCTACAAAGGCCAGTTGATCAAGGAATATTTCCTGAATTACCGCGCTCATTCATCGGACCTGACGCTTGACCTCGCGACCGGCACCGCGACCTGGCTGACCCCGCCGGCCGAGGATTGGCGTGTGACGCTGGTGGATACGGGTGAGGAAACGCAAACTGGTGGCCGGCTTGGCCGCGTGGCGCAACATTTGCGGGGCGAAGAAGGCTTTTGCCTGACCTATGGCGATGGCGTTTCCGATGTGGATATAGGCGCGTTGATTGCCTTCCACCGCGCCCATGGCCGTGATGCGACCGTAACCGCCGTGGTGCCGCCAGGGCGTTTCGGCGCGCTTGAACGGGTTGGCACTACGGTGCGCGCCTTTACCGAAAAACCACCCGGCGATGGCGCAACGATCAATGGCGGGTTTTTCGTGCTCTCGCCCCGTGTGCTGGACCGGATTGATGGCGATGATTGCGTTTGGGAGCAGGCGCCGTTGCGCGGCCTTGCCGCCGATGATCAGCTACGCGCCTTTGACCATCGCGGCTTCTGGCACCCTATGGATACACCGCGCGATCGCGATGTGTTGGAAGGGCTGTGGCAGGACGGCTCTGCGCCCTGGAAGCAATGGTGATGCGCCAGTTCTGGCGCGGCAAGCGCGTGTTGTTGACCGGGCATACCGGCTTCAAGGGCGCTTGGTTGGCGCTGCTGCTGGAACGCTTGGGCGCTGAGGTCACAGGTTTTGCGCTGGCGCCGGAAGCCGGGCCTTCGGCCTTTGCCGCGCTGCGCCCGGCGATCACCTCGCGCATCGGGGATTTGCGTGATGCGGCGGCCGTGCGGGCGGCGGTGCAGGCCGCGCGGCCTGAGATTGTGCTGCACCTTGCCGCGCAAGCCTTGGTTGGGCGCGGCTATCGCGACCCGGAGGGGACTTTCGCCAGCAATGTCACCGGCACCATCAATCTGATGCAAGCCTTGCGCGGCGCGGGCGCCAAGGCGGCACTGATAATCACCAGCGACAAGGTCTATCGCAACGACAATCAGGGCCGACCCTTTCGCGAAGATGATCCCCTCGGCGGGCATGATCCCTACAGCGCTTCCAAGGCGGCTTGCGAAATTGCGGTCGCGTCCTGGCGCGCGAGTTTCGGTGCTGAAATCGGCGCCATGGCCACGGCGCGCGCCGGCAATGTGATCGGCGGTGGAGATTTCGGTACGGAACGGCTGATCCCTGATCTGGTGCGCGCGCGCATGGCCGGTGAAACGCTGGTCATCCGCCGCCCGGATGCGACGCGGCCCTTCCAGCAGGTGCTGGATGTGCTGCGCGGTTACTTGCTGCATGCGGAAGCGCTTTGGCATGGGAATGCACCGCAAGCGCTGAATTTCGGCCCGCGCGATGCAGAGATTTCTGTCCGCCAGGTGCTGGAACTTTACGGCGGCGCCGCCGGTGCGCCGATTGCCTGGGAGGCAGCACCCGCGCCGCCCATGGAAGAAGCACAGCGCCTAGCCTTGGACAGCAGCCTTGCCATGCAAAGCCTGGATTGGGCACCGCGCCATGATGCCGCCAGCGCCATCGCTGCCACCGCGCGCTGGTATGAAGCCTGGCGCGGCGGCGCGGATGGCCGCGATTTGGCGTTGGCTGAGATTGAGGACGCTCTTTCGCCATGAATGCTGTAGCGCTTTGCCGCCCCATTTCCGCCTGCCGCGCCTGCGGTGGCGCGATCAGCGCCATGTTCTGCGATCTGGGCGCGACACCGCTTGCCAATGATTACCCGCTGCCGGGTTCCCCTCCTTTGCCGCGCTATCCTCTGGCGGCTGTGGTCTGCGGCACCTGTCGCATGGTGCAATTGGATCATGTGGTGGAGGCCGAAGCGATCTTCACCGATTATGCCTATTTCTCATCCTTTTCGGAGAGCTGGCTTGATCACGCTGCGCGCTATGCTTCGGCGATGCGCGAACGGCTTTTGCTTGGCGCACAAAGCTTTGTGGTCGAGATCGCCAGCAATGATGGCTATCTGCTGCGCAATTTCGTCGCTGCCGGTATTCCCTGCCTGGGTGTCGAACCGGCGGCGAATGTCGCCGCAACTGCGGTGGCGGCAGGCGTGCCGACCGAAGTGCGCTTCTTTGGGCGTGACGCGGCGCGGGATATTGTGGGCCGGCGCGGCCATGCGGATTTGGTGATTGCGAATAATGTGCTGGCGCATGTGCCGGATGTGGTGGATTTTGCCGCGGGCCTCGCGCATTTGGCCGGGCCGCGCGGCGTTGTCACCATCGAAGCGCCGCATCTGCTGTCCTTCGTGGATGGCGTGCAATTCGATACCATCTATCACGAACACTATGCCTATTGGTCGCTTTATGCGGTGGAGCATTTGCTCCGTGCCCAGGGTTTGCGCGTTTTTGATGTGGAGAAGCTCGCGACCCATGGCGGGAGTCTCCGCTATTTCGCGACCGCCGATGCAACGCGCGCGGATATGCCAGGCGTGATCGCGATGCGGGCCGAGGAAGCCGCGCGCGGCATTGCGGATGACGCCTTTTATCAGGGTTTTAATGCGCGGGTGGCAAAGGTGCTCGCGGCGTTCAAGGCCTGGCTCGCGCAATGTCGCGCTGACGGGCTGAAGCTTGGCGCCTATGGTGCGGCTGCCAAGGGCAATACCTTCCTGAATGCCGCGGGCGTGACGGCGGATGATTTCATTGCGGTCGCGGATCGCAACCCGGCCAAGCGGAATCGGGTTTTGCCGGGCAGCGCCATCCCGATTGTCTCGCCTGAGGCGCTGCTCACGATGGCGCCGGATGTGATCCTGATCCTGCCGTGGAATTTGGCAGATGAAATCTCTGCCCAATTGCGGGCGGCGGGGTTCAAGGGGCGCTTGGCGATAGCGGTACCAGAACCGCGCTGGCTATAGCCTCACGCCGCGTCGCGCCCTTCTTCCACCGCATGGCAGGCCACCATGGCATCGCCTGCCGGCTTCAATTCCGGGCGTTCCGCCTTGCAGCGCGGCCCTGCCAGCGGGCAGCGCGGATGAAAGGCGCAGCCTGAGGGTGGCGTGATCGGGCTAGGCACCTCCCCCCCCACCGGAATGCGTGTCCGGCCGGTCATATCAAGGTCCGGGATCGCTTCCATGAGCGCGCGCGTATAGGGATGGCGCGGGCGGCGAAACAGGCTTTCCGCCGGCGCCAATTCCGCAATACGGCCCAGATACATAACGCCAATCCGGTCGCTCACCTGCCGCACCACGGCCAGATTATGGCTGATGAACAAATAGGTCAGCCCCATGCGGGACTGCAATTCCTTCATCAGGTTCAGAATTTGCGCCTGCACCGAAACATCAAGCGCGGATGTCGGTTCATCGCAGACCAGAAATTCCGGATTGGAAGAAAGCGCGCGCGCAATCGAAATGCGCTGGCGCTGCCCGCCGGAAAATTCATGCGGAAACTTATGGCCATCAAGCGGCGACAGGCCAACCTGCGTCAGCAATTCCGCAACACGCGCTTCTTCCGCCGCACGATTGGGCAGCAGGCCAAAGGCGCGAATGGGCTCGGCGATGATATCCCTGACACGCCAGCGCGGATTGAGCGAGGCATAGGGGTCCTGGAAGATCATCTGCATCCGCCGGCGCTGATCGGATGCGGCACGGGCTTCGGCAAGGTCTCGCCCGTCAAACATCACCTGACCGCCGCTTGGCCGATAGAGCCCAACCGCGAGGCGGGCGACAGTGGATTTGCCGCAGCCTGACTCACCCACGAGCGACAGGGTGGTGCCTTTCGATACAGCAAGGCTCACACCATCCACGGCGCGGAGAATGCGTTTGCCTTCGCCGGCGATCAGGCGTTGCAAGGCAGGGCGGGAGACATCGAAATACCGCGCAGCGTCACGCAGTTCGAGCATGGGCGTATCAGCCATTGCCGGCCTCCCCCTCCGCATAGAGCCAACAGGCGGCTTGCGTGGCACCCGCCGGGAGCAGATCCGGCCGGTCCTGGGTGCACCGCGCAAAGGCCTTGGGGCAGCGCGGGTTATAGGCGCAGCCCTTTGGGATGGCGGAAAGCCGCGGCATGGCGCCATCAATCTGCGCCAGCCTATCAACACGCCGATCCAAAGGCGGGATGGAGCCCATCAGCCCCACCGTATAGGGATGGCTCGCCTGCTTCACCACATTGCGCACCGGCCCAATCTCCGCAATGCGCCCGGCATACATCACCGCAACGCGATCAGCGGTTTCCGCAATCACGCCCATATCATGCGTCACCAGCATCATCGCCGTGCCCTTTTCGCGCGCGAGCGATTTCAGTAGCGCAATGATCTGCGCCTGGATCGAGACATCCAAGGCCGTGGTCGGTTCATCCGCCACAATCAGGCGCGGTTCGGCACATAACGCGAGTGCAATCACCACGCGCTGGCGCATGCCGCCCGAGAATTCATGCGGGTAGGAATCAATCCGCTGCGCGGCGGCCGGAATGCCCACCAGGTCAAGCCAGCCAATGGCGCGCTTGCGGGCCTCGGCGGGGGTGATCGGCAAATGGGTTGTCATGGTCTCGGCCAATTGCCGGCCCACTGTGTAGAGCGGATTGAGCGTGGTGAGCGGGTCCTGGAAAATCGCGCCGATATCCTTGCCGCGAATGCGGCGCATATCCTCATAACGCAGATTGTCGATCCGCTTGCCATCCAGGCGAATTTCGCCCGCCGCGATCCGGCCCGGCGGTTCCAAAAGCCCGATGATGGCCGCACCCGTCATGGATTTGCCGGCACCTGATTCACCGACCACGCCAAGCACTTCGCCCGCGGAAATGGTAAAGGACACGTCATCAAGTGCCACCAATGTCCCGCGCCGTGTCGGGAATTCCACGCGCAAATTGCGCACTTCAAGCAGGGGGTTCTGGCCAGACATTAGCGGAGCTTCGGGTTGAGGGCGTCGCGCAGCCAATCGCCCAAAAGATTGACAGAAAGCACCATGGCAATCAGCGTGATGCCCGGGAAGATCGTGATCCACCATTCGCCGCTGAACAGGAAGTCATTGCCAATTCGGATCAGCGTGCCGAGGGATGGTTGCGTCGCCGGCACACCGACGCCTAGGAAGGAAAGCGTGGCTTCCGACAGGATCGCAAGCCCCAGATTGAGCGTGGCAATGACCAAAACCGGCCCCATGACATTGGGCAGCACGTGCGACAGCATGATGCGCGGTGGTGCCACGCCAATCACGCGCGCAGCCTGCACATATTCCTTGTTGCGCTCCACCATGGTGGAACCGCGCACGGTGCGGGCGAATTTTGGCCATTCACTGATGCCGATGGCGAAAATCACCACAAACAGCGCGATTTGGTCATGCACTTCACGCGGCAGGGCAGCGCGCACCACACCATCAATCAGCAGCGCCACCAGGATGGACGGGAAGGTCAATTGCACATCGCAAATGCGCATCAGCAGCGCATCCAACTTACCGCCAAGATACCCCGCCAGCAGCCCAAGCGTCACCCCAAGCGTGGTGGCGAATAGTGTTGCCGAAAGCCCAACCAGAAGCGAAACCCGCGCGCCATACATGATGGCAGAAAGCACATCGCGCCCCTGATCATCGGTGCCGAGCAGATAGGCGCGCTCCCCTTCATCGGTCCAGGATGGCGGCTTGAAGGCATCGAGCAGATTGAGTGAGGCAAGATCAAACGGGTTATGCGGCGCAAGCCATGGTGCCAGTAGCGCCCCCAGAATGCAGATTAGCGCCACCACGGCGGAAAGCATGGTGACGGGCGACCGGGTGAAGGACCACCATAGATCACTGTCGAAAAAGCGTCGCAGCGTTGCAGCCATGATCAATGCGCCCCCTGCCCGCGGCCAATGCGCAGCCTGGGGTCCACCGCGTAATAAAGCAGGTCAACAATCAGATTGATGGTGACGAAAAGGGCGGAAATCAGCAGCAGATAGGCCGCCATCACCGGAATATCCGCCTGGTTGACGGATTGGATGAACAGCAAGCCCATCCCCGGCCATTGAAACACGGTCTCAGTCACGATCGCGAAGGCAATGATCGCCCCCAATTGCAGCCCGACAATGGTGATCACCGGCACTAGCGTATTCTTGAGCGCATGGCCGAAATGCACGGCGCGGTTGGGCAGGCCACGCGCGCGGGCAAATTTGATGTAATCCGCGCGCAGCACTTCCAGCATCTCGGCCCGCACCAGGCGCATGATCAGGGTCAGCTGGAAAAGCCCGAGCGTGATGGAAGGCAGCACCAGTGCCTTGATCCCAGTCCAGGTCAGGAAACCCGTGGACCACCAGCCAAGCTTCACCGTATCGCCACGCCCGAAGGAAGGCAGCACGCCAAGCCAGACAGCAAAGACCAGGATCAGCAAAATGCCGATCAGAAAGGTGGGCAGGGAAACGCCCACAAGGCTGAAGGTCAGGAAAAATCGCGACGCCCAAGAATTGCGATAAAGCCCAGTATAGACCCCCAAGGGCACGCCAATCAGTAGTGCAAGAAAGGCGGCGGTGAAGGCCAGTTCCAGCGTGGCCGGCGCGCGTTCCGCAATCAAATCCGACACTGGCCGCGATAGGCGATAGGACAGCCCAAACTCGCCCTGCACGGCATTGCCCAGGAAGGTGCCGAATTGCACCCAAAAGGGTTGATCCAGCCCCAAATCCTTCACCAGCGCCTGGCGCTGCGCCTCAGTGAAATCCTGCCCAAGCATGATCGCCACCGGATCGCCCACATAGGCGAACATGGCGAAGGAGATCAGCGCAACCGTCAGCATCACAGGCAGCGCCTGCAAGATGCGGGAGATGATGAAGGCAAACAAAGGGGCCGAACTCCAGTAAGCATTTTCAAGCCAAGTGGAATCACTGGGCGACTCGGAAAATGCGATCAAAAGAAGGTGGGAGCAATTCTGCCGAGCGCATGCTTAGCAGAAATGCTCCAAGCGCGGCGGGCGGAAGACCCGCCGCGCCAGGGCATCAGTTCATCCGCGCCCAGCGGAAAAGGGGCTGGTTATTGGCCATATGCGGAATGGTTAGGTTGGACCGCATGGCCCAGGGGATCATCTGATGGTGCAGCGGGATATGCGGCACATCTTCGCGGTAGAGCCTGAGCGCCTCGCGGATCGCCTCATCGCGCGGCGCGCCGGATTGCGTCTTCATGCGTTCAATCAGCGCATCCATGCGCGGGTTGGAATAGCGCCCATAATTCCAGATGCCATCGCCCTGCGCGCCATTGCGGGTCGCGACCAGGGATTGGAAGGAATAAAGCGCATCCAAAGTCGGCACGCCCCAGCCCAGCAGATAGATGGACGTATCCTCTTTCTGGATCTTGGCGAAGAAGGGCGCCAAGGGCATGGCATTCAACTTTGCCCGCACACCAATCCGCGCCCACATCGCCACAATCGCTTGGCAAATCTGCTCATCATTGATGTAGCGATTATTCGGGCAATCCAGCGTGATTTCAAAACCATTCGGGAAACCCGCTTCGGTCAAAAGGGCACGCGCGCGGGCCGGATCATAGGCCAGACGCACATCTTCTTCCTTCACATAGCCATTCACCTGGGACGGGAAGAAGGTTCCCGTCACCGCGGATTGGCCACGCATGGTGGTGCGATGGATCGCCTGAATATCAATTGCGTGATAAAGCGCCTGACGTACGCGCAAATCCTTCATCGGATTGCGACCCTTCACGTCCGAATAGAGCAATTCATCGCGGAACACATCCATCGCCAGGAAGATGGTGCGCACTTCCGGGCCTTCCAGTACGCGGATATTCTGTGCCTGACGCAGGCGGTTCAAATCCTGCAAGGGCGGATCGAGCACGAAATCAACCTCACCCGACAGAAGGGCGGCGATGCGCGTCGCATCGGACGCGATCGGGCGGAAGATGATTTCCGTCACATTCGCTTCCCGGCTGGTTTCTTCGCGCCAGCCCCACCAATCATTGTTGCGGGTCATGACAGTGCGCACATCGGATTCACGCGCCGTCAGGCGGAAAGCGCCGGTGCCGTTGGTGTTGCGGACCGTGTGCATTTCCTCCCGCTGGCGCGTGTTTTGCGGCCGCGCGGCATTGTGCTTTTCGGACCAGGACCACGACATCATGAAGACGGACGCGATCTTATTGGGCAGGATCGGATCCGGGATCTTGGTAATGATATCAATCACCAACGGTTCGACCTGTACGGCGCGTTCCACCGTATCCACGAAAATCCCGTAATTGGAGGTCGGCGCCAAGGCGCGCGTGACGCTGAACACTACGTCATCGGCGGTGAAGGCCTCACCCTCATGGAATTTCACGCCATCGCGCAGCCAAAAGCGCCAGCGATTGGGTTCCTGCTGTTCCCAGCGCGTTGCCAGGCCCGGCGCCAGGCCAAGTTCCTGGCTGCGGCTGATTAGCGTGTCATAAATTTGATATAGCACCATGGTGACCGTACCAAGGTTCTGGCTATGCGGGTCGAGCGTATTGGGATCGCCCGAGGCCGCCCAGCGCACCGTGCGCGCATCCGCATTCGCTCCGCCAAGCGCCAGCCCGCAGGCCAGCGCGGTCGCCCATAACAGCTTTCGCATCCCGTTCTCCTGTTTTTGGTTAAAGTCCAGGCTTCGCCTATAGGGGCGCCGGCCCCGGCCGGGAAGGGGTTTTGTCTGAGAATGGGGGGAGATTTCCCCAATCGTGAAACTGCTTTAGTTTTCCACCAACCGTCCGAGAGAACCCCGCCCATGCCGCGCTTTGCCGCCAATCTATCCATGATGTTCAACGAAGTCCCGTTTCTGGACCGCTTCGCCCTGGCCGCGAAGGCGGGCTTCAAGGGGGTGGAGTTCCTATTCCCCTATGAACACAAGGCAGCCGAGATCGCCGCGCGGCTCAAGGATAACGGCTTGCAACAGGTGCTGTTCAACGCGCCGGCAGGTGATTTCGCCAAGGGGGAACGGGGCATGGCCGCCATCCCAGGCAAGCAGGCCGCCTTTCGGGACAGCATCAAGCTCGCGCTCGACTACGCAACCGCCCTTGCCTGCCCGCGCCTGCACATCATGGCTGGCCTGAAGCCCGAAGGGGTCGCGCATGACACGCTGACCGCGGTGTATGGCGCGAACCTGGCCTATGCGGCGGAAGAATGCGCCAAGGCCAGCGTGAAGCCGATCATTGAACCGATCAATCACCGCGATATTCCGGGCTTCTTCCTGAACACCACGGATCAGGCGGCGGCCATCATTGCCGCCATCGGGCCGGAGAAGCTTGGCCTGCAATTCGACCTTTACCATTGCCAGATCACGGAAGGCGATGTGGTGAAGCGGGTTGAAAAGCACCTGCCGCTGATTGCCCATATGCAGGTCGCCGATACCCCTGGCCGCAATGAACCCGGCACCGGTGAGGTGAATTGGCCCTTCGTCTTCAAAACGATTGACTCGCTCGGTTTCCGCGGCTGGATCGGCTGCGAATACCGCCCCGCCGGCGAAACCCTCGCCGGGCTTTCCTGGTTCGCCCCCTATAAGGACTGACACACAATGAAAATTGCCTTTATCGGCCTTGGCATCATGGGCCGCCCCATGGCCGGCCACCTGAAGAATGCCGGCCACGCCATCACGGTGGTGGAGCGCAAAAGCCTGACCGCCGAGGACCGCGCGGCCTTCGCCGTGGCGCCTGATGCCAAAACCGCCACCGCCGGGGCGGAAGCCGTGATCCTGATGGTGCCGGATACCCCCGACGTGGAAGCCGTACTGTTTGGCGCGGGCGGCGTGGCCGAGGGGCTCAAGCCCGGCACGCTGGTGATTGACATGTCCTCCATCAGCCCGACCGCCACCAAGGAATTTGCGGCCAAGATCGCCGCCAAGGGGGGCGATTACCTCGATGCCCCGGTCTCGGGCGGGGAAGTTGGCGCCAAGCAAGCGAGCCTGACCATCATGGTGGGTGGCTCAGACGCCGCCTTTGAACGCGCCAAGCCGCTGTTTGAAGCCCTGGGCAAGAACATCACCTTGGTCGGCGGCATTGGCGCGGGCCAGACCTGCAAGGTGGCGAATCAGATCATTGTGGCACTCACCATCGAAGCGGTGGCGGAAGCCCTCACCTTCGCCTCCAAGGCCGGCGCCGATCCGGCCAAGGTGCGACAAGCCATCACCGGCGGGCTTGCGACCTCTCGCATTCTGGAGCTGCATGGCGAACGCATGATCAAGCGGACCTTTGCGCCTGGCTTCCGCATTCGCCTGCACCAGAAGGATTTGAACCTGGCTTTGCAAGCGGGGCGTGAATTGGGCGTGGCACTTCCCAATACCGCCTCCACCCAGCAGCTATTCGCTGCTGTCGCTGCGGCAGGTGGGGCCGATTTGGACCATTCCGGCCTGGTGAAGGCGTTGGAAACCCTGGCGGCGCATCCGGTGGCGCCGGACGCCTGAGCATTTTCAAGCCAAGTGGTAATACTTGGCTCTTCGGAAAATGCGCCCCAAAAAAGGTTTAAGGGAGTTTTCGCCAACAAGCCGGGACGAAAACTCTCCCAACCGCAATCTTGGCTTGAAAGAAGGCTTTCCTGACCTGGGGAAGCCTTCTCAATTTTGACTACCAGCGCCGAAAAAGCGCTGCCCCGTTTGATTTTTGGATTTTTCGCGCTTTACTGCGGTTTGTCTCTGGCCCGGCCAGGGCCAGAGCAAAGGCGCCATCTCCATGCGGTTCGACGAAATCGGCCAACAGCTTCGCACCTATCGCCTGGAATCGGGGCTGAAGGCGGATGAAATCGCGGCCCGCCTCGGCATCTCCCGCGCTGCGCTTTATCGCTATGAAAAGGGCGAGGTCATCAAGCTGGATACGGTCCGGCGGCTGGCGGAGATGTTGCAGGTCTCGCCCCTCGCGCTGCTGGGCATTGGGGTGGATTACTTTTCCCGCATGACCTCCTCCCTTGAGCGCCTGCGCCATATTGAGGAGGAAGCCGATAGCCAATTGCAGCTTGGCGGCGCCTTTAGCTTTGCACTCGCCAGTCAGGGCTTGCCGCAGATATTGCGCAGCCTTTGGCTGGAAGCGGCCAATATGGCGCCGGATCGCGCCACGGCGCGCAGCACTGTCGATCAATGTCTGACCCTGCTCGCTCAGCGCCGGCTGATCCTGGAACAACGCCGGCCCAGCATCATCGCCATGCTATCAGAAACAGCCATTCGCCGGTTTTTGACCGATGGCATTTGCGCTGGCCTGCCCTTGGCGGAGCGCAGCCGGGCCGAGGCGCGTGCAGCGGCGGTGACCGAGGCGGAAAACCTCGCCAATCAAATGGAACAGGCGCCGCTTGGCGTGCAGATCGGGCTATTGCCGGAACCGGAGCCGATCAATCAGGCGATTATTTTTCGCAACCGTGAACGCGGTTTTGTCGTGAGTAATCCCTTCCCGGCGGATGCGCATCCCGCCTGGGCGCAGGGGATTGTCAGCGTGACCTCGGCCGATGATGCTTTGGCCATGCATCAGCGTGTCGCGGAAGCCTGCTGGCGCCAGGCGCGCAAGGGCATGGCGGCGGCGCAGAGGCTCAGGATTTTGATCGCCGAGGCCAATCCAGCCTAAGCGGGCTTGCCCTATCGCGCGCCAGGGTATCCAGTATGCGTCTGCCGAAACCCTTTCCGGCAGAAGACGAGGAAACGCCATGGCCCGCGAGAATTGGGACAAAGAAATGCTGCGCTTCACCGAAATGATGGAGGCGCGCGCCGCGGCGCAGCCCCCGGTGAAGCTGGAATTGCCGCTGGATCATTCGCGGGAATTGAATGATGGCCTCAGCCTGCCGCTCGCCAAGGGTGGTGCGGTGATGGCGGAAAGCGAGGATCGCTGGCTGGCCTTGCGCGGGCGGCGGATTCTCTGCCGCTTCCATCGGCCGACCGCGGGCACTGGGCATCCCGTTTTGGTCTATCTGCATGGCGGGGGCTGGGTTTGGGGCAGTGTGGATACGCATGATCGGTTGATGCGCGAATATTCGGCTGTTTCAGGCTGTGCCGTGATCGGCGTGGATTATGCGCTGAGCCCCGAGGCGATTTTCCCGCAGGCGCTCGAAGAATGCGCCGCCGTCACGCGCTGGGTTGCCAAGCGCGGCGCGGAATGGGGTTTGGATACCAGCCGGATTGTGCTGGGCGGTGATTCCGCCGGTGGCAATCTTGCCGCCGGCACCGCGCTTTTGCTGCGGGAGACCGATCCCGCGCTGAAGCTGCGCGGGCTGCTCATCAATTACGGTGTCATGGATAGCGCCATGGCAACGCCAAGCTATGATGCTTTCGCGACCGGGCATTTTCTGACGCGGGAGAAGATGGATTTCTATTGGCGCTGCTATGCGCCGAAGGAAGCCGATCGCGTGACGCCCTTTGCATCCCCCATGCGCGCCGATTTGCGCGGCCTGCCGCCGGTTCTGGTGCATATCGCGGAGCTTGATGTTCTGGCTGATGAGAACAGGCTTTTTGCCACAAAACTTCGCGCCGCAGGGGTTGCGGTGACCGAGGAGGTTTTCCCCGGCACCATCCATGGCTTCCTCCGCGCCCTTGGCCATGTTGCGGCAGCAGATCGCGCGGCGCGGCAGGGCGGCGAATGGCTCAAGGCGCGTTTTGCCTGACAAAAAACGGGAGAGAGACACCATGATTGATGAAGCAACCAAACAGCGCATTCAAAGCCAATTGGGCGATCCGAAGCTTGCCTCCCACTACCTGAAGCCGGATCAAATGGCGTGGCAGGCCACGGAATTTCCAGGCATTGAAATGAAGCTGCTGTGCCGGGATGAGGCGCGGGGCATGTCCACCATCCTGTTCCGAATGGCCCCCGGTGCGGAAGTGCCGCTGCATGAACATACGGATATCGAACAGACCTATGTCATGGAAGGCTATCTGGAAGATGAGGAAGGGCGCTGCGGGCCTGGCGAATTCGTCTGGCGCCCGGCGGGGAACACGCATGTCGCGCGCGCCCCGGAGGGCGCGTTGTTTCTTTCGATCTTCTTGAAGCCCAACCGCTTTGTCGAAAAGCAGCCGGGGTTTGCGCGGTGAATCAGCCGCTCAAATAAGGCTTGGCCAGTGATCCATTTTCATGGATCACTGGACAGCGCGCGTTTTGCCACTTCCGTCAGATACCGCGACGCCACCGGCAAAATCGCGTCATTGAAATCATAGCGCGCATTATGCAAATCGCGCCCTTCCTCGGCCGGGCCATTGCCAATCCAAACGAAAGCGCCTGGCACTTCCTTGAGGAACCAGGCGAAATCCTCGCCCGTCATGGCGGGTCGCATATCGCGCCGCGTTTCGGTGACGCTCGCGGCAGCAGCGGCTGCAAGATCGCGTTCCGCCGGCGAATTCGCCGTGACACCAAGGCCAGGGCTGATGATCAGCGTGCCCTTCACACCGCAGGTTGCCGCGACGCCATCCGTGACGCGCTGCAAGCCTTCCTTGATGGCATCGCCAGCTTCATCATGCAGCCAACGAATGGTGCCCTTGATGGTAACACGGCGTGGCACCTGGTTTTGTGCCTCACCACCTTCAATCACCGTCAGGCTGACCACGCCGCCCATCAGCGGGTCCACATTACGCGCCACGATGGATTGCGCCGCGACAATGGCATGCCCTGCGGCAAGCAAGGGGTCGCGCGTCAGATGCGGCAACGCGGCATGGCCGGCATGGCCATCGAAAATCAATTCAATCCGTGCGCCGGCCGCCATCACCGCGCGGTCATGAATGGCGATGGTGCCGGCAGCCAGGCCCGGCCAATTATGCCAGCCGAAAATCCGGTCCATCGGAAAGCGCGTGAACAGGCCATCGGCAATCATCGCCCGCGCCCCGCCCCCGCCTTCTTCTGCCGGCTGAAACACCAGATGCACCGCGCCCGCCCAGCTTTTATCTTCCAGCAGCAACCGCGCCGCACCCAATAGCGCCGTGGTATGCCCATCATGCCCGCAGGCATGCATCACGCCCGGCACAGTGGATTTCCAGGGCAGATCATCCGCCTGTTCCTGGATGGGCAGCGCATCCATATCGCCGCGCAACCCGACGGACCGATTGCCCCCGCCGCGGCGGATCGTTGCCACCACGCCATGGCCGCCGAAATTCTCGGCGATCTCGGTAATGCCCATCTCGCGCAGCTTCTGCAGGACAAAGGCGGCGGTGGGCCCTTCTTCCAGGGTCAGGCCAGGATGGGCGTGCAGGTGCCGCCGCCAGGAAGTTAGGGTAGCGTGAAATTCATCGGTCATGATTCGTCCCTACTACCCTTCCCCAGCCAAGGCCGCCACCAACCATAGGTGGTTGCCTTGGTTGCTTTTATGCATCTTCTTCATTCTATCCAACCCGCTGCCGGCGCAGGAACCACCCGCCATCCCCTACCGCGTTGAAATCACCCCGGATGAAGACCGGGCGCTGGTGTCTGCCATTGAAGCCGTTTCGCAATTGATAAGGCTCGCCGAAACCGCGCCAACCGATGGCTATGGGCTGCTCGCCCGCGCGCGGGCCGATCTGCCGCGCCTGGCTGAAGCGCTCCGCGCCGAGGGTTTTTGGGGCGGCGCGGCACGGATTGAGATCGCCGGGGAGGATGTGAACCAGCGCGGCGCTGCCCCGCCCGAGACCGATCCCGCCACGCCCATGCCAGTCTCGCTGATCCTGACCCCCGGCCCGCGTTACCGCATTGGCCAAATCCTGCTGCGCGCCGAACCCGCCGATCAGGACGTGCTGCTGGAACTGGCCGCCGCCGAGCTTCGCATCGCGGAAGGCGACCCGGCTCGCCCGGCCGATATCCTCGCCGCCGAGGAAGCGCTGCTCCGCGAACTCCGCCGCGCTGGCCATCCCTTGGCGAGTGTTGTGGCGCGTGAGGCCGTGGTGGATCACGACACCAAGACCATGGACATCACCTGGCGCATCGCGCCGGGGCCGCTCGCGGATTTCGCGCGGCCAAGTGTTGCCGGCACCTCACGCACCAATCCTGCGCTGCTGGAAAGGCTTGCGGCACGGCGGCTGGAAGGCCAGCCCTATTCACCCGAAAGGCTGGAACGCGCCCGCCGCGCCATGATGGGATTGGGCGTTTTGAGCTTTGTTCGCGTGACTGAAAAGCCGCCTTTGGACCAATCCGGGCGGTTGCCGGTGCATTTCCAGGTGCAGGAACGCCCACGCCATGCGGTCGGCGGGCGTATTGGCTTTGAGACAAATTACGGCATGACCGCCAGCGGCTATTGGGAAGACCGCAATATCTTCGGTGGCGCTGAGCGGCTTCGCCTGGAAGGCGAGATTGCGCGCATCGGCGAAACCGGAATCGAGGACGCCACCTATCGCGCCTTTGCCACGCTGCGCACGCCGGAATTTCTGGGGCGCGATCTGCAAAGCACCTCACAAATCGGCGCGGTGCGCGAAAGGCTGCGCGCCTATGATCGTGACGCTGTCTTGGCATCCTTCGTTTTGGAACATCGGCTTTCGGATACCATGGCGGTCGCGGCGGGGCCGAATTATGAGGAAGGGCGCATTGGCCGCGATGGGGATATGGAAGCCTTTCGGTTATTCGGGCTGACGGGTATTTTTCGATACGATAACACAACCAACCCGCTTGATCCGCGCCAGGGCCAGCGCTTCACCTTCAGCGCGACGCCCTATTATTCCGCGATGGATGCCAATAGCTTCACGCGCGCCCTTGCGATTGGCACCAGCTATTTTGACATTCGTGGCAATGGCGACAGTGTCTTGGCGCTGCGCGCCGCCATTGGCAGCGCGCCCGGGGCGGACCGGGATGAGATCACTTTGGATAAGCGCTTCTATGCCGGCGGCGGCGGTTCGGTGCGCGGCTATACCTATCAATCCATCGGGCCGCGCGATGCCGCCAATCGGCCGCTCGGCGGGGCAAGTTTGGTGGAAACCAGCATCGAATGGCGCCAGAGGCTTTCGCAAAACTGGGGCATGGCGGCGTTTTTGGATGCGGGCAGTGTCGGTGAAGAAGCCAAGCCGGATTTCAGCCGGCTGCGCGCCGGCACTGGGCTTGGGATCAGGTATCTGACCGCGATTGGGCCGCTGCGGTTTGATGTTGGCGTGCCTTTGGATCGGCAAAAGGATGATCCATCCTTCGCGATCTATATCGGTTTTGGGCAGGCTTTTTGATATGCGCCATCTGCGCCGCCTGCTGATCCTGGTTTTGGCGATCCCGTTTGTCATTGCGGCGACTCTGGGCGGCGTACTCGCCTGGGTGCAATGGGGGAATGGTGCCGCGACTATGGCACGGCTTGCGCAGCGTTTTGTCCCGGGGCTGGTGATTGAAGGGCTTGCGGTGACGCTACCGCGCGAACTTCGTGCCACGCGCATCACGCTTGCGGATGAGGGCAGAATTTGGCTTGAGGTCACCGCGCCGCGCATCGCCTTCGATCTGCAAGCGCTATGGCAGCGCGAAGCGCATCTGCAGGAAGTGACCGCCGAGCGCATCACGCTGCACCGCCTGCCCGCTTCTGAGGAGAATGAGCCGCGCGATGGCAAGCTGCTGCCCTCCCTGCCGCATTTGCCCATTGCTGTGCGCATTGACCGCCTGGCGATTGCGGACATCACTGTCGCTGAGGCTGTTTTCGGCCAGGGCTTTCGTGCGGAAGTTGAAGGCAAGGCAGCGCTGAAGGCCGCGCGGCTTTCGGGTGATGTGGCGCTCAAACGGCTCGATGCGCCGGGGGAGGCACGGCTTGAATTGGACCTTGCCCCCGGTGCGGATCGGCTTTTCGCGCGGCTCGACCTCGCAGAACCGCCGGGCGGTGTGCTGGCAAGCGCGCTTGGTGTGGCGCACGAACCCGCAAAGCTGGCACTGAATCTGGAAGGCCCGGCCAGCGGCGCGGCGTTGAGCGCGCGGGCACAGCTTGGCAGCGCGGCAGAGGCATCGCTTTCCGGCACCATCAGCGCCGATGCGCGCGGCGCGGGGTTTGCGCGGCTTTCAGGCCATGTCGCGGCAGTGCCGTTGCTACCGGCACCATTGGCCGAGGCTCTGGCACGGCTGGAATTCACTTTGGATGCGGCGCGCGATCGCGCGGGCATCATCACACTCCGCGATGTTGCAGCGAAGGCGCCGCTTGGCGAGGTGATGCTTGCAGGCCGGCTTGATCCGAAGCGCGAGGAAGCGGCGCTGCACGGCACTATCTCGCTTGGTGCCAGTGGGCTTCTTGCCGCCTATGTGCCAGAAGAAATCGCCTGGGAAGCGGCGCGTGCGCAGTTTCGGCTGGATGGCAAGCTGAAAGCGCCGCATGTGACGCTGGATGCCGATATGCAAGGCTTTTCCAGCAGTATCGCGGAATTGGGCGCTGCGCTTGGCACCACGCCGCGCTTGAGCCTGCAGGCGCGCGCGCCAACGCGCATTGAACGCCTGACGCTGACAGGCGCCGGCAATGAGCTCACCGCTGCGGGTGATATTGGCGAAAACCTTGATCTGCATTTCGGTTTGCACCTTGCCGATCTTGAATCCCTGCTGCCGGACCTGGCCGGCGCCTTGACCGTGGAAGGCCATGTGTATGGCGCGCGGGATGATCCTTCCATCACCCTTCAAGCGCGCGGCGAGGCCATCACGCGCGGTGCTGAGGTGCTTGCCGCACCACACCTCGACCTGCTTCTGGAAACGCCCTTATCGCGCCCACGTGCGGAAGCGCGGCTTACGGCGAATTATGCCGGCTTGCCACTGACACTGACACTTTCAGGCGTGCCGGAAGGAAGCGCGCTCAGGATCAATCAGCTTGAAGCGGCTTTCGGTGCGGCACAGCTTTCAGGGCGCGGTTTACTTGATGTGCAAAAGCCGCTTTTCGATGGTGCGCTGTCGCTTTTTGTTCCGGACCTAGCGCCTTTTTCAGACCTGATTGGCCATGCGCTGACCGGCAGCCTGTCTCTCGAAGCCGAAGGGCGCGATGCCGCTGGCGCCCAGCAGGTCACCGCAAAGTTGAGCGCTCCCGAAGCCAGCTTCGATGGACGCAGGCTTGCCTTGCGCGCGGAACTCGCCGGCAGCCCGGATGATGCCAGTGCCAGTTTCAGCGCGCGCCATGGCGAAGCAGCGCTTACGGGCGAAGCCTCTCTCAGCAAGGCCGGTGAGGCACGAATCCTCACGCTACCAAACCTGGTGCTCGCTTATGGCGCGGAGCAGGTAAAGCTTGCCGCCCCGGCGCGCATCGAAATCTTGCCCGACGGGCGCATCAATATCGCGGAGACGAGTATCACCAGCAATCGTGGCGGTCGGCTGCGCCTTGAAGGGTTCTGGAGTGCGGCGGAAACATCACTGAAGGCGACACTCTCAGCCTTGCCGATCGCCCCCTTCGCCGACTTGCTTGTGCCAGAAGCAAAATTGGCCGGTACGCTCACTGGTGAGGCGCGGGTGAATGGCACGGCGGATGAACCGCGCTTTGACATCAAATTGGAAAGCGCTGGCATCACCAGCGCCATGCCCGCCGCGCGTGGCCTGCCGCCTTTGCGCGTTTCGGTTGCGGCCAATGGCACGGCAGCAGGGGCGGAAGCGCGTGCGTCAGTCACTGGCGGTAATGCGGTGCGGTTGGCAGCGACGGCGCGGCTGACGGGGCTTACGCCTGACGCGGCGCTTTCCGGCAGCATCACCGGGCGGCTTGATCTTGCGAGCCTGGTGCAACCCTTGCTCGCTGCCGGGGCGCAACGCGTGACGGGCATTGCCAATCTCAATCTGCGCCTGGAAGGCAGCCTGGCCGCGCCGCGCCTGGCGGGTGATGCCGCTATCGCCAATGGCAGTTTTCGCGATTTGCAGCAGGGCGTGACGGTGAATGAGATCACCGCCGCCATCACTGCGGATGATCGGCGCTTCAACCTGACGCGTTTTGCCGCGCGCACACCGGGCGGGGGGAGCCTCGGCGGTTCCGGCATGATCGATCTTGGCAAGCCGCGCTTGCCCTTCAATGTCAGCCTGAATGCCAATGGCGCGCGACCGGTGAATTCAGATCTCGGCAATGCCACCTTGGATGGTGCCCTGAGCTTGGCCGGGGAGGTGCTTGGCGATAGTAGGCTTTCCGGCAAGCTTTTGGTGCAGCGGGCAGAGCTCCGCATTCCGGATCGGCTGCCGCCTTCAATCCGAACCCTGCCCGGCGTGCGCGAAAGGGGCCAACGCCCGCCCGGCGTGCAGCCCTTGGCGCGACCGGCACGCGGCGAGGCGGCGGAAGCCTCTATGCCGCCCATTGCGCTTGACCTGACCATTGAAGCGCCGCGGGCGATTTTCCTACGTGGGCGCGGGTTGGATGCCGAATTGGGGGGTGAGGTGCGCGTCGGCGGCACGCTTGCGGCGCCGCAGCTTGCGGGTGGCTTCATGCTGCGCCGGGGTACGCTTTCAGTGCTGGATCGGCGTCTTGATCTGAACCGCGCCAATATCAGCTTCGATGCGGGCGGGATCATGCCTAATCTTGATGTGCTGGCGACATCTCGTGCTTCGGATGTGGATGTGAATGTCGCGGTGGAAGGCCCGGCGCGGGATCCCAAAATCAGCTTCACCTCCAACCCAGAATTACCGGCGGATGAGGTGTTGGCGCGGCTATTATTCGGCCGACGCGGGGGCGAGCTTTCACCCTTCCAGATGCTGCAATTGGCCGAGGCTTTGGCCGGCGCGACCGGGCGCCCCCTGCCCGGCCCTGGCGGGCTGATGGAGCGCATTCGCCGGACGCTTGCATTGGATCGGCTTTCCATCGGTCAGGAGAAGGAAGGCGAACAACGCGCCGGTCAGGAACCGGGTGCGACTTTGGAATCTGGGCGCTACGTGGCGGATGGTGTTTTCGTTGGGGTGAAGCAAAGCGCCGATGGCGGGCCGCCGCGTGTCGGCGTGCAGATAGATTTGATGCCGAGGCTGCGCCTGGATGCCGAAAGCGGTGGCAATAGCTTGGCCGGCGATCGGGTGGGGATTGCGTTTGAATATGAATATTGAAAAGTTCGTTCTGTAAACAGATTGGTCTATTCTGGCCGGGAATGCGACCGGTTAAGAATTTTGCGCATATTGGCTGGTTGAGTGTCTGTACGAAATGCGAGCGATGCGTTTTCGAGATGCGCCGAGCACAGCAAACCATGAATAATACGTAAATAACTTTCCGCGAGCTTCATTAGGTCTTTCGCAAGAACTACTGCATTAAATTCCACCGTCAAATTCATCTCAATCCCTGCGCTGGGATGCGCCGATCAGGAAAGCCACGAATTCACCGTGGCTTATCTGCCGATAGTGGAAGGATGGCGGAGTTGCTCCAATGAGCGGTGTTAGCATCTCTCTCAGCAATTCATCGAATCTATGGCCAAATGGTGCGGATAGTTCCGGCACCCAAACTATCAATGGCAATGATGGCGATGACAGCATTGATGCCGGCACGGGTGATGACTGGCTGCAGGGTGGGCGCGGCAATGACAGCCTGATCGGCGGTGGCGGCAATGACACAATCCAAACCGGCGAAGGCAATGATACAGTCCTTGGCGGTGATGGTATTGATTTGGCGAATTTTTCACTGGCGAGCCAACCGGTCACGGTTCATCTTGCAGCCGGCGGCAAATGGGGCGGCGATTATGATAGCCTCATTGGCATAGAAAATGTTCTGGCGGGTTCAGCCAATGACACGCTTTTGGGCGACAGCCTGGATAATGTACTGGATGGCAATACCGGTGATGACACGCTGGATGGTGCGCAAGGCAATGACACGCTCATTGGCAGCTTGGGCAATGATGTGCTGTTGGATGCCACTGGCGATGATTCCTTTTCAGGCGGCAATGGCAATGACACGCTGAATGCCGGCGCGGGCGATGATACGCTTCATGGCGGCAATAACACGGATTTCGCCAGCTACGCCGATGCTACCGGTAGTGTCGCCGTTAACCTGATCACAGGCCGCAGCGCCGGCGCGCTTGGCAATGACAGCCTGGCCGGGATTGAGAATATCCTGGGGAGTAATTTCGCCGATACCCTCATCGCGCATGACGCCTATGCCCAGACACTCTCGGGCGCCAATGGCAATGATAGTCTGCTCGCTGGCGATGGCAGCAGCCAAGAACTCTATGGCGGTGGCGGCAGCGATACGCTGGTTGCGGGCACCAGGAGCAGCCAGCGCCTTTATGGCGGCGATGATGCCGATAGCCTGCAGGGCGGCTCGCAGATTTGGCAGGTTCTCTATGGTGATGCCGGCGGCGACACGCTGGTGGCCGGTAACGGATATCTTCAGCAACTCTGGGGTGGCAATGATGCCGACAGCCTGGTGGGCGGCGGCAATAGCCACCAATATCTCAGGGGTGAAGATGGCAATGACACGCTGGTCGCCGGTGGTGGAGGCTACCACCAACTTTATGGCGGCAATGGCGATGATAGCTTGCAGAGCGCAAATGCCGGTGAGTTTATGTCTGGTGACGACGGACGGGATACGCTGGTCGGTTCTGGCAGTGGTGGTAATGGCGCCGATAGCCTGCATGGAGGTGGAGTTAGTCAGACCTTTCTTTATGGCAACGATGGCAATGATACGCTTGCCGCAGGCGGCGGAAATACGCTTTACCTTTATGGCGGAAATGATGCCGATAGCCTGCAAGCCGGGGCGGGTGATGGGCAGCAGCTTTTCGGCGACGACGGTAATGACACGCTGATTGCCGGCGCAGGCAATGATCAGCTTGTATATGGCGGAAATGGAAATGATAGCCTGGTCGGCGGCCTTGGCGGCGATGCTGACGGTGACTTTTTTGGCCAATTTCTTATCGGTGAAGACGGCGATGACACGCTAGTGGCCGGCGGGGGTGAAGCACAATACCTCGACGGCTCAAATGGCAAAGACAGCCTCATTGGCTCGGCCATTGCTGAAAGCCTGAATGGTGGGCTGGATCATGACACGCTGGTGGGTGGTGGCGGCGATGATTGGGCGAGCTACGCGTACCAAGGGGATGGTGCCGTCACGGTCAATCTTGGCGCGCATAGCAGCAGCGGTGCGGATGGCAATGATAGTCTGGTTGGTATCGTAAATGTCGAAGGGGGCTGGCTTGATGACAGCATCCGGGGCGATGGTGCAGCCAATCTCCTTGTTGGTTACTACGGCAATGATACGCTGGATGGCGCAGGCGGCAATGACACGCTGGTGGGCAGCGATGGATATAACTGGGCGGATGGCCGTGTTGACTGGGTAAGTTATGCTGGCGCTACTGGCAGCGTCACGATTGACCTTACCGTTGGCCGCAGCAGCGGTACAGCCGGCGATGACAGCTTACTCGGTTTCGAGAACGCCCTTGGCGGTAATAGTACCGACAGCATGCTTGGCGATTCACTGGCCAATCTGCTGGATGGCGGTAATGGCGATGATACGCTGGATGGCGGCGCGGATGAAACCATTGCCGATACGCTGATCGGCGGTGATGGGAGTGATTTCGCGAGCTTTGCGTCTGCCGCCTCAGGTGTCACGGTTGATCTTGCTTCTGCCGCACCACAAACCATTGGCGGCGGCGCAGGAGCTGATCAACTTTTCTCCATCGAAAACCTGGTTGGTTCTGAGTTTGACGATGGCCTGATTGGCGGGGCTGGCGACAATTCCATCCTGGGTGGTAACGGCGCCGATACACTTTCGGGCGGTGCTGGCAATGACTGGTTGGATTTTGGCGCCGGGGATGAAAGCCTTCTTCGCTACGGGAGCGAATTTGGCAATGACACGCTGATTGGTGGGCTTGGAAATGACACGCTCGATCTTGGGTCGGATTGGTCATACCTCAGCCAATCTGGGGGTTTCTCGCTCTATCAGGACGATGGTGACACCATCTGGGCGCAGGGCTGGGAAACGGTGGTGTGCTTTGCGAAGGGCACGCGGATTGTGACGCCCAATGGCGAAGACTTGGTGGAAAAGCTGCGCGCGGGGGATATGGTGCTCGCGATGCGGAATGGTCAGGCTGGGTTCGAACCACTCCGCTGGGTGGGCTTCATGGATATTGCGGTGCCGCGCAATGCGGTAATGGCGGCCAAGACCGCGCCCGTGCTGATCAAGGCGGGGGCAATTGCGCCAGGCATGCCGGCGCGTGATTTGCGCGTCAGCCCGGATCACGCGATGGAAGTGGATGGGCATTTGATCCCGGCCAAGCATCTGGTGAATGGCGAGAGTATTGTGCAGGAAATCTGGTACAAGCGCGTGCGCTACTTCCACCTTGAACTTGAAGCGCATGGGTTGTTGTTGTCTGAAGGCACATGGTCCGAAAGCTATCTGGATGATGGCAACCGCCTTGCCTTCAACAACGCCGCGCTGACCGGGTTGTTCCTGGATTTCGAAGCCGGACGTTCAAAGGGCCAGTATGACCATCAGGCTTGCCTGCCGGTACTGCGCCAGGGGCTCAAACTCGATGAACTCCATGGGCGGTTGGCGCTGCGCGCTGAAGAATTGGCGCGGGCCGGACAGCGGCGGCTCAGGGCGTAGGGCCCGGGGCAGACAAGCCGGTAATTTTACCCTGCCCCCTGGCACTCAGCGTCCGGGAGTGCCAAATTACGGCGTGATGACAAGTGCATGTGACGACAGGGTGATCAGAGGATGATCCGCTACGAATTGCGCTGCGATCAGGCGCATGAATTCGATGGCTGGTTCAAGGATAGCGCGGCTTTCGACAAGCTGGCGGCGGTTGGGCTTGTGGAATGCCCGCATTGCGGCCCGACCAAGGTGGCGAAACGCCTGATGGCGCCGGCTATTCCGAAAAAGGGCCGCCCGGCGCGCAATGCCAAGGCCGAAGCGCTACCAGCGCCGGTTGTTGAAACGCCGGCACCGCCGCCCGCGCCCCCTGCTCTGCCCGCCGCGGCGCTGGCTGCCATGCCGTCGGAACTGCGCGCCATGCTGCGCCATATGCGCACCGAGATCGAAAAGAATTGCGATTACGTCGGCGCCGATTTCGCCGAGGAAGCGCGCAAGATCCACCACGGCGAAGCCGAAGCCCGGGGCATTTTCGGCGAAGCGAGCGAAGATGAGGCTGAGGCTCTGCGCGAAGAAGGGATCGACATTGCGCGCATCCCCTGGGTGCCGCCTTCCGATGCCTGATCCCGCACAGCGTTGCGCTGTTTTTGATCTGGATGGCACACTGGTGGACAGCGCGCCCGATATCCATGCCGCGCTGGATCGGCTGATGGCGCGCCGCCGCCTGCCCGGCTTCGCGCGGGCCGAGGTTGTCGGCATGATCGGCGATGGCGTGCGCGTGTTGCTGGAACGCGCCTGCACCGCGCGCGGCATTGCGCTCGATGAAGAAAGCTTCGACCATTTCATGGCTGATTACGAAGCCAATGCAGCCGCACTGACCCAGCCCTTTGATGGCATCCCTGAATTGCTGAGCGCCTTGGCCGATGCTGGTTGGCGGCTTGCGGTTTGCACCAATAAGCCGGAAGCGGCGGCGCGGGTCTTGCTCTCGGGCCTTGGGCTTGATCGCCATTTCAGCGCGCTTGGCGGGGGCGATAGCTTCCCTATGCGCAAACCGGATCCAGGGCATTTGCGCGCGACGCTCGCTGCGGCGGGTGCAGCGCCTGAACAGGCCGTGATGATTGGTGATCACGCCAATGACATGCTGGCCGCGCGCGGCGCTGGCGTGCGCGCGATTTTCGCCGGCTGGGGCTATGGCCCGCAAAGCATGGCAGGCAGTGCGCCCATCGCGCCGGATGTCTCGGGGCTGCGCAGCCTATTGGGCTGACGCCTTATCTTATCCGCTGCAATTCCATGCGCATGGTGCCGAAAATCGTACTCGGGAATTCCACCCGGATCGGGATAGGCGGCAGGCGCGGATCCACCTTGGCAAGCCAAGCCATGGCCGGGCGCGGTTGCGTCGCGCGGGCGCGGTCATCGCCATGGCGCACCCCGGCAATCAGGCGGCTTTCCAGCCCGCATTGGAGCGATTCAAACTCCTGCCCCGCATGGGTGATGCGGGCTGTGCCCAGCGTGCGCGATTGCCAATCCAGCCGCCGGCGGCCATCAAAAATGGGACCGGTAACATCGCAGCGCCCGGTTTGCGTGACGGTGCGCGACATCAGCGCAAAGGCGGAAAGCATATCAATCGCGCCGCGCCGCGCTGGCAGGGGCACGGGTTCATTAGTGGCGCCTTCTGGCGGTTCCAATTCCAGCGGCTGGGGCATGCCTTCCCTGTAAAGCAGCACAGTGCGCCTTGCATCGCCGCGCCAATTGCCCTCGGCCTGATAGCGCTGCGGCGCCACACCTTCCGCACGCCAGGCGCCTTCCACTTCGGATCGGATTTCATGCGCGGCGAAAAACCGACCAATGCCGACGGCACGACTGACTGACCGCATCCAATAGCCATCAGGGCGCGTTTCGAATTGCGCGGTAATTTCCACCACCGGGATGCCGGTTTGCGTGACCTGATAGACTGCCTCGGCTGCGCCTGCCGGGTGTAGTTCGGCGTTGGCCAGCATCAGCGCCAGAGCAAGAAGGGATTTCGGCAGGAAACGCATGTCGCCCAGTCTAGCCGGGCTGGGACAGGAAGGAAAATCCTTTCACGCGGCGCGCATGCCAAGCTGGGCCGCTTTGGGCACACTGCTGAAAATCTTTGGCAGGCGCGCATAGAAGGCGAGCTCTGCCCGATTATCGGCGGCTAGCCGTGCCAATGCCGCAGCGTAATCGGGTTGAGAAACCGCCGGCGCCACCCCCGCCAGCACTGGCCTTTCATTGGAGCGCGGCAAGGCCCCACAAAGCCTTTGGCCGAAGGCCCCAAGCAGCCGGTCGGCAAACACATCCAGCGCCTCCATCCGGGCCAGAAGATAGGGGTAGCGCCGAAGCGCCGCGATAATGCCCGCCTGATCTGTGGCGTTGAATAGGGTTCGCAACTGCGCATCCCGGCAATGCACGGCGAATTCCGGCACCGCATCCAAAGCCTGACAGAGGGTTAGCGTGCGAAGCGTCGTATGTTCCGGATGGTCCGGCGTGCCGCGAATATAATCATAAAGGGAGACGATGCGTTCAACCGGATGGCGCATAACCGCCGCAAAGGCCACTGGCCGGGGCGTATGCAACACCAGCGGATGCGCGACGCCAAAATGCCCAGTGATCAGCGCTGCCCCCTGGTCCATCCGCTCACCCTGCGCGAGGGCGGCGGCCAGCCCTCCCTCCCCGCCATGCGCTGCGAGCAGATCGGCATGAAATATGGCGCGATCACCGAAGATGTATTTCAACATGCGGTTGATAGTACTGCCGCCGGTTCTTGGAAGATGAAGAAAGCATAAAATTGGCTTCTCCGGCAAAAAATCCGTGATATTTTCTCTTAATACGACATTCATTTCTTGGATCTCAGAGATTTCCCAAGAAAATACGGATCAGATCATAATATAAGGTTGCCGTAGGGCCAGAAACAGACGGCGCTCACGGTCCTGCTTGACGGGGCGGGCGCTCCGCCCCTAAAGCAGCGGCAGGTCGGGCGCGTAGCTCAGCGGTAGAGCATTCGCTTCACACGCGAAGGGTCACAGGTTCAATCCCTGTCGCGCCCACCATCCCCCCCTCTGTGCTGGCAGAGTTCGACAGGCCGAGCGTTTTTGCATTGCAACGGCTGGGCTTTCGCGCTTCGATAAAAGGCGGTCAGCGCAAACTCATGCTTTTGGGGAAACAGCGCCCCAACCGTAGATCTGGCAGTTTTCATTGCAGCCAAGCCAAGCGTGACGCTCGGATACTCGGCTGCTCTGGCTGCCCTTCTTCCCGCAGCCCGGTCAATTGCGCGGAATTGCCTTCGCTGTGGCTCTCGGGCAGAAGTCGCGCCGGAGATGACCATGACCGAAGACACCCCAAGCCTGCCGGACCGGCTATCCAACGACCCCAGCAGCCCCTTTTATGATGAGGCGCTGCTGAGCCGTGGCGTTGGCATTCGCTTCAAGGGTCAGGAGAAGACGAATGTTGAGGAGTATTGCGTCTCGGAAGGCTGGATCAGGGTGAGCCTTGGCAAGGCCACCGATCGGCGCGGCAAGCCACTGACCATGAAGCTGACCGGGACGGTGGAGCCTTATTTGCGTTAGTGCGATTCAGACGCTGGCCGTAAAGCCTATCCATACGCGGTTTTAACCAACCGGTTCGAACCCTCATCACGGCGCTTGCCCGTCCCCAGGACCGAGCCCTTTCGCTTCGTCGCGGTATTTGAAGCATATTACCATCGGGACAAAACCGCATAGAAAAAGCGGAGAAACAGACAACAAGGATGACACGCGAATGGCAATCGGCAGCATGGCGAGGTGCCGTTCAGTAAGAATCACGATCTAAAACCAAAAACGCCTGGCGGGAGCACCGAGGCAGACGCTCTTCAGCCGCCGAAGCATCACGCGCTGGCGGCATCCAATTCCGCGACCGCTGCCGCATCCAAAGTCAGCGTGGCAGCCTTCACGAGATCCGCGACCTGCGCTGAGGTCGTGGCACTCGCAATCGGCGCGGCAAGCCCTGGGCGCCCCTTGAACCAGGCAAGCGCCACCTGCGCCGGCGTGGCGCCCATCCGCGCTGCCACCTTGTCCAAGGCGGCTAGCACCTTCAGCCCCTTGTCGTTCAGGTATTTCCCCGCCCCCCGCGCCCCGCGTGGGCTTTTGCCAAGGTCGGCCTCAGACCGATACTTGCCGGAGAGAAAGCCCGATGCGAGCGAATAATACGGAATCACGCCCACACCTTCGGCGGCGCAGAGCGGCAGCATATCCGCTTCAATGCCGCGTTCCAGCAGATTGTAATGTGGCTGCATGGTCTGATAGCGCGGCAGACCGTGCTTGGTGCTGATATCGAGCGCTTCCTTGAAACGCGCGGCAGAGAAATTGGAAGCGCCAATCGCGCGCACCTTGCCCGCCTTGATCATCTTGTCGAAGGCCGCGAGCGTTTCTTCCTGCGGCACTGATTCATCGTCGCGGTGGGACTGATAGAGATCAATCACATCTGTCCCAAGACGCTTGAGCGAAGCTTCAATCGCGCTGGCCAAGTAAGAAGGCGAAAGCCCCTTGCCGATGCCGGGCATTTCCATGCCCGCCTTGGACAGGATCAGTACATCATGTCGGCGCCCGCGCGCCTTCAGCCATTCGCCCATGATCGTCTCGGACTCGCCGCCCTTATTGCCGGGGACCCAGTAGGCATAGACATCCGCGGTATCGAGCGCATTGAGACCGCGTTCTACCAGCTCATCCAAAATCCGGAAGGATTGCGCCTTATCCAAGGTCCAGCCGAAGACATTACAGCCGAAAATCACGGGCGGGACGAAAATGCCAGAACGGCCCAATTCGATCTTTTGCATGGGTTTTCTCCTATTGTGGTGTCAGCTTGCAGGCTTTGGGGCGCGGCGAAAAGGGGGCCAGCGCTTTCGCTTGCAATCGCCCGGTCGGATAGGGCAGAAAAAGGATCAAGCAAGACATGAAGGAGGCACAGCCATGGCCAATAAAAAGCTGCCGGAACGTTCATTCCAGGAACTCTATCGTGATGACCCGGAACGCGCCGATGCGCTGGTCTGGGGACGGCGCGGGGCACTGCAAGGCGCCGCACTTGCTGCCATGGGCACAGCCCTGGGTGCCGCCATTCCCTTTGCGCGCCATATGCCAGGTGGGCTGGTGCCGGCCGCCTTGGCGCAGGGCGGCAATCAGCCGCAATTCCTACAAATGGAAGGCAAGGCGCCGCTGATCATGCAGGGCGAACGCCCACTTTGCGCCGAAACGCCCGAGCATCTGCTGGATGACCCGATCACCCCCGCCGATAAATTCTTCATTCGGAACAATGGCAATACGCCAGACCCGGTGGCCGATCCGCGCGCCTGGAAAATCCGCATTGACGGGGAAGTGAATACCCCGCTTGAGCTTTCCATCGCCGAGCTTGAACAGCGCTTTGAAGTGGTGACGCGCCGGCTGCAAATGGAATGCGGTGGCAATGGGCGTTCAGCCTTCTCCCCGCAAGCGGCGGGCAATCAATGGGGCAATGGCGCCATTTCTAATGCGGAATGGACCGGCGTCAGGCTGCGCGATGTGCTGCGCGCCGCCGGTGTGAAGGAAGGCGCCAAATTTACGGGTCAGCATGGCGCCGATACGCATCTTTCCGCGCAAGGCCCGGCGATCAGTCGCGGCATGCGGATTGAAAAAGCGCTGGATGAGGATACGCTGATCTGCTTTCGCATGAATGGCGCGGCCATTCCGCAAATCCATGGCGCACCGGCGCGCCTGATTGTGCCGGGCTGGCCGGGATCACTCAGCCAGAAATGGTTCACCCGGCTTGAATTGCGCAACACGCCCCATACCGGGCGCGGCATGGGCGGCACATCCTATCGCATCCCCGTGACGCCCATTGTGCCGGGCAGCCGCAACAACGGCGCGGATTTCGTGGAGATGGAGAGCATGCCGGTGCGCTCCGTCCTCAGCAGCCATGCCCATGGCACGCGCCTGCCTGCCGGCACGCGCAGCCTGGATATTCGCGGCCATGCCTGGGCCGGCGATTTGAGCGTGCGGGATGTGCATGTCTCAACCGATTTCGGGCAAAGCTGGCAGGCGATGCAGGTGGCGCCCCCACCCAATCGCCATGCCTGGCAGCGTTGGCAGGGCCGCATCGCGCTGCCGAGCGATGGCTATTTTGAAATCTGGTATCGCGCGACGGACAGCAATGGCCGCATGCAGCCGCATGTCGCGGCCAATTGGAATCCGCAAGGCTATGCGGCCAATCCGATCAGCCGTGTTGCCATTCTGATCGGCTGAAATAGCCCATGCGCTTGCTGCAATATGCGGCGGTGGCGGTGCTATTGTTTGCATCGGCCACCATCGCGCAGACGCCTGATCTGGCGCAGCGCCAGACAGAAGCTGCCGCCGCCCTGGCGGAACAGCAGGAAGAGGAAACCGTCCTGGCGGAAGGAGAAGGCCGTTCAGAAGTATTCGGCTATTGCACCGCCTGCCACAACACCGCGCTCATCCGCCGCAGCGCCTTTACGCGCGAACGCTGGGATGAGTTGATGGATTGGATGGCGGAAAAGCACGGCATGAATCCGCTGGAAGGCGAATTCCGCGATACCATTGTGGATTATCTGGCGCGCCATTACGGGCCACGCGCACGCGGCCCGCGCGGGGGCAATCCCTTCCTGAATTGATGCGCAGAAGCCGGTTCACCCGCCCACGGTGATATTCGCTTCCTGCGCCACGCGGGTCCAGCGCGCGAGTTCGGTGCGCACCATGTCACCGAGCTTCTCCGGTGGCGAAGGTGGTGCCATTTCCACATTGATGGATGCAAAGCGCCGCACCAGCGCGGCATCATTCTGCATGGCGGTAATGGCGCGGTTCCAGAAGCTGATCACATCAGGCGGTGTGCCGACGGGGCCGAGAAGTCCGCTCCAGGCCATAGATTCAAGCGGGGCCAATTCCGGCATGCCGGATTCCGCCAGTGTGGGGATTTCCGGCGCCAAGGGTGAGCGGCGATTGGCCAGAACAGCGAGCGCCTTGACCGCCTTGCCTTGCACCTGCGGCAAGGCACTGGTCATGGCATCCACCATGAAATGCACGCGGCCCTGTTGCATGTCCAGCAGCGCCTGGGCGCTGCCGCGATAGGGCACCTGTTCCATCTTGATGCCGACCGCACGGAAGATTTGTTCGGTCACCAGATTGCCGAAAGTCCCCGCGCCCGGATTGCAGGCGATGTAGCGATTGGGATTGGCGCGGAACAGCGCGATGGCTTCGGCAAGGGTGTTCGCCGGGAAATCCGGCGGCACCACAATCAAAAACGTTGTCCAGCCGACAAGACCAATCGGCACCAGATCCTTCGTGACATCAAAGGGCAGGTTGCGCGTGACGGCGGGGTTCACGACCA
The DNA here is from genome assembly GCA_020249465.1 of Roseomonas sp. Classification (GTDB taxonomy): domain Bacteria; phylum Pseudomonadota; class Alphaproteobacteria; order Acetobacterales; family Acetobacteraceae; genus Neoroseomonas. The sequence continues at coordinate 20,928 of JADCFP010000029.1, read as the reverse complement.
GCGGCGAATTGGAACTCATCAGCAGCGTATAGCCATCAGGCGTGCTGCGGCTGACCGCCTGAATGCCGATGGCACCCGTGGCGCCAGCGCGGTTATCAACCACAATCTGCACGCCACCACGATTGGCCATTTCATCCACCATCAGGCGGCTGATGAGATCGGACATATTGCCGGGCGGGAATGGCACCACGAAGCGTACTGGCCGATTGGGATAGGCCACCTGCGCGCGGCCAATCGCTGGCGTGGCGAGCAAGGCAGAGGCCGCGAATAGATCGCGCCGCGTCAGCTTCATCATATGATCGTCCCCTTTTCCCTGAGTTTTTTGATGGCCCCGGCATCCAGGCCGAGGCGTTTTGTGAGTATATCCGCAGTATCGGCGCCAAGCGCGGGTGCGGCGTTGGTAGGCGGGCGCGCACCCGCAACGCGTACCGGTCCGGTCAACATGCGCACCGGATCGCCACCTTCGCGGCGCGCGAAATCCGCCAATGCCTGCTGTTCCTGCGCGAAGGGATTGTCCAAGGCCTGCGCCACATCGAAAACGGGCGCGGCCGGCACGCGGCCGCCAAACAGCGCCAGCCATTCGGCGGTCGTTTTTTGCGATAGCGCTTCATCCAGTAGTTGGGTGACCAATTCCCGATTGGCGAGGCGCGCCTTGAAGCTCGCGAAACGCGGATCATCGGCCCATTCGGGGCGGCCCAAGGCGTCCGCCAGGATCGGCCAGAATTTTTCCTTGTTGCACATCAGGAAAATCCAGCCGTCGTGTGTGCGATAAAGCTGTGATGGTGTCAGCGATGGATGCGAACCGCGCGGTTCCCGCCCCTGCACATGCCCGCCATTCAGATACCAGGTGGCAAGGTAGGAAAGATTATGCAGCGCCGTGTCAAACAGGCTGACATCCACATCCATGCCGCGTCCCGTCGCGCGCGCACCGACCACGCCTGAAACCAGGCCGAAGGATGTCATCAGCCCGGTCATCATATCCACAACCGAAAGGCCAAAGCGCGCGGGCGGGCCGTCCGGTTCGCCAGTCAGGGAAAGATAACCCGCCTCCGCCTGCATCAGATAATCATAGCCAGGCCAGGATTTGCGCGACCCCTGCCGGCCATAGGCGGAAAGATGCGCGCAGACGATGCGCGGGTTGACTTCCTTCAACGAATCATAGGTCAGGCCAAGCTTGTCCGGCTGATCACCGCGCAGATTATCCAAAACCGCATCCGCATGGCTCACCAATTGGCGCAAAATCGCCATGCCTTCTGGGTGTTTCAGGTTAAGCGCGAGGCTGCGTTTGTTCCGATTGAAGGCGTGATGGAAATGGCTATCGCCCGGCCCGAAAAAATGGGGGCCGACGGAACGCCCAACATCGCCACCCTCGGCCGGGTTTTCGATTTTGATGACCTCAGCGCCCATATCGGCAAGCAGCATGGAACCGAAAGGCCCGGCGCCATATTGCTCGACCGCCAGAATGGTCACGCCATCCAGCGGCAGGGGGCGATCAGCCATCAGATCGGGTTCTTTTCGATCAGGCGCTTCGCAATCACCAGCCGCTGGATTTCATTGGTACCCTCGCCAATCACCAAAAGCGGCGCATCGCGATAAAGCCGTTCGACGACGAATTCCTTGGAATAGCCATAGCCGCCATGAATGCGCATGGCTTCCAGGCTGTTTTCCACCGCGGCTTCGGTGGCGAAAAGCTTCGCCATCCCGGCCTCATAATCCGAACGATCACCGCGATCCAAGGCATGCGCGGCTTTTTCGGTGAGCAACCGCGCCGCTTCCACACGCACCGCCATATCGGCCAACTTCAGCGCGATGGCCTGGTGTTCGTGGATGAATTTGCCGAAGGTCTTACGCTGCTGCGAATAACGCACCGCTTCATCAAGCGCGCGCTTCGCGACCCCTACACCACGCGCTGCGACATTGACGCGCCCAAGTTCCAACCCGGCAATGGCGCAAGCAAGGCCCTTGCCCTCCACGCCGCCAATCAGCCGATCAGCAGGAATGCGATAATCGGTAAAAACCAGCTCAGCGCTATCAATCCCCTTATAGCCAAGCTTTTCGAGCTTTCGGGAAACCGTGAAGCCCGGCCCTTTTTCGGCGATGAACATCGCCATGCCATGATGGCGCGGTTCTGCTGCCGGATTGGTTTTAACCAGCAACGCAAAGCAACTGCCTTCAATGCCATTGCTGATCCAGGTTTTCGTGCCATTGATGATGTAATTATCGCTATCACGCCGCGCCACGGTGCGAATGGCCTGCAAATCCGTCCCGCAATCCGGTTCCGTCAGCGCAAGCCCGCCACGCAATTCACCGGTGGCGAATTGTGGCAGGAAACGCGCGCGCTGTGCGGGCGTGCCCATCTTGTCCACAATCCGCGCCATGATCAGGTGCGAATTCAGGATGCCGGAGACCGACATCCATTCCTCAGAAATCAATTCAATGATCCGCGCATAGGTGGAGGGCCTTAGACCCAAGCCGCCGAATTCCTGCGGGATGATGGCGCCGAACAGCCCCATTTCCTTCATCCGCGCCACTATTTCATGCGGATAGGCGTCTTCATGCTCGAGCTTGGACGCCACGGGCCGCACATGGCGTTCCAGAAACCGTGCAACGGAATCGAGAACCAGTTTTTCCTGTTCGTCCAAATCGCTCATTTTGATGCCTTCACGCCGGCGCCGCGCTTGGGCACCAGGCTCACCCGTTCAAAGGAAAGAAACACCGTACCATCGGCCTTGTAGCCTTCGGTCTTGGTGGTCACGATGCCCTGATTGGGGCGGGATTTGCTGGCGCGTACATCGGTCACTGTAGTGCGCGCATAAATCGTATCGCCTGGAAACACCGGCGCAGTCAGCGCGATATCCTTCCAGCCGAGATTGGCAATGGCATTGAAGGAAATATCAGCCACCGTCATGCCGGTCACAATCGCAAGCGTCAGCGCAGAATTGACCAAGGGCTTGCCGAATTCAGACCGCGCGGCGAAATCCGCATCGCAATGCATCGGATGCTGGTTCATGGTCAGCAGGCTGAATTGGATATTGTCGGCTTCCGTAATGGTGCGGCCGGGCCAATGTTCAAACACCTGGCCCGGCGCAAAATCCTCCAGGAAATTGCCGCGTTCCCTACCGGCTATAATCGTCACGCTTTTGCTTCCTTCCTCAACACAAAAAAGCCGCGCTGATTTTAGCCCGTCAGCGCCTCTGTCAGCGCCACCACGCTTTCGGCCTTTTCGAGTGACATCGCCAGATCAATCACGCGTTCAATCCGCGCGGGTGACATCACGCGCCCGGCATTATCACGGAATTTCTGTTCGACATCCGCCGCACTCAAAGGCTGGCCGTCAGAGCCGCGATTGAATTCCTCCCGATGGCGCAGCGTGCGGCCATCGGTGGTTTCAATCACCACCTCACCGGAATAATAGCGCGGGAAGCGCGAAGCGGGGTCTTCGCCGTAATGCGCGCGTTGGCAAAGCTCCAACACGCGCGGATCGCGGATCGCCTGTTCATCCAATTCATTCAGCGTGAATCGGCCATGCACAATGGAAGCCGCCATGGTGTAATGGATGCTGAATTGCGCGTCATAGGAATTGGCCGGCGCCTTCTTCGCTTCTTCCGGCTGGCAGACAATCTTGTATTGGCCGGGCGAGAGCAGTGCGGTCATGCTGCGGATCATCTCCGGCGTCAGGCCGTGCTTGCGCCTTAGCGCAAGTGTGGCATCCGCAATCGCATGATTGAAATGGCAGCAGGGATAGGGCTTGAGCGCGACATTGCGGAATTCCCACAAATTGCCGAGTGCTTCCGTGCAGCGCGCCGCAAAGCCGGCCGGCGCCTTGCCGCCCAGATAGGTGCGGAACAGGCCAAAGCGCCCTTCATAAGCTGCCGGCGGCGCCTTGAAACCGGCGCGGGCAAGTGCGGTTGCGGTAATGCCGCAAACGCCCGCCCAGCCGGGATGAATGCGCTTGGTCCAGGACCCATCTTCCAGAAACTCGAGCGAACCCGCCGCCATGGAAAGAATAACGCCCTGGGCCGCCGCCATTTGCGCGGCCGTTGCGCCTGCCAAGCGCCCGGCGGTGAGCGAAGCACCAAAGGTGCCAACCATGCCCGTTGGGTGAAAACCAAGCTGGTGAAACGCGCCCTGTGCGGCCGCACCAATGCGCGACGAAGCTTCAATGCCGATGATATAGGCAAGCAAGGCTTCCATGCCGCTCGCGCCATGTTCGCGCGCCATGCCAAGGGCAGTCGGCACCGCACTGGCTGATCCATGCACCACGGCGTCTGAATGCGTGTCGTCAAAATCAAGCCCATGCATCAGCGTACCATTCAGCATCACCGCGTCACGCAGCGGCAGGCGCATGGCATAGCCAATCACGGGATGCGCGCCGGCACCGGCCAGGCTTTGCAGCGCATTGGCCGTGCGATGGGCAAAATCAAAACTGGTGGAGGCAAGCGCAATGCCAAGGCAATCCAGCATATGGCGCTTGGCTTGCTCGATCACATCGGCGGGGATGTCTTCGGCGCGGAGTTGTGCGGCGAAACCCGCCAATTGACTGGAAATTGGGGCCTGGTTCTTGGTATCGGCATCAGCCAGGGTGCCGGGTAGCGCATCCATCATGGTGTTTCCTCCTGGGTGTTTCACGTATCTCCGCATGCCCGGGCGGGGCTGTAAAGCTCTGGTCTTGGGGGCTATGGCCGCCTATGACTCGGGTTCATACGCATCACCTTGCAAGGCAGAAACAGATGAACGCACCTGGCCCCAATCGCAGTTTTCTCTTTGCCCCGGGCGACCATCCCCGCCGGGCGGAAAAAGTGCTTCAGGTGGGCGCGGATGCCGCCATTCTGGATTTGGAAGATGCGGTTGCCATTGCCGCCAAGCCGGCAGCGCGTGGTGCGGTGCGGGCGGCTTTGGAAAGGCCGCGCCAATGCCGCGCCTATGTGCGCGTCAATGCCTTCGACACACCCTTTTGCTTTGGCGATCTCCACTCCGTAATCGGCGGCAAGTTGGATGGCATTGTGCTGCCCAAGCTCGAGGATGCCGGGCAATTGCTGGCGGTGGATTGGATGATCGGCAATCTGGAAGCCGAACGCGGCCTGCCCGCCGGCGGCATTGACCTGATGCCGATTATTGAAACCGCGCGCGGGCTGGTCGCTTTGCGTGATCTGGCGCGCGCGGCTGCTGCGCTACCCTCTGGCCGCGTGCGGCGTCTGGCTTTTGGTGCAGGCGATTACACCACGGATCTTGGCATCACCTGGACACTTTCTGAGGATGAATTGGCGCCAGCGCGCAGCGAATTTGTGCTCGCCTCCCGCGCTGCCGGGCTGGAACCGCCGATTGATACCGTCTTCATCGAATTGCGCGAAACTGCGGCCTATGAGGCTTCCTGCACGCGCGGTGCGGTGCTTGGGTTTCAAGGCAGGCTCTGTATCCACCCCGATCAGATCGCACCCGCTAATCAAGCCTATTCACCGCCGGAGGCTGAGATCACCCGCGCCCAGCGCATTGTGGCGGCCTTCGCGGAAGCTGAGGCAGGCGGCCTTGCTTCCATCCAGGTGGATGGGCGTTTTGTGGATTACCCGATTGTGCAGAAGGCAGAACGCATTCTGGCGATTGCGGCAAGGATCGCCGCCAAGCAGGCGTGACGCGCCCCGGCTTGCGCGTCAGCCTATCGCCAAATTACCGCGGCGTGGGCTGCCCAGGCGCCTGCGGGCGCGGCCCATCGCCACGGCGGCCACGGCGTTGCACCTCGGCCCGCGTGAGCGCGCCATCGCTATCGGCATCCATGGACCGGAACATGGCATCCGCCATGACGCGGAGTTCCGGCAGCGTGATCTTGCCATCCAAATCCGCATCAATGAAGCGGAAGCGCGCTGACTGATGGCTTTCCATGCGTTCCCGCATCCCCTCAGGCGGGCCACGCCCTTCGCCGCGGCGGGCAGCGTAGAAGGCGCGGATTTCTTCGATCGTCAGGCCGCCATCCTTATTGGCGTCAATTTCGGCGAAGCGCGCGGCCAGCCAGGCATTGGCTTCGTCACGCGTCACCTTGCCGTCATTATTGGCGTCGGCGCGGGCGAAAGCCTCACCGGCGGCAAAGCCCATCATGCCATCGCCGCGCTGGCCGTGATGCATCTGGTGCATGTGATGAGGCGAGGAACCCTGCGGGCCGGGGCCGGCACCAGGCGCGGGCTGCGCTGACGCCAAGCCGGCCGCACCAAGGGCAAAGACTGACGCCAGCAAAAGGGTCCGGGAAGTTTTGGAATGCATATCAAACTCCTGCAAACGGCGTGATGCCGTGGGAAGCTTATGCGCCCCTTCTGTAACCCGCGCATTGCGCCAGCGCAGGGCGCGGGTGAAGAAAGGTAACGGGGATCAGGGTGTGCCCCCCTGCCCCAAATCCCACCACATGCCGGTAAAGGCCAGAATACCCTCCCGCGCCGGGGCAATCAGGAAATGCTCATCCGGACCGTGCTGTTTGCAGCCATTATAGGAATGAGGCACCCAAACCAGCGGCACGCCGATATGGTCCACAAATACATCGCCCGGCAGCCCGCCCGAGGAATTGGGGATGATCTGCACGCGCTTGCCCAGCGTTTTCTGCATGCTGTCCTGCGCCCAGCGCACCCAAGGGTGATTGGGCGGCGTGCGGGAAGCCGCCATGCGCACCCCAGCATTTTCGATCACAATATCGCCAAAACCCTGTTCATTCAGATGGCGACGGAGCGATGCCTCAAAAGTGTTTGGATCAGTATCCACCGTATAGCGGATATGGCAGGTGGCGCGCGCATCGGGTGCCACAGCATTCACCGGCGCATCCGGCTTGCCGGAGAGCATCGCCAGCACAATGAAGCTGTTCCAGCCATAGATTTTCTCGGCAGGCGTCAGGCCTGGCTCACCCCAATCGGCGTCAATCGTGGCCGCACCATCGCCACCCCCCACCGGGCAGCCATCCAGCACGCCGCGCACTTCCGCCGGCACGCCATTTTGCGGCAGCCAATCGCGCACCAGGATCTTGCCGCGCGCATCAGTAATCGCACCAATCGCGTGGCTGAGCCGAATCGCGGGGTCCGTGGTCAGCCCGCCCCAATGGCCGGAATGCACGCCACCAGCGCGCAGCTTCAGCACCAGATCAAACTGGAAAATGCCCCGCGTACCGGTGGCGATGGTGGGCACATCTGGTTCACAACGTGGCCCGTCAGAGGCAATCAGCACATCGGCGGCGAGCAATTCTCGATTGGCAGAAACGAATTCGCGCAAACCACGCGAACCACGTTCTTCCGCCATTTCGAGCACGATCTTCACATTGAAGCCAAGCTTGCCGCCGCGTTCCGCCAGCACCGCTTCAAGCGCTGCGATATTCAGCGCATGCTGGCCCTTATTGTCGGCGGAACCCCGGCCATACCAGCGGCCATCTTCTTCGTATAATTCCCAAGGCTTCAGCCCTGGGCGCCATTGTTCATCCAGGCCACGAACCGTATCGCCATGGCCATAAAGCAGCACGGTGGGTTTCGCCGCATCTTCAATCCGCACCCCGGTCAAAATCGGGCCAAAGCCTTCCAGTGGATTGGGATGGATGGTGACGGCAAAGCCTAACCTTTCCAGCCACGGCCCAATCGCGCCTTCCAGGTAATGGCGCAAATCGGCCTCATGCCCCGGCTCCTGCGCGGTGGAGGGGATGGCGACAAGATCGGTCAGCAATTTCTTGTAGCTGCCATCATCGAAATAGGTTGCGGCGCGGGCAAGCGCGCCTTCACGGCTCTGCATCACGCACCTCACACAATCTGGTTGAACAAGGCGGTTTCACCGCGCCATTGCCGGTTCAGATTTTCCATCATCATATCCAGCACATTGTCTTCGTATTTATGCGTCTCGCCCCCTGTATGCGGCGTGATCAGCACATTGGGCATGGTCCAAAGCGGGCTTGCTTCCGGCAGCGGTTCATCCACCGTCACATCCAAGGCAGCACCGGCAATGCGCCCGGCCTGCAAAGCCGCAATCAAAGCCGGTTCATCCACCACACGCCCGCGCGCGACATTCACGATATGCGCGGTGGGCTTCATCGCGGCCAGCGCCGCAGCGCCAATCAACCCGCGCGTTTCATCGGTCAGCGGGCAGGCCAGCACCACAAAATCCGCGCGTGGCAAAAGTACCGGCAGGTTCTGGAAGGAATGCACCTCATCCGCGCCATTCGCCCCAGCCGAGGCATCACGGCGCACGCCAATCACCTGCATATCAAGCGCTTTACAGATGCGCGCAATCCGCCCGCCGATGCGCCCGGTGCCGACCACAATCACGGTCTTGCCGCCGGCTTCATCCTCGCGCTTGGCGAAATCGCCCATCATGCCGCGCCAGAAGCGCTTGGCCTGATTGTCGCGCGCTTCCGGCACGCGGCGGAGGATGCCCAGCATCAGCGCAATGGCATGTTCGCTGACCGCATTGGCATTGCAGCCTTGCGCACTCGCCAGCCTGATACCCGCCGCGCGCATCACATCGCGGTCATATTGATCCGTCCCGGCGCTGGCGGATTGCACAAAGCGCAAGCGGGGGGAGAGCTTGGGCAAATCATTCCGCCACAGCCCGGAACAGACCAGCACATCGGCGCCCGCAATCCTCGCATCCAGATCATCCCGATTGCGCACTTCGAAGAAATCAATCCCGGTGTTGCGCACGGCAAAGCGATCGGCAAAGCGATAGGCGACATGGGCGAAGCAGATGGTCATTTTCTCGCGCGGCGGCAGCATGGGGTTCTCCTTGGGGCTTACGTGCCAGACCCTGAAACGCCAGGGCCATTGGCGCAAGGGGTGGCGCTTGACGGCGGGCCTAAGGGGAAGCTTCCATGCTTATGGGCAGAACGGGGCAAACCCGCCAAGGCGCCCTACGGGAGGAAGCACTATGAAACGCATCATCACGGCCCTTGCCGCGCTCTGCCTGGGTCTTGCCCAGCCTGCCGCCGCGCAGGATTTCCCCAATCGCACTATCAATATGATCGTGGTCTTTGCCCCAGGGGGTGCCACCGATGTGCTGGCGCGTATCGCTGCCGATCACATGATGAAAACGCTGAACCAGCGCATCACGGTGGAAAATGTCTCGGGCGCCGGCGGCACCATTGGCGGGGCGCGCGGTGCGCAAGCGGCACCAGATGGCTATACGCTGACGGTCGGCAGCCTTGGCAGCCATTCCGCCGCACCTTCGATTTATCGTTCCATCCAATATGATCCGCGCGAATTGCAGCCAATTGGGCTGATTGCCGGCACGCCGCTGTTTTTCGTGGTGCGCAATGGCTTCCCCGCACAGACCATGCAGGAATTCCTGGCACGAGTCCGCGCCAATCCGAACCAGGTTTCCAATGCCAATGCCGGGATCGGTTCGACCAATCACCTTGCTTGTTCGCTATTTGCGCATCTGACCGGCGCGCGGATGAATGAAGTACCCTATCGCGGCGAAGGCCCGGCGCTGAATGATGTGGTGGCGCAGCAGGTGGATAGTGCGTGCCTGCTTGCCCCTGCCGCCGTGCCGCAAATCCAGGCAGGCACCATGCGCGGCCTGCTGACGGCGGCCACCACGCGCAACCCCAATGCGCCGGGCGTGCCCTCGGCGCCCGAAGCCGGCGTGCCTGATTATATCTTCCAAGGCTGGAACGCGATTTTCGCCCCGCGCGGCACGCCTGCCCCGGTAGTGCAAAAGCTGGATGAGGCTTTGCGCGCCGCGCTGAATGACCCCGCCATCCGCAAGCGCATTGAGGATCTGGGCTCCATCCCCGCAGCCGCCGATCAGCAGGGGCCGGAAGCACTCGCCCGGCTGGTGCGGGCTGAGGTGGATCGCTGGGCCACCGTGGTGCGCGCGGCTGGCATTCAGCCGCAGTAAGGCATGGGCTTGCGGGCGGGGCGGCATGGCAACCCTGCCCGCAAACCAAGCGGATCAGGCATGGTCACGCCGCGCGCAGCGTGACGCTAGTGCCCCAAGGATCACGCAAGATAGCGCTATCTCCCTGATGTTCAGCGACAAGGCCCGCCTGCGCCGCGCGTTCCATTATAGCCGCGTGATCTTCTGAACGGCGGACCAGCAGTTCAAACCCATCCAACCCGGTCGCATTACGGGGCCGCGCGCCAGCGCCCTGGCTGTTCCAGGTATTACACGCGACTTGGTGGTGATACCCATCGGCGCCGAAGAAAATGGCCTTCGGCAAACGCTTGGTCAGATCAAAGCCAAGCACATCGCCGTAAAACCTCTCGGCAGCGGTGGTATCGCCCACCTGAAGATGGATATGGCCAATCAGGCCATCGTCGGGAAAACCCTGCCAGGCCCCGTCCTGCCCAGCGCCGAGCACGCCATCCGCATCCAAAGCCTGGGTTGTCATCAGCAGCTTGCCTGCGGCGTCATGCCAGCTTGAAGTCGGGGTATCGGCGTAAACCTCAATCCCATTGCCTTCAGGATCGGCAAGATAGATCGCCTCACTCACCACATGATCGGAAGCGCCTTGCACGGGCACGCCCTTGGCCATGGCGAAAGCCAACCAGGCGCCCAGTGAAGCCCGGCTTGGCAACAGGAAGGCGGTGTGGAACAGCCCCGCATCGCGCGGGTTACGCGCCGCCGCCGCTGGCGCCGCGATCAATTCCAGCAAAGCTGTCTTGGTGGTGCCGAGCACCACGCGCCCGGCCTCGGCGGAAATCCGCCTGAGACCGAGGATGTTTTCATAAAACGCCGCGCCGGCTTCCAGATCGCGCAGCTTCAATCGCACGCGCCCGATACGGCGCGTGGATTGGTGCATGTCGAAGGCGTCCCTCATGATAGCACTCCTCCTGAGGCCCAGGCCCCTTGATTACGCATTATCCTTCTTGAGCGCATAGGCGCCACCGCCAAGCAGGGCCTGCACCACAAGCGCCACCGCCCAGAAGGCCGGGAATTCCCAACCGCCACCCGGATTGGAAAACAGGAAGCCCTTGGCGCCATGCGGCACATAAATGGACCCGAGCAGAATGGGCAGCAGCGCGAGCGATACCCAGCGTGTCCAAATACCCAGCAGCAGGGCGATACCACCGAAAAGCTCGGCCAGAATCACGGCATAGGCCAGAAGGGCGGGCAGGCCGAGGCCCGCGAAATAGCCAACCGTGCCCGCCGGCGTGAACACGAAAATCTTGAGGCCGGCATGGGCCAGAAACAATACCCCCATGGCGGCACGCAGCAGCAGCGCCGCCAGATCCGTCTTGGCGATCTGTGCTGGCTGGGAGAGGGTTTGGGTGGTCATGGCAGCTTGGCTCATTGGTTTGCGTCCTTTTGCATCATGAAATGCGCCGGCGATCCGGCACTGGGCGCAAGATGATCCAAGCCATTTCAAATTATAATATATCCGAATAGAAGGTTATTTCTTCCATTTTGGAAGAACTTCTACTACCCCTCATCCCAGGCCGGTTTGCCCTTGAAGCGCTCCGCCAGGAAATCCACCAAACGCCGGAGTTTCGCCGCCAAATGCCGGCCATGGGGATAAAGTGCGTAAAGCGCCAAGGGCTCGGCTTCAAAGGGCTGCAACACGCGCACCAGCCGCCCGGCGCGCAACGCCTCGGCCGCGACGAAGCTCGGCACGCAGGCAAGGCCAAGCCCCGCCTCAGCCGCGTTCAGGCAGGCTTCGGCATTGGAAAAGCGCAGCCTGCCCTGCACCGGGGCGGTGATCGCCTCACCGCGCGCAGTGCGGAAGGGCCAGCGATTGGGCTCGCGGAAATTCGTATCAATGATGCATGCCATGGCGCCAAGCGCTTCCGGCGTGGTGGGGGTGCCGCTCTCCGCCAGAAAATCCGGCGCTGCCACCACCAATAGCCGCATGTCGCAAAGCTTGCGCGCCATCATGGCGGAATCATCGGGCCGCCCGATGCGGATCGCGATATCAAAACCCTCATCCACCAGGTTGACGATGCGGTCGGAAAAATTCACATCCAGGGCAATGCGCGGATAGGCCCGCGCGAAATCGCTCAAGACCTGCGTCAGCGCCATGGCGCCGAAAGTAAGCGGCGCGGTAATGCGCAACCGCCCGCTGGGTTCTTGCGCCGTATCCTTGATGGCGGCTTCAAGACTATCGAATTCCTCCAGCAGGGCGCGCATGCGTTCAAAATAGGCCTGCCCCGCTTCGGTCGGCGCAATGGCGCGCGTCGTGCGATTGAGCAGCCGCACGCCAAGCGCATTTTCCAGCGATGACACCAGCTTGGATGCCTGGCCGGACGAAGTGCCAAGCCTGGCAGCGGCGGCGGTGAAACTGCCCGTTTCCATCACCGCCAGAAACATGCGGTTGGCGTCAAGCCTATCCATGCCGCAGCATCACAAGGCGCCGCGCAGCCATTCCCCAATCGCCAGCACCTTGGCATCTTCGCCGATGCGGCCAGCGATTTGCACGCCAAGCGGCAGGCCCTTCGGACCATTGCCGGCTGGCACCGTCACGCAGGGCCCATGCAGCAGCGTCCAGAGCGAGTTGAAGGAAGGATCGCCGGTCCAGCCAATGCCCGCCGGCGCCTCACCCGCCGCAGAAGCGGTGATCACGCCATCAAAGCCTTCAATCGCAGCGGGCAGCGCGGCGCGTGCCTTGGCCTGCACGGCCTTGCAGGCATCAAGCTGCGCAGTCGGGAAACGCTTTGCCCAATCAAGCTTTTCCTTGAGCACATCGGAAAGCTGCGCCCGCGCTGCGGCCATTTCCCAGCCGAGTGCCTGCAGCCCTTCCATATTCGTCACATATTCATGCGCCTCAAAAGCTTCGGTCATCACCTGGGGCAGGGTGATCTCCACTACCTCAGCGCCGGCCTTGCGGCAGGCGGCAATGGCGCTTTCCATCAGCGCCAGTGTCTCCGGCGCCGCCTTGGCGGCAGGCGGGCCAAGCGTGAAGGCCAGGCGCGGCGCGCGGGGCAGTTTGGCTTCCGGGTTGCCGTAATCGCGCCCCGTCATCGCGCCCATGGAAAGCGCGCAATCCGCGACACTGCGCGCCATGACGCCGATCGTGTCATGGCTTTCGCTGATCACCTTCATGCCGCCGCGATGGATGGCACCAAAGCTCGGCTTGAAGCCGACAATGCCGCAAAACGCTGCCGGACGGATGATGCTGCCGCCGGTTTGCGTGCCAAACGCCAGCGGAAAGAACCCCGCCGCCACGCCCGCCGCCGAACCGGATGAAGACCCGCCCGGCGTATGGTGCTTATTGGCAGGATTGGTTGTTGCCCCCGGATGGCGCGTGGCGAATTCCGTCGTGATGGTCTTGCCAATGATCAGCGCACCGGCCGCCCGCGCCATGGCGACCGCAGCCGAATCACCCCTTGGCCGATACCCCGCCCAAATCGGTGAGCCATATTGGGATGGCATATCGGCGGTATCGAGCACATCCTTAACACCGAAAGGAATGCCCTTGAGTGGCGCGGGCGGCCCGCCCTTGTCCAAGGCCGCCGCCCCGCGCCGCACCAGCGCGGGATCAAGCCAGGCGAAGGCGCGCACCTCAGGCTCACGCGCGGTGATGCGGGCAAGGCAAGCCTCAGCCAGGGCAGAAGCGGTCAGGGAACCGGCGGCGATGCGCCGCGCGGCCTCAGAAGCGGTCAGGTCTGCGATGTCGGTCATGTCGCAAAGAGTGCCGCGCCCATGGCTGGCGTCAAGCGGTTCGCGCAGCCTATGACTGGCGCGGCGCCTCTAGCCGGTCCAAAAAGGGGGCGCATGACCAGCCCGATCAGGATCATCCCAAGCAGCGATGGGGCGCTGACCTACGCCATCCCCTTCCCGCCCGAGGAGACGCCCGCCGTCACCGCGCGCGATCTGCTCGGCGCTTGGGAAGCGGCGCGCGGTGCGGCGGGGGCGGAGATCTGGGGCAGCCCGCGCCGGCTGGTGTTTCGCCGCGCGGATGGGGAAGCGATGGAATTGCTGCTGGCCGATGCCGATGCCGCCTGCTGGGCGGAAGCGGTGGATGCGCGCCATGGCCTTGCGACCCCTCAGGGCCTCGCGATTTGTCTCAGGCTGCTGGCGTTGATCGAAGCCATGGGGCGCATTGCGCGGCTCAAGGGGTTTTTCACCCTCAGCGCCACGGGGGCGGAATTGCACCCGGCATTGCTGCGGGCGGCGGCCAGCCTGCCGCTTGATGCAGCCGGCCGGTTCGACGAAGCGGGCCTGACCGGGCTATTGTCACGTGCGATTCCGGCGGGAGCCCCCTCATGATCCGATTTTTGCCCTTGCTTCTTGTTCTTGCCGCCTGTGCGCAACAGGAAGCGCCGCCACCCTCCCAGCGCGCTGCCACTGCCGGCGCCACGCCGGAATTGCAGCGCATCTGCACCCAGGAAGCGGAACGCGTGGTCAATTCCCGCGAACGTGGTCAATTGATGCGGGCGGATGCAAATTTCGGCGATAGCGACATGACGAATGATGTGCCAGTTGCGCGGCTGCGTTCCGACAGCTTCCGGCAGCAAACCCTGCGCGATGAACTAATTCGCGAATGCATCCGCAATGCGGGCACCGGCCAGGCGCCGGTTGATCCAGGCGCGCAACGTCCACAGAATATCCGCGGACGGCGCTGAGGGCCAGAAGCGCGCATGGCATCCCTTTCGGTCCTGACGCGCGCGCTTTCCCATCGTAACGCCAAGGTTTTTTTCACCGCATCCCTTGTTTCCTGGACCGGGCTTTGGATGCATCGCATTGCCATTTCCTGGTTCGCCTGGGAATTGACCGATAGCGCCTTCTGGGTCGGCATGGTGGCGTTTTGCGATCTGGCACCCGCCGTAGTGGTCAGCCCCATTGCTGGCGCCATTGCGGATCGAACGGACCGGCTGAAGCTCACTTTCTGGAGCCAGGCGATGATCGGTGTCATGGCCGCCGTGATCGCGCTGCTGGTGGCACTTGATAAGCTCGACATCTATACCTTGCTGTTGCTTGAGGTGCTGAACGGCATTGCATCTTCCTTCGCGCAGCCAGCGCGGCAATCGCTGATGCCGGGATTGGTCCCGCGCAGTGATTTGACGGCAGCGGTGGGGCTCAATTCGCTCTGCTTCAATGTGGCGCGCTTTGTCGGGCCGGCGCTGGCCGGTCCCTTGATTGCGGTTGCGGGTGTTTGGCCCGCGATTGCAGCGAATGCGGTGGCGTATTTCATCGCAACCGCCACCACGCCCTTGCTGAAAGTCTCGGCCGAGGAACGACAGGGACATGCGAAAACAAAATCGCTATGGGGGGATATGCGCGATGGGCTTCGCTATGTCGCCGGTCATCCGGGCCTCGGGCCAATCCTCACCTATGCGGCGATTGTGGCACTTCTGCTGCGCAGCCTGCCGGAGATTCTGCCACCTTATGTGGAACGGCAATTCGGGTTGGGCGCGGAAGCGCTTGCGGTTCTGACGGCGGCTTTCGGCGTTGGTGCCTTGCTGTCGGGTATCTTTGTTTCTGCCCGCGGCAAGATGAATGGAACCACCAAACTCGCGGTTTTTGCGCCGGCGGCGATCTCACTCGCCATGGTGGGCTTCATTGCGACCAGTTGGTTTCCCTTTGGCGTGCTCTGCGCTGCCATCATGGGCGCGGCCATGTCCGTGCATGGGATTTGCGCGCAAACACTCGCGCAATCCGCATCCGATCCAGCGATGCGCGGGCGGGTGCTGAGCCTTTGGGGCCTGATCGTGCGCGCCTTTCCAGCCCTTGGCGCCCTGCTGCTTGGCGCGGCTGGAGAGATTTTCGGCATGACCCTGCCCACCCTGGCTGCGGTGCTGCTTTCCATCATTGCGCTCGCCTGGGGTATCCGGCGCCTGCCCGCCATGGCGCGGGTGCTGGAGGGCGAAGGCGCGGGCGATTCTTCCAAGCGTTGAACCTGAACGAGGCATGAGAATGATTGAAGCGGCCATTGTGGGCATGGGGCGCTGGGGCCAGACCCTGGTTGATAGTGTGCAGAACCGGAATGATGCCGGCATCCGCTTCATTGCCGGCAGCACCGGGCGCCCGGAACGCGCTGCCGAATGGGCCGCGCGCCAGGGTGTGAAAATCCTGCCTGATCTCAACGCCATCCTGGCAGAGCCGCGCGTCAAGGCGGTGGTAATTGCCTCACCGCATCAGATGCATGCGGATCAGGTGATTGCGGCGGCACGCGCGGGCAAGCATGTATTCGTCGAAAAACCCTTCACCATGACGAAGGCCAGTGCGGAAGCCGCCGTTGCCGCCTGCCGAAAGGCGGGCGTTGTGATGGCGCTTGGCCATAATCGCCGCTTCCTGCCGGCAGTGGCCGAGATGAAAAAGCTGATCGCCGCAGGCGCACTTGGCACGCTACTGCATGTGGAAGGCCAATTCAGCGGGCCGGGCGCGCTTTCCTATCAGCCCGGCATGTGGCGCACGGACCGCCACGAAAGCCCGCTCGGCGGCATGGGCGGCATGGGCATTCACATGATTGACATGATGATCAATCTGGCCGGCCCGATTGCCGAGGTGACGGTGCGTTCCCTGGCGCGGGCCTTAACCAATGGCATGGATGACACGACGGCGGGGCTATTCTCCTTCGCGTCGGGCGCCACCGGCTGTTTCGCGACCCTGGCCTATGCGCCACGGGTCTGGCGCGTGGCGCTTTACGGCACGGATGCCGCGCTGGAATTGAATGGGCATGAGAGGCTGAGTTTTACACCGCGCGAGGGTGAAGCCTGGGTCAAGGATTTCCCCAAAACCGATATCGAACATGGCGAACTGGCCGCCTTTGCCGCCGCCGTCACGGGCGGGCCGGCCTATCCGCTGCCGGTCGAGGACGCGATCCATGGCGTTGCGGTGTTTGAAGCCATGATTGGCGCGGCGGCTTCGGGCAGCACCTATCGGGTGGCTTGAAGCACCCATGAAGCTGGGCTCCCGAAGGAACGTGAGCTCTATTCGGCTGCCACCGATAAATCGGCGCGCAGCCGCGGCATTACCTCCTCGGCAAAGAGCTTGATGGTTTCGTGCCGGATGGCGCGCGGAACGCCATAAGTCGCGTTCCCCAAAACAAAATAGTCAAAGCCCAAATCAGCAAACTGCCGCAAACGACGCGCCACGGTTTCCGGTGAACCCACAAGGTTGCGGCTGATATAGCTGCCCAGATTTGCAGGGTCGCTCAGCTGGCGTAAATTGGCGAACATCTTGCTGAATTGTTGATATCCTTCGATATTGTCCCATGGTGCATCGTCTGATTGATAATGCCGCACCTGGAGGGCGAAGAATTGCGGTAGATATTTCAGCGCCTGCGCGTGAGCCTCTTCATCCGTCCGTGCAACGAAACATTTTATGGAAATGGGAAAAGCGACATCGCTTGAATGACCGGCAGCGGTACGGCGTATCTGCCAAGTTTCCAGGATACGCTGCAATAAATGATCTGGAAAACTGGAAAGGCAAAGCGGCGCCAGCCCAAGATCACCCATGATGCCAGCGCTTTCCATACTGCCAATTGCGCCATAAAACTTGGGCTTGTTGGCACCAAACGCCGGGCGAATTTTTGTGGGCGAGGCAAAATTCACGTATTTACCGTCAAAGATGAAAGGCTTTCCTTCCATGGCGCGTTGGGTGAAAAGCCAGGTCTCACGAAATCTTTCGCGGGCTGTCTCCATATCGATGCCAAAGGCGTCATATTCGCTTTTCGCAGTGCCGCGCCCCATGCCGATATGCAATTCGCCGGAACTGAGATTGGACAGCATGGACAGATCTTCGGCGAAACGCACAGGATCATACCAGGGCAACACCATGACCGAAGTACCCAAACCAAGCCCCGGACAAGCCGCCGCAATATGTGACAGAAATAACAGGGGGTTCGGCTGCGGATAGTAATCCGAGAAATGATGTTCCACCATCCAAGCGCCATCATAGCCGAGACGATGCAGCAATATCGCATCATCCAGGGCTTCGCGGTAAAGGGCCTGATCATCAAGATCAGCTTCCCCGACAGCACCTATTTGATAGGCAAAGCGCAAGCGTTTTCCTGATGACATGGCGTCTTATCCGTAAACCTTGCAGAAGACGCTAGGTGGATAGCATATTGGCTGTCAACTCTTGTTGCTGTGGGACGAGGTCATCATGCGCGTGACCCTTTACGGCGCCGGCGCCATTGGCTGTTATTTGGCAGCCCATCTGGCGGATGTGCCAGGAATAGAGCTCAGCCTGATTGCCAGGGGGGCATCCTTATCCGCAATCAGGCGAAACGGCATTCGATTGATTACGTACCAAGGCGAAAGAGAAATTGCCGCCTTTGCTACCGATGATCCGGCTTCGCTGCCTGTGCAAGATGTCGTGTTCATTACCCTGAAGGCTCATCAGGTGGCACCGGCGCTTGATGGCATTGCGAGCCTTTTAGGTCCCGAAACGATGGTCCTGCCACCGAGTACCGGCATACCCTGGTGGTATTTTCATACGCGTGGTGAAAGGCAGTTACCAAGACTGGATCCCTTGGGTATGCAATGGGCAATGCTCCGCCCGGAACGCGTGATCGGCTGTACCTTTTGGGTGGGTGCCGACCTATCAGGACCGGGAGAGGTGTACGCGGCCAGCGACGCGGCGTTCCCGATTGGGGAGCCTAGCGGCCTGCCTTCTGCACGGATTGATCGCCTGCATGATCTTCTCACGCGGGCTGGGCTGCGCGCACCTATCCGTGCAGATATACGCGCGGAAATCTGGGCGAAGATGATCAATAGCCTGGTGTGGAATCCGCTGGCGGTCCTAACGGGCGTGACACTTGGTGAACTGGGCAGCAAGCCGGACATCATCGCCTTGGCTGCCGCAATGATGGTGGAAGCGGAAGCGGTGGCGCAGGCCGTTGGCGCTTCCATGATGACGCCTGCCGAAAAGCGCATTGCCTGGACCTTGCGTGCAGCTTCCCACAAGATGAGCATGCTGCAGGATTTTGAACGCGGAAAGCCACTGGAATATCCTATTTTACATGAAAGCATCATGGCAATGCGCGAGCTTTCCGGGCTCACCACACCAATCATTGATCGCATTTATGCGCTACTGTCGCTTCGTGCGCCGCAGCCAAGCTGAGTTGCAACCGGGGCCATAGGAAGCGCATCCCCTTTCCGTTAGTTATCCAAAACCGTTCGTGCCGCTTCGACGACCACTTTCCATTTACGGGCTTCGGAGGCAAAAAATTCCCTTGCGTCTTCGGGGGTACCGCCCAGGGCTTCAACGCCAAGGCGGTTCAAGCGCTCGACAAAAACTGCTGAAGACAAGGCGCGGTTAACCTCCTGATTAAGTTTCGTCACGATATCGGGAGAAATTCCTGAAGGCGCGGCCAAGGCATACCAGGCAGTTGACGAATAGCCCTCAAGCCCTGAAGCTGAAAGTGTCGGAATACCGGGCAAGAACCGTGTCGGTTGCAGCGTTCCGGTCGCCAGCGCACGCACCGTACCGCGCTCCACATCTGTCACATAACTGGTGAGATTATCAATCGCCATCTGACAGCGCCCTGCGAGCAAATCTGCGCGGGCCAAGCCTGAACTGTTATAGGGCACATGGACAATATCGAGTCCAGTCATCACCTTGAACAATTCCAGCGACAGATGCCCACTTGTGGCGATGCCACCAGAGCCCGCACTTATCTGACCCGGGCGTTCACGAATATAGGCGATAAGCTCAGCAACGGTTTTTGCGGGCAAGATGTCGGGGTTGGTCATCAGAACATTCGGCACTTGACCGATAAGGGCAATGCCCACCAAGTCACGTTCCGGTGAATATGCCAGGCGACGGAACATGAATTGGTTAATCGAAAAGCTATTGGGCGCCCCCACGAGCAAGGTATAGCCATCTGCAGGTGCGCGCGCCACTTCGGTCGTGCCGATCACGCCGCCGCCGCCCGGCCGGTTTTCTACAATGACGTTTCTGCCGAGACCTTCTGTCAATTGCTGAGCAACAAGGCGGGTTACAACATCTGTGGTCCCGCCGGCCGCATAGGGCACGATGATCCTGACAGGTCGCTGCGGCCAAGACTGCGCTTCGGCACGCCGAGGCAACAGAACCGGCGCGGCTAAGGCGCCCATGAATATACGCCGGCCCATCCAATTGCTTTGCTTTTTCATTTTTCTCCCCCATCCCACACCCATTGTCCGCGAGCAGACAAGGCGCCTGAAGGCTAGGCGGAACCCGATTGAGGATTCAAGCCTTTTCGCCTTGAAAAATGGCCATTGCGGCAAGACCTCCGGCTGCGCAGGGAAGTTTCAGCATCTCGGAATGCCACGCTCGCTGGGCTTCGGCGTCATCGATTTCAACGAAGATTGGCTGTTGGGCGCATAGGCTGCTGGAAAGGGTCAAGCGGGCTGGCGTGACGAGCGATATGGCCAAGAAACTGAAAGCGCTGGAACGGGAGAACCGTGAGCTGCGCGAGACCTATGAGATTTTGTGCAAGGCACTAGGCTATTTTGTCAGTGCGCAGCACATTTCGCCAAAGGCGGGCTCGACCACTGACTCAATCCATGATCGCAAATTGATGAAATTCGTGACGATCAGGGCTTAGGCCGCAAGGCGGATTGGATCAAGCAGATGACACCGGCAGCACAGATTTTACAAAAATTGACCTTGAACACGCGGCACAAGCACTTCTGGCTTGCAAACGGCAGGAAACATTACTCACCGCCTTCTGTGCAGAAATCACGCTGCCGAAAAGTATATCTTTTCCAAATCCGACGCTCCAAATCTGGCACCTCCAAAGCGGATGCCCCTTCCACTAATTCTTAAGATCCCCCCTGTGTTTAATCCAGTTAAAATCAATCGGTCATCGCCCTGTCACGAACAAGTGTTAGCCGGAATTTTTGAAATTGGAGAGAGGTCCATCATGCTGAAGTTGCGTTATTGTTGAATGCCGCCGAGAGCTGACCCGGGTTTGCCACGCAGATTTGACCCGTGTTTTGGGGATGCGGGGTTTTTTGATCCTGTCAGGTGGGCTGTGGTTTCCTTTCGCGATGGGTCTGGGTTGAGGAGCTGTTCCTGAAGCGGAAGCTGTCGTTGCCGGTCTCCAGG
>JADCFP010000028.1 GCA_020249465.1 Roseomonas sp. | reverse complement strand
TCCCCTACCCGACGAACCAAAGCAGCCCGTCAAATTCCAAGGGCGTCGGCAGGTTTGCGCGGGTCAAGCCCGACCAGGTTACAGAGGTGTCAATCACGCCGTCAGCATTGAGATCGCCGAACATTGTCGCGCCCTTGAACCCGGCGGCACCTGCCGAGTCATCCCAAATGGCCCGTGAGATACCTGGGCGCCAGCCCCAAAGAGACAGCTGTTCTCCGGGTGTCCAGTCGGTGATTGTGCTCCAGGTGATGGTGCCGCCACGTCCATCCGAGAAAAAGACATCGAGGCCACTACCGCCGGTCAAGAAATTCGAGCCGATGCCACCGTCAAGTACGTCATCGCCCGTATCGCCATTGGCCGCATCATCACCTTCCAGAAGATTAATAAAATCATTGCCTTCCGTCCCACCGACGATCTCGCCCGCCGAGGTGCCGAGATATTGCCGCTGAAGGCCGGCTACAGGACCGGCGTAGGCCGTGCCAAGCAGCATGAAGTTGTCACCGGCAACATTTGTCCGAAATGTCCCCGTCAGCGCCGATCCGACAGAAACAGAGCCACCTAGGGTTATGATGCTCTCGATACCTATCAGCTGGTCAATTCCAAAAGATGCAGACTCAACAATCAAACCGCCGCTTCCACTCGAACGAAGTCGCAGCGATCCGGGATCCACGCCATAGACCGCAGCGTCATTGCCGGAACCACCATTGAGAATATCATTACCGGCCCCACCCGACAGGGTATCGCTGCCAGAACCGCCATCCAGGGTGTCGCTGCCATTGCCGCCGAACAGGACATCGGAGCTGCTTGTACCGGCCTGGTTCAGGGCTGTAGTGCTGGTATTGAAGGCGAAGGAAGCCGTGGTCAGCGCTGCCAAGGACGTGTTCTGGAATATCAGGCGTTCGCCCCAGCCGCCAAAGGCCAGACTGATCGCGACATTGGTGCCGACCTGCGACATGAAGGGCTGCAAGCTGGCAAAATCGGCGACATTCAGCAGCGACACATCAATGATATCGCCCGTCGTGAAGTCGCTAATCGTATCCTGGCCGAACTCCCGCCTGTCAATCATAAATCGGTCATTCCCAGCGCCGCCAAAGAGCAGATCGTCGCCGAAACCGGCAAGCAGAATATCATTACCGGCCCCACCTGAAAGCGTGTCATCGACCGAACCACCATCCAGGGTGTCGCTGCCATTGCCGCCGAACAGGACATCGGAGCTGCTTGTACCGGCCAGGTTCAGGGCTGTGGCGCTTGTGTTGAAGGTGAAGGAAGCCGTGGTCAGCGCTGCCAAGGACGTGTTCTGCAGCATCAGGCTTTCGGCATTGCCGAAATAGCGGAGACTGATCGCAACATTGGTGCCGACCTGCGACATGAAGGGCTGCAAGCTGGCCAAATCGGCGACATTCAGCAGCGATACATCAATGATATCGCCCGTCGTGAAGTCGGCTATGGTGTCCTGGCCGAACCGACGAACATCAATGACAAACCGGTCATTCCCAGTGCCGCCAAAGAGCCTGTCGTCGCCGGAACCGGCAAGCAGAATATCATTCCCGGCCCCACCCGCCAGCGTGTCATCGCCAGAACCGCCATTCAGGGTGTCGCTGCCGTCAAGGCCGCTGATCGAATCGCTGGAGGAAGTCCCCGCGAGGTTGTCGGACCCTGCTGTTCCCGTGATAGTCGCCATTGTTCCTGACCTTTAATGAGTTCTGATGGTTTCGAACAAAAAAAGTTAACAGTAACGACGATGTTAAATCAAGTTTAATTTCCATGAAATTCTGCATGGCTGCTCTGTTACGGGTTCTGTCTTCGGCCTGCAGGACAGACATGTTGAACCACGGCTGCAAAAGGGCTCATTGCCAGGGCTGAGATAGCGGCCCAAAAAATGACAATACTCGTCTGGGCCAGACAGCGTTTTTGCCGTGCCAAGGAAGCTGCCATTTCGAAAAAACTGACGGGCCTGCCATTTCGAAAGCACTGACGGGCTGGTCCCTATGCGCCGGAAAAACTTTGATACAAACGTTGTTGGGTTGGAATTCCCACGCTGGAGCACAGCATGCAGCATGAATTCGCCCAATCCCAGCGCGCCGGACCCCCTTTTGGGGTTGCGGCGCGTCAGGCACCGCGATCCGCGCGCGCCAAAGCGCCTTTTCCGTAAGGTGCCGTCTTAAGAAAGAACAGCAGTCAAGCCCCTCTGGTCATGTACCCGGAGTCTGCTTAGAGCATGTTGCGTTCACATGGGTTCACGCAACCCGCTCTAAATTGTTGTTTTTCGAGCATCTTCACACGTTCAGATGGTTCCATCTGAACGTGATCTGCTCTAGGCTTCTTCGATAAAATAACCGTCAGATTAATCATCAAGCGAGAGGGGACCAGGCATGCTGCGCGCTTTCGTAATGGCTTTGGCCTTGTTGATGGCGGCGCCCGCCATGGCACAAGCCCCTTACCCAACGCGGCCCATCCGCTTCATCGTGCCCTTCGCGCCGGGTGGGTCGAATGACTTCACCGCAAGGCTCATGGCGCCGCGCATGGCGGCAAGGCTTGGCCAGCCGGTGGTGATCGAAACGCGTTCGGGCGCCGGCGGCATGACCGGGGTGGATGTTGCTGCCAAGGCCCCGGCTGATGGGTATACGGTCGCACTCGGTACCACGGGCGCGATTGTCATTGGCCCAAGCCTGACGCGTAACCCGCCCTTTGTCGCGGAACGCGATCTGGCGCCGATTACCCTTGCGATCAATGTGCAGGTACCGATTGTGGTGCCGGCGCAATCCCCTTTCCACAGCTTGCAGGATCTTCTGGCGGCAGCAAGGGCTCAGCCCGGCAAGATCACCTTCGGATCAAGCGGCACAGGCGGTATGCCGCATCTGGCTGGCGAATTGCTGAACCAGGTGGCCGGTGTGCAGATGGTGCATGTGCCCTATCGCGGCGGCGGGCCTGTCGGCACCGCGCTGCTGCAGGCGGAAGTGGATATGGGCATGTCGGATATGTCGGTGTTTCTGGCGCATCACCGCGCCGGCACCATGCGCATTCTGGCCGTCGGCAGTGCGCAGCGCCTACCCTATCTGCCGGATGTGCCAACCTTGGCGGAATCCGGCATCTCTGGCGTTGAAACCAGCAATTGGCATGGGCTGGTGACAGCTTCCGGCGTGCCGGAAGCAATCCTGGATCGGCTCAATGCCGCCGCTGCAGCTTCGTTGCGGGACCCCGAAGTGGTGAAGACGCTGAATGAGCAGGGGATTGACCCGGTTGGGGGCAGCCGCGCGGAATTGGCGGCACTCATCCGGGCCGACAAGGCGCGTTGGGCCGAGGTGATCCGCCGCGCCAATATCCGGCCCGAGTGACGGGCTTGCGCATCGCTGCCTGGTACATCAACCCGCGCGATAGCTGGATGAGCGCTGCAGTGCGCCAATTTGCGCCGCTTGATCGGCAATACGAAACGCCAGGATGAGGGCCACAACGCTAACCGCGCTTTCCGGCACGGCGGCCACCTGCACCGGGATTGGCCTCGCGCGCTTTGCCTATGTGCCGCTGTTTCCGGCGATGGTGGCGGCGGGGTGGGTGGATGGCGCGG
Organism: Roseomonas sp.; assembly: GCA_020249465.1. Lineage (GTDB taxonomy): Bacteria > Pseudomonadota > Alphaproteobacteria > Acetobacterales > Acetobacteraceae > Neoroseomonas. The sequence goes on along the minus strand of JADCFP010000028.1, from coordinate 9,599 downwards.
AAGCCGGCTTGCTCGGGGCGCTGAACCTTACGGGGTATCTGATTGGTGTTGGCGGTGTGCGGGCCGTGGCGCGGCGCGTTTCAGTGTCGCGTGCGCTGGATATGGGTATGGCGATGGCGGTGCTCGCCTTCGCGGCCTGTGCCTGGCATGGCGGGTTGGCGTGGCTCGGCTTTTGGCGCTGTGTTGCGGGCGTTTCGGGCGGCATGTTGATGGGCTTGGCGGGGCCTTCGGTGCAGGCGGTGACACCGCCGGAACGTCGCGGGCGCGCGGGAGGCCTGGTGCTGTTTGGTGTCGGCGGTGGCATTACGCTCGGTGCGCTTTTGGTGCCGCTATTGCTGCATGGCGGTGTGGCGACGGCTTGGCTTGGGCTGGCAGCGGTTGCGTGTTTGCTTTGGCTTGTGATGCGCCCCTTCTGGCCGCGCCCGCCAGCGGCGGAAACCGCGCCCGATGGCCGCGCTCCGCCCGCGCTTGGCATCATCATCGCCTATGCGCTGTCAGGTGCGGGGCTGGTGCCGCCGATGCTCTATTTGTCGGATTTGGCGGCTCGGGGCAGGGGGCTTGGTGTGGCACTTGGCGCCGGCATGTGGGTGCTGTTTGGCCTTGGCTGCATCGCAGGTGCGTTGGTGGGTGGCCGCGCGGTGGATCGTTGGGGCGGGCGCCTTGCCATCCTGGTCTGGATGGTGATCCAAAGCATTGCGCTGTCTTTGGCCTTGCCGCGGGCGCTTTGGGTGTTGGTGCCGCTTGGGCTGGTTTCCGGCTTTGCCGCGCTTGGCATTACCACAGTCGCCTTGGCTGCGGCGCGGGAGAGGGCGGGTGCCTTGGCCGGCGTGATCTGGGTGCGCGTGACGGCAGGCTTCGCGGTCGCGCAGGCCATTTCGGGCTTTGCCTTGGCAGCGCTATTTCGCATGACCGATGAAAGCCACGCTGCGGTATTTGCGGCGGGGCTGGTGCTTACACTCGCAGGCTTGGTGGTGGCTTGGGCGGATTGGCGCTGGCGCTGGAAGTGATCAGGCCCTTCCGCGCGTGACCAAGCGGCCCGGCTTTTCGCCCGTCGCACCCTTGCCGGCGACGAAGGTGGAAACACCATTGGCCCAGACTTCCTCGATCCCGGCGCTTTCCTGCTTCGGGTTTTCGAAAGTCGCGCGGTCAATCACGGTATCCGGATCAAACAGCACCAGATCGGCATAGGCGCCTTCGCGGATCACGCCCCGATCCACCATGCCAAAGACAGCAGCAGGACGCCCGGTCATTTTATGCACCGCCGTCTCAAGGCTGAACAGGCGCAACTCGCGCGCGTATAGGCCCAGCACGCGCGGGAAAGTGCCCCAAAGCCGCGGATGCGGATGCGCATCATGCGGAATGCCATCGGAGCCAATCACCGACATGGGATGCGCCATGATGCGGCGCACATCGGCCTCATCCATTTGGAAGGTGATCTGGCCCGCCGGCAGCAGGCGTTCGGCCGCCATGCGGATATCCGTATTCCAACCGCGCGCAATGTCGGACAGATATTTGCCCGCCATTTCCGGATGCGGGATGGACCAGGTGATCATCACCTTCACATCATCGCGCAGCCGATCGGGCATCAACACGGTGGACCCCGCCGGATAGGGATAAACGTCAAAGCAGACTTCCTGGCTTTGCGCATAGGCATCAATCAGCGCGAGCGTCTGATTGGACCGGCCGTAATTCTCCGGCATTGAGCATTTATGGTGGCTGATCCAAACCGGGCAGCCGACACGATCACCGATCTTCAGCGTTTCTTCGATGGACGCGCAAACGCGATCCGCCTCATCACGCATATGTGTGACGTATATGCCGCCATAGGCGCGGAGCGGTTCGGCCACCGCGATCACTTCCTCGGTCGTCGCATGCATATTCAGTGGATAATAAAGTCCGGTGGAAAAGCCGGAAGCACCCTCAGCGAGGGATTGCTTTACGCGCAGCCGCATGCGTTCAATTTCGGCATCATTGGCAACGCGCATCACATCGCCATTCATCACCTCAACCCGCATGGTCTGGTGGCCGACCAGCGCATAGGTATTCACCTCCGAGCCCTGTTTTTTCAGCTCGTGCGCGTAATCGCCGAAACTATCGAAGCGCCACCAGCCATCTTCGCCAATCAGATCAAGCGGTGGCGGCGGGCGATTGGTGAAACGCGCGGGCGCCAGGCTGACACCGCAATTGCCAACCACAACCGTGGTGACCCCCTGGCTGATCTTGCAGGTCATGCAGGCGGGGCCGCACAGCACGGCGCGGTCATCATGGGTGTGGCTGTCAATGAAACCCGGCGCCAAGGCCTTGCCGCCCGCCATTACTTCGCGGTCAGCACTCGCGCCGCCCAGATCACCAACCGCCACAATGCGATCCCCAGAAACCCCAATATCGCCGCGCCGGCTGGCAGTGCCGGTGCCATCAATGATGGTCGCATCGCGGATGATCAGATCGCAGCGGAGAGCCATGGCGGGTTCCTGGGCTTGGAGTTGCAGATCGTACGATCATGACCCAGAGCCGGGGTTGAGGAAACCCCTGAGCCAGCGGTTCACCCTGAGGTCGCTTATCCTCGTTTCGCGGACCTGGCCGGCGGTGCTGCCAGCGCCATGGCCTTGTCACTGCCAAGCAGGATTTCAGCAAGCCGGATGATGTCATGACGTTGCAGACCGCCGCCATCCAACGCATCCAGGCTGGCTTTCAGCTTCTGCGCATAGGCAAGCCGAAGCCTATCGAAAGCTTCAAAACCCCCGGCGCGGCGCCCCGCATCTTCCAGGCGTCTGAGCGCCCGCGCGAGGTATTCAATATTCAGCACCACCGCCGCCCGGCGCTTGCCATTCGGGTCTTTCAAGGCCGCCAGGAATTGGCGTTCATAAATTTTTTGAGTGGTTTCCAGAATCAACTTACTAATACTATCCAGCATCGGCCGGATCACCGCGCGACGATCCTTGATATAGCCGGCCGGAACATTTTCCAGTTCCTTCAGAAGCGTGACATATTCCTCCGCGAGATGCGCCGCGCGCACGGCATCTTCAGCGGGCAGGCTTTCCAAGGGTTCCCGTTGCAATTCCTCAAGCTTCTCATCGGCGATATTGCCGGCAATGGGCGAAATGCGCGCCGCGGCTGCCAGCACTGAAGCCGGGCTTTGGGCTCGGTGCAAAAGGCTTGTCAGCACCAGGCTGAAGACCGCCTGGCCCTCGTGGGCTGGGCCCTTGAGGGCGGCATTGACCAATTCAGGCGATGGGCCGGAAAAGGCGGCGAGCTTCGCTTCCCAGATCGCATCAGCATGGCGCCAAATCGCCGCGGCGACATCAAGCAATTCCCGGCTTTGGGCTGCGTTGAGGCCAATGCTTGGCAGGCCATCCGGCAGGTTCAGGCTTGGCGCAAGGCGGGCTGCTTCCGCCCACAGCGTTCTTCCCGCAGCGTCAACCTGCAGCACATCGAAGAAATTGCGCCCGCCAAGATTGGCTGAAATCTGCTGCGCTTCCGGTCCCATGGCTTCGCGCAGCGCATCGGCGATCGGTTGCATGGCAGAGCGCGGGAATTTGGTGGCGCCAGCCTTCCATTCCGCCGGCGGCACTACGGCACCGTCAAAGGGCATGAACAGGATGCGCGTGAAGGTGATCGGCCGGGGCGGTCGCAAAAGCTTGAGCCTGGGGCGCGCGGCTTCGATGATGGGGTCGAGCACCGCGCGCGACGGCACGGCTTCCAACACGGCAACAACCTGTTGCAAAACCGAATCGGAGGCGAGAGAGGTTCGCTTTGAAATGCGTGACAGGGCGTCCCCGCCATCCTGCCCGTCTGGGCCGACTTGGGTGAGTGAGCGCGTGGACTGCACCATATAGGTTTCGCGTAGTTTCCTGGCTTCGGTCGCAAGCGTAGTGCCATGCTTGCCGGTCAGAAGTGTTTCATTGCGCGCGCTGAATTCCAAATGGCGAAAGCGCCGCCAATCCATGCCCTTGATGCTCGTCGCCTGTTCCTGGCGCAATTTGCCGGCGCCTTCGGGAAAGCCGCTCCAGCCCTCGACTTCCTTGGGCAGCATCGGCACCAAATGGCTCATTTCCCAAAAACAGGCTTCCCGATCCGAAGGTTCCGATTGCCGCCATAGGGCGATGATGATGTCCCAGCCATCCAGTAGCCATGCCGGGCGAGCGGCGCGGCGCAGCACCGATGCCTGATCGCGCTGCCATGCGCGCAGTAGGATCGTGGTGTCGTCCAGCACCCGGTCTAGTTCATTGATCGCGGCGCGCGCACAGCTGAAGGCAAGCTTGGCCTTGCGCAGCAGGAATTCCGCGCGCATGCCGCGCGCATTGTCGCGACGTGGGGCGACCCAGTGATCAATTTCCTTGATGAAGGCTTCCAATTCGGTAAGGGCAAATCTTGTATGGCCCGTAACGGCATCATGGTGTTTCCCAATCGGCATGAAGACACTTGCCAAGGCTTCAATCGCGGCCTCCACAGCCTCGGTGGTCATGGAATAGCGCTTGGCGACGCGCGCAACTGCTTTACCGATGCGCGGCCGGAGATAAATCAGGCTTTCCTGTTCCGGGGGGACCTTTGCCTCCGCCGGCAATTCAGTACGCCGGATCAGGTCGGTCAGCAGAAGGAAAAACATGCGGCGGAGTGCCGTGGTATCGGCAGCCCTTTGTTCTTCTGCCCAGGCCATGGCTGCCCGTCCGCGCCACCCATCAGCGGCGGTGCTGATCATGGCCTCTCGTACCCTTTCGGGCGAAAATTCTGGCACGGCCTGAAGCTTTTGCCAGAGAGCCTGATCATGGGCAGTCAGATTCGGTGTTAAGAGCAGTTGCGCGCTTGGCAATATTGTCTCACCGGGCTGTCCGGAAAGATTGGCCGGGGTAACTTCGGCATCAGCACCGGTTCGCGCGCGCCAAAGCCGCGCACCGAATAGAGCTGGCGTTGTGAAGGCAACAATGACGCCCCGTTCGGCAAAGCCGGCGGAATCGGGCCCGGTCTGCTGACCTGTGGCCGAGGCTTTGGAATCGAGACTTGCTGACATCACCTTCGATTCAATTGTCATGGCCTCACTGCGCCGGTGTCTGACGTGCCGATTTCCGACGAACTTCTTGATTATAATAGGCGATCTTGCTGCTCAGGCCAAGCTTTGGCGCCACAACCGCTAGCATTCCGTGGCGGTCAGCCCAGGAAGGTGAGCGCCGCTTCTGGACCCAGCAGGATTTCCGCGAGCCGGGCGAGGTCTAGTCTGGTCATCCCGCCCGGTTCAAGGGCCTGTTTCGCGGCCTCAAGCGCTGCAAGAATGCGGGTTGCGGCACCATCATAGCCGTGATCAAGCCCGTAGCGCCGGCCAATAGCCTCAATGCGTCGCAAGGCACGCGCCTGGGCTTCCATGGCGAGGATCAGGTCCGGCGATGCGTCTGTGCAAAGGTCCGGCAATTGGCGGAGGATGTGGGTTTCAAGCCCTTCCTCATAGGCGAGGCGGCAGGTGACTTCCGCTTCCTGGCGCAATTCCACCAGTCGCGCGCCGCGGCGCGGATTGCGTGTGGCGGGGGCGTTTTCCAGATCCTTGAAAGCCCTACCGAAGGCTTCGGCGAAGCTGGCGGCGGAGACCAGATCCTCACCCGGCAGATGAACCCGCGCCTTTTCCAGCCAATCATCCACCGCGGCATCGGCGATGCTACCCGCCTTTTCCGATAGCCGGGCTGCCTCTCGGGCCACCTGACCCGGGCTTGTCGCCTTTTGCATCAGGGTCGCAAGCGCCATGCCGAAAGCGGGCAAATCTTCCACCGCCATGGGGGATAGGGCAGCGCGCACCGCCTCATCCGGCGGTCCCCAGCCAGCGAGCTGAATAGCGGCCCAAAGCGGGCCGGCATGTCGCCAAATGCCGGCGGCCAGTTGGACCAGGGATCCGAAATCATCCTCGCTGAGGCCGGTGCGCCCCCAACGCGGTCCGGGCTTGAGTTCCGGCGCCAGGCGCGCGGCCGCAGCCCAAAGGCTGCGGCCTGCGCGGTCTGCAGCGGCGATATCGTGGAAGAACTTGCCCTTGAAGGACGCCTCAATCCGCTCTGCTTCGGGGCCCATCGCCATACGCAAGGCTTCGGCAATTGCTGGAAGTGAGGCGCGCGGCAGGGTGGCGTCGTCTTTTTGCCAGTGCCGATTATCGGATATGGCTCCATCCAGCGGCAGAAACAGCAATCGCGTAAACTGAAGACTGCGTGCCGGCTTGATCTGCCGGAGCCTCGGGCGCGCCGCATCCAGCAGACGATCCGCTTCGGAACGATCCGGCAGACGGTCCAGAATGTCAATAACCTGCGTCAAGGCCATATCCGATGCGGATGCCAAGGCATGAATCAGGTGACGCGTTTCGGCAAGAGGATTCCTGACGCGCTTTCCGTCCTTCGTCGCAGTGTCATTCGCGGCTGTGGCGGAAGATTTTGCTGTCTTTAGCGCAGACTCTTTTGCGGGTCGCGACACGATTGATCGTTTGACAAGGATTGGCTTGCCGCGACTGGCGCCACTGCTGAAAGTCAGGTTTTCGTTGCGCGCGATCATGTCAATTGTACGCCCGCTCCGCCAATCTTCAAACTGATTGACAATCCTGACCTTTCGCTTCTCCTGCGCCATATCGGCCCCAACGCCGAGCCAGCCGATGACCTCCTTAGGCAGGATGGGCGCAAGCATTGCCATTTCCATCATAGCGGCGCTTTTGTCTGACGAATCCGAAGAATTCCAGATGCCGAGAATCGCTTCCCACCCATCCAGAAGCCAATCAAGCCGCGTCAATTCCTGCACGATATCCTGTCGGTCCTGTCGCCAGGCCTCAATGGCGCCATAGGAATTACCCATCAGCCCATCAAACTGCTCGGCGGCTTTTGCAGCGCATTCCAGCGTCAGGCGAAGCGATTGTTCCACCAGGCCCGCTGACCCAAAAACGGCATGGGCGGGAAGGCCGCTCCGCCAGGCTTCGATCGATAGCGCGAGGTAGTGGAGTTCTGAAATCAATCGGCGCGACGGTGCCAGATTATTGTCTTGGGGCAAGCCGAAGCCATTGAAGGCCTTGGCCAATTCCTCAAGCGCTTCGGCTACCGCTTCTGTTGTCATACGCAGTTGCTGCGCCGCCATCATCACCGCGCGCTGACCGCGGATTGCCACCTGGCGCGGATCATCCATTTCAGGAGGCGGGCGGCCGGGTTCCGGGCCTTCCAATTGCCTGATAAGGCCAAGCAGAAGACCAAAATTGATCCGCTTGGCGCGTTCGTTGCGGGTGTTGCGCGCGTCATTCACCGCGATGATCGCAGCGCGCCCGGCATGCCCTTCAATGGCGGCCGTTTCAGCGGCTTCGCGCACGAGGCCGGGCGTTAGAACGATTTCATCACGCAACAAGTGCCAAAGGCGCCGATCATGCAGGGTTGGGGTACAGATCTCCGGAATGGAGGTCCAGGGAAGAATATAAACACCATCTCCGCCTGAAGGGTTCGGGATCAGGACCTCCAGCCCATCACCATCCGCTTGCGGTCGTGCCCGCGCACCAAGCAGAATGGGGGTTGTGAATGGAACGTTAACCCCACGATCGACGAAGGTCGCCGGCTCATAGAGGTTCGGGCTAAGTTCACGGAGGTTGATGGCAGATTGCGGGGGCACGGACGCCAATCTGGCATGGAGTCCCTAAAAAATCGGAAATGACGCGGCCCGTTCGACGCGTTATCAACCAATGATTGTAGTATCACGTGCGGTTTGCACGCGTGGAAATTGCAGTAAATTTTTGTTCTGATGCTGAGCCATGCAGGTGAATTTCATCAGCCGAATTTTCGCTACCCCGAGCACTTCAAGTCAGCGCAAGAAACGGATGGTCCGCCGGCACGCATTGGGGCAGAAAACCCCCATGACAATTTTCCGTTGCGTCCCCATGGACCCCGCCGCCGCAGAGCGTTTTCGCTTTTCGCGCCGTGATGATCGCGGGGGGATGATTCAAACCCGCCAGGTGGATGGGCCTGCCTACCCTTGCCGGGCCTGCCTGCGCCTGGGTCAGCCGGGCGAGGTTATGCTCCTCGCGTCTTGGGATCTGCCCTTGCCGCAGGGGCCGTATTGGACACCCTCGCCCGTGTTTTTGCATGCGCATGATTGTGGCGGGGTAGCGCTTGACGATGCGCTGCCTGAGACTGTGCTGGTCAATAGCATCATCAGCCTGCGCCATTACGATGCGGCGGGCATGTGCCTTTATGATCTTGGCGTCGTTGTGCCGGGGGAGGAGGCGGAGGCAGCGCTGCGCGCGCGGATCGGCGACCCGCGTGTGGCTTATGTCAATATCCACACCGCACGGCCGGGATGCTGGCTGACGCGGGTGGAGAAAATCTGAACCCCAGGCGAGGCCTTGCCATGGGCAATTTCCCTCACGGCCGTGCTAGAAGCCTATTCGCGACAACAGATGAAGGAGAACCGCCATGGCCCCTGAAATGATCCTGGTTGAAACCCACGGCAAGACCGGGCTGATCCGGCTGAACCGGCCGCAGGCGCTGAATGCGCTCTGTGATCAATTGATGATCGAACTCGGCACTGCCTTGCGCGCTTTTGACAAGGACCCGGCGATTGCTGCCATTATCATCACCGGCAGCGAAAAGGCTTTCGCGGCGGGCGCCGATATCAAGGAAATGAAGGACCGGAATTTCCCCGGCGTCTATTTCAATGATTTCATCGGCGCCAATTGGGAAACCGTGCTGGAAATCCAAAAGCCCGTGATCGCCGCCGTATCCGGCTTTGCGCTGGGTGGTGGCTGCGAATTGGCGATGATGTGCGATCTGATTATTGCGGCTGATACGGCGCGCTTCGGCCAGCCGGAAATCAATCTTGGCATTATCCCCGGTGCGGGCGGCACGCAGCGGCTGACGCGCGCCATTGGCAAGTCCAAGGCCATGGAAATGATCCTGACCGCGCGCATGATGAATGCCGAGGAAGCGGAACGCGCCAATCTGGTCTGCCGCGTGGTGCCGGCGGCGGAATTGATCGCGGAAGCGCTGAAGATTGGTGAGAAGATCGCGGCCCTTTCCGCGCCTTCGGTTGCCATGGCGAAGGAAGCGGTGAATGCCGCCTTTGAAAGCAGCCTGACGGAAGGTGTGCGCACCGAAAGGCGGCTGTTCCTGTCGCTGTTTGCGACGGCGGATCAGAAGGAAGGCATGTCGGCTTTTGCGGAAAAGCGGAAGGCCGCTTTCACGAATCGGTAAACGCGCCTGCCCCCTGTTTCGCCCTGCGCGGGGCAGGGGGCAGAACCCATGGTTGAATGAAAGTAAAACCTATTTTATCTGAAGTTATACTTAGTGAATGCCAATATAAAAATATCATTCAAAAACAAAGCCGTTAGAAATTTCTTCACGAATCTTTATTTTTTCTAAAAATTCCCTAGCAAAACTCCTTAATCTGTCTTAGTCTTCGCTTAACCAAGCGGAGTTCGGAGCGATGAGCGCATCCACCATCACCCTTCCAGAAACTGAACCCAAGGCGGCGGAGGTTTTCGCCTTCCCGCAGCGCCCGCAAGATCGCTTGCGCATCGCGCTGCATAAGCTGGATGAGGCTTTGCGCGCCCAGGCGCGCGCCACGGCGGATTTCCGCAACGCCATGGGTCAATTGAAGTCCAAGGT
>JADCFP010000027.1 GCA_020249465.1 Roseomonas sp. | reverse complement strand
CTGCTCTACCTCGTTGTTTTTCGAGCATCTTCACACGTTCAGATGATTCCATCTGAACGTGATCTGCTCTAAACCCTTGCAGAGCGGCAGGTTCTTCACATGAGGCCCTTGCTGCGGCTTGCCTGTGCGATTGGTGCGGTGCCGCTGCTTGTGCTCGGCCTATTGATGCTGACGCAGGAGTTGCGGCCCTTGCCGGGCATGGCGGCGCTTGCTGCCGTTATGCTGGCAAGCCTTGCAATCGCCTGGGGCTGGCGCGCACGGCTTGCGCTGCTGGCCGTCAGCCTTGGGGAGGCGCTGGCGCAGGTCAGGGTGGCGCCCGCGCGGGCTGAGTCGGCTCCGCTTCCGTCAACCGATGATCTGGCCGATGGCATTCGCCGCCTCGCGCGGGGCCTCGCGGAACAGGGCGCGCTTTTGGAAAGGCTGCGCCGGGCGGATGCCGCCATGCTGGAAAATCTGCCGGAGCCTGTTTTGCTACTTTCCGACGAACGCGCCGTGCTGCGCGCGAACCCGGCGGCGCGGACCATGTTGGGGCCGGAAGCGGCAGGGCAGGGGCCGGATGCGGCGGCGCTGCTCCGCCATCCTGTGCTGGCTGCCGCCATGGGTGACGCGCTGGCCGAGGGCCATTCCGTCACCGCCGAGCTCCATTTGCCCGTGCCGATGCCGCGTGAGGTTTCGGCCCGTGTCGTGCCGCTTGATCCGCCGCTGGCTGATGGCGGGCGGCTATTGATTTTGCTGATTGATCGCAGCCGGGAAGCGGCAATTGAACGGACGCGCGCCGATTTTGTCGCCAATGCCAGCCATGAATTGCGCACACCGCTGGCAAGCCTGCTTGGCTTTATCGAAACGCTCCGCGGCCCTGCCGCCGATGATCCCGCCGCGCAGCAGCGCTTCCTTGGCATCATGGCCGAACAGGGTGAGCGCATGCGTCGGCTGATTGATGATCTGCTCAGCCTGTCGCGGATTGAGATGGATGAACATCAGCCGCCGGTCGGCGAAGCACCCCTTGCCATGATCACCCGCGCGGAGGTGGAGGCGCTGTCGCCGCTGATGAAGCGGCGCGATGTGCGACCAGTGCTCGATCTTGATGAAACGCTGCTGGCGCGGCCCGCCAATGCGGATCAGGTGGCGCAGGTGATCCGCAATATCCTGGAAAACGCCATCAACCACGGGCGCGATGGCGGGGTGATCACCGTCACTTTGAAGCCTGCGGTTGCCGAGGATGGCACGGTGCGCCCGGGCGCCTTGCTCAGCATCGCCGATGATGGGCCGGGCATCGCCAAGCACCATATCCCGCGCCTGACCGAGCGGTTTTACCGTGTGGACGCGGCGCGATCCCGCCATAAGGGCGGCACTGGGCTTGGCCTTGCCATTACGCGCCATATCGTGATGCGCCACCGCGGCAGGCTTGCCATTGAAAGCACCGAAGGGCTCGGCACCAAGGTGCATGTCTGGCTGCCGACAGGGTAGCGCTGCGGCGCGGTCTGCTTCATGATTGGCGCGAGCGCCGGGCGCGCGGAAGGGCTTCACTGCCCTATCGCCCGAATGGCAAGAAAAACGGGAGGGTATCCATGAAAATCCAACGTCGCAGTGTTTTGGCTTCAGCTGGCGCCCTTTTAGCCGCGCCTGCCCTGGCGCAGCCGCGTTGGCCGGATCGGCCGATTGAAATCATTGTTGGCTTCACCGCCGGCGGGGCAACGGATCTTGACGCGCGGGGCTATGCCGCTGCCCTTGAAAAGCGCATCGGCGGTTCGGTGGTGGTGGTGAACCGCCCAGGTGCGGGTGGTGAGGTTGCCTTGGCGGCGGTCGCTCGTTCGCGCCCTGATGGCCATACCATTGCCACCACCAATATGCCGGGCCTGCTGACCATCCCGATCGAACGCACGGCGCAATTCAAGCTCGATGATTTCGTGGGCATCGGCAATCTGGTGACCGATCCTTCCGCCATTACGGTGCATGAGGACAGCCCCTACCGGACGCTCGCTGACCTGCTGGCAGCAGCGCGCGCGCGGCCAGATACCATCACCTATGCCTCGCCCGGTGTGGGCACGGATGATCATTTGCAATTGGTCCTGTTGCAGGCAGCGACAGGCACGCGTTTTGTACATGTGGTGTTTCAGGGTGATCCGCAGCTGCGCACCGCCGTGCTTGGCAAGCAGGTGGATAGCATGGGGCTGAACCTTGGCCCTGTGACGGCGAATACCGATAAGCTCCGCGTCCTGTCCCAGGGTGGCGCCGCGCGCAGCCGCTTCCGCCAGGATGTGCCGACCTTGATCGAACTGGGTTTCCCGGTGCAAATGGCATCTGAACGCGGCTTAGTCATGCCGGCGGCCACGCCACCCGCGATTGTGCAGCGCCTGCGCGAAGCCACCGCCGATATCGCGCGCGATCCGGAATTCGTGAAAATCCTGGAAGGCCGCTTCACGGAGCCCGCCTATGAACCAGGCGATGCCTGGTTTGAACGGCTGCGCCGCCAGGAAGCGGAATATCGCCGGCTTTGGCAGGTGACGCCCTGGTCGCAGCGATAAGATTTGCGTGAAGCTGTGGGGGAAGTTTGATCGCGCCCAATAAGCCGCATGAAGCGCGCCCAAGGCCAATCCGGATTCTTTTTGCGGTCAGTGCCATGGGCTTTGGTCATGTCCAACGCTCCCTGCCGCTGATCAAAAGATTGCTTGCGGAAGGGGCAAGTCTCACGCTTGTCAGCGACGGGGATGCCCTTGTCGCGCTGCAACGGGAATTGGCCGGGCAACAGGCGGTCCAATTCATGTCATTTCCTGATTACCCGCCAATGCAGCGCGGATCGGGCCTTGCGCATTACTGGTATTTCTTCGCTGATCTTTTCGATTTCGCGCGTCGCATGCGTGAGGAAAAGGCCCTCACTACGCGTCTGGTGGCTGAAACCGCGCCGGATATGGTCATTGCCGATGGGCGCTTCGGATTTCGGGCCAAGGGCGTGCCCTGCTTTTTGATATGCCATCAGATCAGGCAGCGGCTGCCGCCTTTTCTGCGACCGCTGCAATGGCTTTCGGATTTGTTTCAGCTTCAATTGCTGCGCCAATATGGGCGGGTTCTTGTGCCGGATTTTGCGGCACCTGATGCTTGTCTCTCTGGGACACTTTCGCATAATTGGATTGCGCGTCGGCTGAACCCAGCTTTTGTGGGCCTTCTCTCTGCCGCCCAATATGAGGAGGCCGTGAGGGATATAGACCTGCTTTTCCTGACGGGCGGGTATCTTGAAGGACCAAAGGCCGAATGGCAGGCTTGGGTGGCGCGCTTTGCGCAGGCGCCTGGCGCGCGGCGGATTGTCTCAATCGCCGGGGGGCGATGGCGTGATGGCTCTCCGCCGAGCGGGGTCGAAAGCTACGATTTTGTTACGGGCCGCGAGCGCGATGCGTTCATGAACCGTGCCAAGGCCATTGTGGCGCGCGCCGGTTACACCACCATCATGGACCTTGTGGCACTGCGCCAGGACGCGATCCTGATCCCGACACCCGGCATGACCGAACAGAACTACCTGGTGCGACGCTTTCCAAAGACAGAAATTGCCGGGCAGGCCGGTTGTGTCCTTCGTTATGCCGATTTGCCGGCCCCGATCCGCGCCTGGCGTTTGGAACATAGCCTCGAGCATATCCTCGATGTCATCGGCATGGGCCGGAGCGCTTCCCGCCCGAGTTGATTGCGCATCCTGGCCATGCGATGTGCGACCATCATGATCAGGCATGAAGATTCTAAAGCCAAACGTCGTTTTCTATTTCTGCAAGGGCCCATTTCGCCGTTTTTTGCGGAGGTAGCAGCGGGTTTGCGGCATTATGGACATCGTGTCTTTCGGGTCAATCTGAACCTGGGTGATTGGGTGTTCTGGCGTGGCCCTGATGGGGTTAACTTCACCGGCAAGCCAGAAGCCTGGAGGGCCTGGATCGAAGCCTTCATGGACGAGCAGGCGATCAGCGATCTGGTGCTGCTTGGTGAACAGCGCTTCTACCACCGCGAAGCAATCGCTGCGGCAAAGGTGCGGGGTATTCCAGTGGTCGTGACTGATTACGGGTATCTGCGGCCGGACTGGGTTACGCTGGAACTTGATGGCATGGGCGGCAATAGCCTTTTTCCGCGCGATCCTGATGACATTCTACGCAGGGCAGAAGGGCTATCGGCGCCAGATTTAAGCCCGCTGCATGATGAACATTTCTCCAACATGGCTGTGATGGATGTCCTTTACCATGTCTTGGCGGAATGGCCCTTCCCTTTTTGGCATTATCGGCGCCATCACGCGCTGCATCCTTTTCTGGTTTATGCTGGCCTCGCACGGCGCATTTTTCTGTTGCGGCGCATTGAAGAGGGCCGGTCCAAGAAGGTTTTTGAAGGGCTGAAGAAGCGCGGTACGCCCTTTTGGTTATTTGCCATGCAACTGGAATCGGATTTCGCCATCCGCGCCTATTCGCCTTTCCCAGATTTGGATACGGCGCTTCGTAAAGTCATCGCGTCCTTCTCGGCGCATGCCCCGCGCCACGCCGAATTGCTGGTGAAGCTGCATCCCTTGGATCCCTGCATGAAAAATTGGCCGAAGCGCATTGCGGTCATTGCGCGCGAAGCGGGATTAGCAGGGCGGGTGCATGTGGTCCCGAGGGGCGATCTTGATGCCATGCTGCACGCTGCGCAGGGGATGATCACGGTGAACAGCACCGCCGCAAGCAACGCCCTTGCCTTGGACAGGCCCGTGACATTCCTGGGGCGGAGCATTTTTGACATCCCCGGTCTCGCCTTCCAGGGGGGGCTGGATGATTTTTGGACCCAGGCCGCTGCCCCCGACCGCGCCTTGCGCGACGCCGTTGTTGCGCTGTTATGCGGCGCCTTCATGGTGCGTGGTGGTCATTATGGCCGCACTGCGCGTGTCGCTGCCGTTCGTGCTACTGTAGAGAGGCTGGATCGTCATCTGATCAACCTTCCCCTTCCGCACCTGCCACGCGCGAGTACAGAAGCCTGATCGCAGGGCCAGAAAGCGAGGACAAAGCCCAGGAAGTGGGGCGACAAGCGCGCCCCCCCCAGCGTCTGGCTCAGAGGCGAGGCAGCAAGGGTCCGAAAAGGGCCATGGCACCAACTAGATTGACCTTACTCTGGCGGATGGCGTGAGTTTAGGCTTCGGGTGCCCTTCTGCCGGTCAGGCTCAATCAGCAGGCCGCTCGCGTGGCCTCCATTACCCGGGCTTCCGACTATTGACCAAGGACTCTAGGAACGGATGCAAGGCTATGGTCTAGATTTTATGTTTGCATTAAACGGCGTGGCACTACTATTCAATGCCAAGTTGAGTTCCGAACGCCGACTCGCGTCTTGGGTGAGGGAGAATTTGAATGTTGAAGGGGGGCCGTCAGAGGCACCAGGCAGGAACGTTGGGTATTGCCCTGCTCGTGTGTTTGCCGTTGCTGGGCTGCAGTGGCATGCCTGGCCTGGGCGATAAGGCTGAAGTCGCCGGTGCGCCACCCGCGCGCATTATGGACCCGATCGCGAGTTTTGCCGCCGAACCGCCGACAAATGGCCAGGCGCAGGTCTATCTTGCTGACCGGGGCGAAACAGTGACCCTGAGGCTTGCTCGGCAATACGCGGCGGCGAGCGGGCGTGAATGCCGTGAAGTCAGGGTGACCCAACGTGGCGGCGATAATTTGCGACTTTATTGCCGTGCCAGCAGCGGCTGGATCGAAGCTCGGCCCCTCATTGCGCAGACGGTAGGCCAGTAATGAGTTTCCGGGATGAGGTAGCCATTGTGCTCACCGGGGCACGCATGCAGCGACAGGTGATTGGGGCGCTGATGATTCGCGAATTGCACGCCCGCTTCGGGCGGCACAAGCTTGGCTATCTTTGGCTGTTTTTTGAACCATTGCTGCTGGGCACGTGTATCGGGCTGGTGCATTTTTTTCAGGATCACTCTCCCGTTTTCGGCGCATTCGAATTCTATACTATCGGATACGTATTATACTTTATTTTTCGCGGCCTGCTCAATCGCGCCTCATCGACCATCACTTCGAATATGCATCTGCTTTATCATAAGGCGATTTCCTTGCCTGACATATTCTTTGCACGGCATATTATTGAAACAGGCTCCGTCACTGGTGTTATGATTGTTTTATTTTTTTCTTTCTACGCTGTTACCGGTGATTATCCCGAAAATGCGACTAAAATAGCCGTTGCCTTGATCGGCATGGCGCTTTTTTCTCAGGGCTTATCCCTGATTGCCGCGGCTGCTTGCGAAGCCATGGAGGGGCTTGAGCGCGGGGTGCATGCCTTTACTTACTTGATCCTGCCTGTGTGCGGGCTCGTTTTCCTGGTCGAATGGCTACCTGATTGGCTCCAGGAACTTGCGTTATGGGTTCCAACGGTTCACCTGTTTGAACTCATGCGTGATGGCCAATTCGGGTCGCGCTTTCTTGCCCATTATGACCTT
>JADCFP010000026.1 GCA_020249465.1 Roseomonas sp. | reverse complement strand
GCGGGGCACCTGGCAGCGCCTGCTCGCGCTGGGCGATGGCCGTGTCGGGGGCGTTCGTGAACACGCCATTCACGCCGTTGCGGAACATCGTCGCGTGCAGGTCGGGATTGGCGTTGGACAGGGTATAAACATGCACGAACAGCCCCGCCGCGCGCAGCCTTTGCAGGCAATCCGCATCAGCTTGGGCGGCCTGGGTGCCAACGCCATCAGCGCGCGCGGCAATCGCCGGGATATCTTCTCCCTAACAGGAGCCGCTATGCTGCAACCGACCCCCAGCGGCGATGCGACGCCGCTCGTGCGGCTGAAGGTCGCACGGCCTCGGCGACGCTGCGTGGGAAGTCGGCATTACCCCCTTTCGGCAATAGGTCGGCCTGTGGTAATCGAACCATCAGTCGTTTTAGAATTGAAGTGTCGCGACACCAACCTAGCCGTTTGAGTCGATGGCCACCCCAATCATCCGCGGATAACAATCGATTTTCACCGCAGCCGCAGCCGCTAACCAAGCAGGGAGGATAAGAATGGCTACCACCTCGGAGAACCGCAGCCGTTATGTCCGCAAGCTTCTAGCGGTAGCGGCGCTTGTGATTAGTTCCGCCATCACTCTAGCCGCATGTGGCACACCCGTGCAGAACGCCAGACTGGGGCGATGCGCGAACATGCCCGGTGCCGGTGGCACGCTTTGCGAAGAGGTTGGCAGCGACCAATACATCTTCGTCGACAGCCTGACCGGAGCGATGCGTCGCTACAATGCTTCTGAGGCCCAGATGATCGTGCAATTAAGTGCGTCAAATAATTCTTCACAGGCTACGAATACCGGAAGCTCTAATTCAGCTCAGAGAAATTGCCTGACCAATCCGAGCATTGCTTGTTCAGGATCTCTCAACAACCGCATGACCACCTATAGCTCTTCAGGCTCTAGCGGGGTCTGCAGCGGTGGGTCGTGTATCTCAATGAGTCGGTGAGCCGCGGCAACTCAGCGCGGGGTAGTCGCTCGCCAGGGAGCCGCCATGCTGGGACCGACGTCCAATAGCGACGCGACGCCGCTCGAGCGGCTCAAGGTCGCCCAGCCCGCCCTGAAGGTCGAGACGCAGCGCCTCGCCCTCGATGAGAGCAAGGGCCAGCTGCTCGACGTCGCCGCCGCGGACGCCAGCATCGGCGAGATCGCCACCGTCCTACGCGACGCCCTCAGCGCCTGGCCCGCCCGTGCCACCGCCAGCATCGCCACCGACCTCGGCATCGCGCCGGACCCGCTGCACGCCATCCTGCAGCAGCACATCGTCGCCCTGCTGGCGGAGACCGCTGATCGCTTCGAGCCCGCGGCCGGTATCCATAGACGCGGCAACCCAGGCGCGTGAGCATATCCACCGCCGCGCTGGCAGGCTGCTCCGCCCCCCACCCCAACTCGGCGTCACCGCCTGGGCCGAACAGTACCGCGTCCTGAGCAGCCGCGGCTCCGCCGAGCCCGGGCCGCCGATAAGGAGCGTTGGTCACGACAATGGGCAGCCTGGCTGCTGAATCCATTCTACGGGAAAGGGCTCCATCAACCCCGGCAGCGTCACCTCCTCCAGCTGCTGCCCGTCCAGAATCGCCTCAACCATTTCTGGCGCCAGCAGCGTCAGCCGCAGCACCCGCGAGACATAGGACGGGTTGATTTTCTCTGCGGCCGCCAATTCGTCGATCGCGGCAAAAGCGCCCGATTCCAGCATCCCCCGCCACCGAAACGCCCGGGCCGCGGCCTTGGTCAGGGTGATGTCCTGCCGGGCCTCCACCGCCACGACGCCGTTCGTGATCATGGTCTTCCGCCCGCCCCATTGCTTCACCTTAAGCGGAATGACCACCGTCAGGGTCTGCGCTGCCTCACTCATGCTGCTGCTCCCTGCGCGGTAAGGTCGCGGACCAAGCCGCCGAGGCCATCCAGCCGCAACCGCACATCATGCTCAGTGACCTCGGGCGCTATGCCCCGCGCTGCCCGCCAGGTGCCGACCAGCATTTCGGGCTGGCGCAGCAGTGCGCGAAGCTGGTCGGTCACCGCTGCCTCAATCTGGCCAGCAGGCAGCCGCGCGATTCGGGCCTTTCCTTCATGGGGCCTTTCAGCAAAGCCTGGCTCACATAGTAGCGATACCGCTTCCCGCTGCGGCCGCGACTATGGGGACGGCGACATGGCGTTACCATCGCTGTCAAAGATCAAGCCGCGCAGTAATGGCGCGGTGGTATTCTGCGACTGGTTGATTCGGCCGCGCGGGTTGATTTTCAGGATGGCCTGCACCGCATCCCACTGCGCCTGCGTTATGATGGCGTCATGCTCGCCGGGATAGGAATTGCCCTTATGCACTGCCGCGCCCAACAACACGCGTTTGGTTAGAATGCGATAGACATCACTCCTGTTCATGGGCTTGCCACGCTTTGTGCTGGCGCCTTTGCAGGTGACTGTTGCCCAGAGAAGCTAATGAAACCTTGCGTTACTGAGGAGCTATTCTTCTCAAGGGTGAGCGATTCCAAATGCAGAATTAGCGTTACCCAATTGCCGGTCGCGTGTTTCCTATTTACAGAGAGGCAAAACTAAAGAGCTCAAATCCATTGTATCTCTGGGCAGGAAAATGATAAAGAATTTCGATTTTTGAAACCTAACATGGAAGTTTTGCGATCCTGGGAAAGTGTTTCTTGTGCCAGAAAAACTGTTGCATGACTCATGAGTAACGGGGGGCGTCAGCCCCAATTTTAATTGACATCATTTTTAGGCTCTTAGAACTCATTGAGTTATCGGAAAGGAAACACGAGCAAATTAGAAGGGGTCATTCACAAGATCTGATGCCAAAAAGTCGCGTCCGGTCCGCATAAATAGATAAAGCCCTCAGAAACTATATGCCTCCCAAGAGTAATCACTGATCAGACAGCGCCGATGCTGCGCGATCCTGAATTGGTGTTGACAAATCTACACTGATAGCCAGCCATAACCCTTGGTGTTGACAAATTGCTGCGGTCACTTGACCTGCCTCCAGAAGATTTCAGGATGTCCTCCCTCCGGGAGTATAGACGGCAACCAATTTATATCGCCCACAATACGTCTTCTTGGTACAGACATGGGGCTTCAAGCCTTCATTTATGTATCCACCGAATTAGCCAGGCGGCAGTCTAAAAATAGCTGGAAACATCATGTTGACTGGATCCCACCGGACACAATTATGATGAAATCTTAAGGTCCGCCTTCTGAACGATATCGCGAAATTTGGCGTACTCCGCAGCCAGGAATTCCGCAGTGCGCCCTGGCGTGCTGTCAGAAACGGCATCAATCCCTGCTGCCGCCAAGCGGGTAATAATGTCTGCCTCCGCCAGAACAGCATTCACAATACTTGAAAGGCGTCCAACAATTTCGGGTGGGAGCCCTCTTGGCCCCAGCATCAAATTCCAGGTTGATGCTCCGAAGCCGGGTAGCGCGGCCTCGCGCATTGCTGGCACCTCTGGAAACAATGGATGCCGGTTAGGGCTTCCCATCGCCAGGATACGGAAAAGCCCGTCCTTGGCACCGGCCGCCAAAGACCCCAAAGGTTCCCACGCGAATTGTATTTCCGATTTAGCCAAGGCCTCAGCAATGCCAGGCCCGCCTCGATAGGGAACATGCACGGCCTGCAGCCCTCCACCCATCAATGCCATCAGCTCTCCGGCCAGATGGCCGACACTACCGATACCTGAACTTCCCCAATTGGCCCGACCAGGCGCGGCGCGCAAAGCTTCGATCAAGGCGCGTGCATCGCCATGGGGTGAATCCTTCGGAACAGCCAGGGCAATCGGCGCTCGGCCTAGAATGGCTATCGGCGTAAAATCCGAAACCGGGTCGTACGGCGTCGTAGCCGGTTGTAAGGCCGGAACCGTCCCATGGGTGGATGGTGTTGCTAACAATAATGCGTGGCCATCTGCTGGCTGACGCCTGACATGTTCACTGCCAATGATGCCACCGGCTCCAGCTCGGTTCTCAACGACAATTCTCGCATTCGACCCGAGGCGTGGAGTCATCCGCTCCGCGACCAAACGCGCCAAAAGGTCTGCTGAGCCTCCCGCTTGGAACGGGATGGTGAAAATGATGGGGCGCGCGGGCCATCCTTGCGCCTTCGCGGCATGGCCGAGAAAGGGCGCAACCACAATAGCTGCAAGACGACGGCGCGGAATGCTCATAGCCATGATGACTCCCAGCTTTCCTAAAATTGCACGACCTTAGGAAGTCAGGTTGCCATCAATACGGCGAATGGCGCCAGAGGCATTTGTCCGCCCGTCACTCAAGCCAATCAGATTGCCGAACAGCTTTCGGCTAAGACGTTCGCCAGCAACTGGCCTGCGCTCCGTCCCTGGTTGCCTTCCAGTCGAATTACTGCAGCGACTGGACACGCTCAGCAGGGCGAAGCATCCCACTGCACGGCGGTAGCGCTATCGCTCCATCCGCTGAAATTACTGACCAAGAATTTAGCCAGCTATCGAAGTGAGCGTGGCCTTCAGTTCAGTACTGAATTGCCGCATTCACGCTCATTAGGCTAACCCTCATTGTCGTTCGCAGCTACGCCCCTTGTCGGCAAAATATCCGAAAGAAGCCATCTCGGGCACCGGGGCGAAACCCTGTAGGGTTGCGGCAATTCTCCCCTTTGCACTTGACGCCAAAAAGAACTTAGCCCCTGATTTCGTAGCTTGGCGGCTTCTTGAGCCGTCAAATAACGTAACCCGTCGGTGAGACCCTGACGCACCACCGAGGTTTCAGGCTTGTTCTCAGCAGCCCTTTCTCCAAGGGTGAGAAGGTCTTTGCCGGTAGCCTCGACATTAATGGCTTTGCTGGCACCGCTCTGCGACTTTCCCAGACTACGCTGAGCTGACCGGAGTTTCGATTTCAATTTAGCCATGAGTTTATCCTCAGTTTTCTTAATATATCAGGCCAGAGAAACCCAAGCTAAAATCTTAAGAATATCCGCTTTGGCGCTCTGTACCCTTGAAATGCTATAATACTTTATCGTCTTGCAAAAAGTAATAGATTACAAAAAAATTATTTTGATCTTGCTCGCATGATTAATGCCCAATGCAGTTGGCGAAGTTGTCATGCTTACTTTCTGGACGAAGCTTGAAAAAATCCAGGTGGATTTCCGACGTCCGTGAACCCATCAGTTCTTAATCATGCAAAATTCAGTGTTATCGGTGGGTAGCTTGGAAATATGAAATACCTCACATGCGGCCCTCCTTTTCTGCGCGCAGGAGCAATTGGCAGCATCCTGCGACTGGAAAAATAGCCATTTCATCCGTCTTCCGGGATACTAAGGGCGCTATAAAAGGCAAGTGATGAAGGCTCCGCTTCCTCCAGATCACTATATCACTCTCACCGTGGGTTTCAGCGGCAGCTGAGGCGCTCACTCACGCCGGTGGAGGATAGGCGCCTTACTGGTGCCTTCGCCCCGGATCGAGCTGCGAGGACGGAAGGCTTCGCGGGAACGCGCGGCAAGGGTTTGGATTGGCGCGAAGGGGCTCTGCGAGTTGAGTTGACGCCACCCGGTACCGCAGCCCCGAGCCAAGCCTGATGGCCCCCAGAGGGTCAACGCATGGCGTTGGGGATCACGCCCCGGGTCAGCGTCAGCTTACACCGATGCCCAAGCCGAGCCTTCATCTCGGCTACCATCTGACTAGGCTGCGCGGCTGTTCGAATGGCGCTCCGCCAGCGCCCGGATGAGATGTCCGCCCAGCATAGACGCCGCGACCATCCACGAGACGAACAGGCACCGGAACCGAGGCCATGCCCATCCAGCCAACCCAATCTGGCACCATAGTGGCACCAAAATACTTTTCTGGGGAGTTTTTGCGGAGTCGGCGCCACTAAGTCATTGATTTTACTGGTGCCGACTCGGGGAATCGAACCCCGGACCTACTGATTACGAATCAGTTGCTCTACCCCTGAGCTAAGTCGGCCCCCGCCCGCGCAAACATGCGCTGACGCGCGTCTTACCCCCAGCCAAGCTATCGCACAACCATCCCCGCAGCGCCTCACGCCTATGCCCTCTAGTGACGGCGGGGAAGCCAAAGCAAAGGTGTCATGCTAGGCTGACAACATGCGTGCCCGGTTCATCATCCCCATCTTATTGCTTCTGCTCGGCTTGGCCGGTGCCTGGTTCTGGCGCGGCCTCTCGCCAGCCGTTGCGGTGGCTACCGCCTCCACCGGCCCCGCCGTGCAAGCGGTCTATGCCACCGGCAATGTGGAGCCGGTCCATTGGGCCAAGGTTGGCCCGGCGGTACGCGCACGCATCACTGCGGTGCTGGTCGAAGAAGGTGCCCGCGTTCAAGCCGGCCAGCCCATGGCGCAGTTGGATGATCGCGAAGCCCGCCACCGCGCTGAAGAAGCCGAAGCCCGCGCCCTTTTCGCGCAGGAAGATTTGGCCCGTGTGCGCACACTGGTCGCGCGTGATGTCGCGTCCCGCGCCACGCTTGATCGCGCCGAAGCGGAAGCCCGCGCCGTGCGCGCCGCAGCTGATGCAGCGCAGCGGCGCCTGGATGATTACGTTGTGCGCGCACCCTCTGCGGGCCTTGTTCTGCGCCGTGATGCCGAGGTGGGAGAGGTTGTGGATACCCCTGCGGCCCTGTTCTGGATTGGCGAGCCTAAGCCACTTCGAATCACCGCCGAAGTGGATGAGGAAGACATCGCGCAAATCCGCGACGGCCAACGCGCCCTGCTGCGCGCCGATGCTTTTGCCGGGCAGGTATTGGCTGCGACCGTCGCGCAAATCACGCCCAAAGGTGATGCGACTCGCAAGGCCTATCGCGTACGCCTTGCGCTGCCCGATGACACACCGCTGATGATCGGCATGACAGTAGAGGCGAATATCGTGCTGCGCGAAGCCGCCAATGCTGTGTTGATCCCGCCGGCAGCACTGCGCGGCGATCACGTTTTTATCGCACAAGGCGAAGTCGCGCGGCGGCGCCAGGTGACGGTTGGCGTGCAGGGTCCGCGCGCGGTCGAAATCCGCCAAGGTCTCGCGGCGGGAGATATCGTGGTGCTTGATCCACCGCAGGGCCTGAAGGATGGGCAGGCGATACGCCTCAAACCATGAAGCTGATTTTTGACCTTGCGCGCGGCATGCTTTCCCGCCGGCGCCGGCAGACCCTTGTATCGGTGATGGGGGTTGCCTTGGGGGTGGCGTTTTTCATCGCCATTGCCTCACTCATGCGTGGTTTTCAGACCTATTTCATCGAACAGGTGATTGATGTGCAGCCGCATATCATCGTGAAGGATGAAACGCGCCGCCCATTGCCGCAGGCAGTGGAAATCGCCCATCCTGACGGCGCTGTTGCACTTTCCGGCGTGAAGCCAACCGAACGCATTCGCGGCATCCGCGCCAGTGCGGAAAAAATGGCGATATTGGAAGCCATTCCGGGTGTCTATTCATCGCCCATTCTGACTGGTCAGGCGTTGCTCCGCTACGGGTCGCGCGATGTTTCGGTTTCCATCACGGGAATCGAACCGGCGCGGTATCGCCGAGTCTCAAACCTGGAAAAAGATTTGATCCAGGGCAGCATGGAAGATTTGCGCAGCACCGCAAATGGCCTGATCATCGGCATTGGGCTTGCGCAAAAACTCGGCGTTGCTTTGGGCGATACCATCATCGCGGTCTCCCCAAGGGGCATCAGCCTGCAAATGAAGATTGTGGGTGTTTTCAGAACAGGGCTCACCACACTTGATAATCAGGCAGGCTATACGCTCCTCAAGGTCAATCAGATCCTGCAGGACCGGCCCAATGTGGTCAATCAAATCCTGCTGCGCTTGAATGATGTGACCGGTGCGGAAGCGCTCGCCCGGCAGATCGAAACGCGCTTTGGTGATAGGTCCGAAAGCTGGGAAGAACAGAACCGTAATGTGCTGACGGTTTTCGTCATTCAGAACGCCATCATGTATAGTGTGACCGGCGCCATTCTGCTGGTCGCGGCCTTTGGTATCTACAATATCATCTCGACCGTTGTGTTTGAGAAAACGCGCGATATCGCCATCCTGAAATCACTCGGTTTCACGGAAGGCGATATCCAGTGGCTGTTTCTGTTGCAGGGGATGATTGCCGGGCTGCTGGGCGCCGTGCTTGGCTGCGTGCTGGGTCAGATCATGATCGAAGGCTTGGCGCAAATCCGCTTCAATACCGAAACACCGGCAGGGAATGACCGCTTTCTTCTCGCGCATGATTGGCGGATTTTCGCGGTCGCTTCCTTCTTTGCGTTGCTCTCGGCCAGCATCGCCGCTGTGGTGCCGGCACGCCGCGCTGCGCGGCTTGACCCTGTGCAGACCATTCGCGGCGCGGCATGAACAACGCGCCACCGCTGCTGGAAGCGCAACACATCACGCGCCGCCTGCCGGAAGGTGTGACGCTGGTCGCGGATGCGTCGGTGAAGGTGGAGCGCGGCGAATTCATCGCCATCACCGGGCCATCCGGGTCCGGCAAATCATCGCTGCTCTATCTGCTCGGCTTGCTGGACCGCCCCACCGAAGGCCGCGTGCTGCTGGAAGGCCGCGACACGGCAAGCCTGAGTGCGGCGGAACTCGCCAACTTAAGGCTCGCGCGTTTGGGCTTTGTCTTTCAATTCCATTTCCTGCTGCCGGAATTCTCCACACTCGATAATGTGCTGATCCCGATCCGCCGGCTTGGCCGCTTGCAGGATGCGGCAGCGCGCGCACAGGCAATGAAACTGCTGGAAGCGCTTGGCATGGCCGAAGCGGCGGCGAAATTGCCGGAACAGCTTTCCGGCGGCATGCGCCAACGCGCTGCCATTGCCCGAGCGCTGGCGAATGATCCTGCCATCATCCTGGCCGACGAACCCACCGGCAATCTCGATACACGCAATGCCGCTGCGGTTTTCGATATTTTCCAGCGCCTGGCGGCGGAAGAAGGCCGCGCCATTCTGGTGGTGACGCATGATGCGGAACTCGCCAAACGCGCCAATCGGCGCATTCACCTGGTGGATGGGCGGATCGTCAGCGATACCCGCGTCGGCTGACGAGAAAACCAACGACGACTTGCGCCGCCACCAGCGCCGCGCCGAACGTGAAAATACTGCCAAAGGCCGCGCGGAACGCCTCCATGCCCGCAAGCCCGCGCGCAAAACCGGCGACCTCAAGCGCGGCGAAAACCGTGCTCAGCAGGGACGCGGCGGTGACCACACCCAGCGTGCGCGATACCTGGGCGAGGCTGCCCGCAACACCACGATCCTCACGCGGCATGCGTTCCAGCAATAGATCGGTCACACTCACCTGAAACAGGCCAAGCCCAATGCCCTGCAGCGCCAGCGCGGCCACCAGCAGGAAAAGCGCGCCGCCTGACGCGCCAATGGCGCCAATCAGCCAAAGCCCCAGCGCGGTCATGACAGACCCGATCAGCGCCAGCCTTGCGGCGCTGATGCGCGCCAGCAAAAAACCGGCAAAGGGCGATGCCACCATCGCCGCCAAATGCCCAATCGCCAGCACCAAGCCCCCCCAGCCCGCCGGCAAGCCAAGGCCATGCAGCAGCAGATAGGGCAGAAACAGTAACACTGCGAAACAAGCAAAATTCACCACGGCGGTGGCAATGCAGGCAAACAGGAAATCCGCATCGCGAAAATATTTCAGCGCAATCACTGGCCGCGCGATGCGCCCCGCATGCCTGCTATACCGCCAGCCCAGAACCAAAAACCCAAAGGCCAGGGCCAAGGATAGCGGATTGCCTGCCGCAATATCCGGCGCGCGATTGATGCCCAGCAGCAGGCAACACATCATGCCCGTGATCAGCACCGCGCCGGTCAGATCAAAACTCTCGCGCTCTGCCGCGCGTGGTGGGGCGCGCAAGAATACACTTAGGGCCAGCGCAAAGGCTGCGAGGGGCGCACGATACCAATAAACCGCGGACCAGCCGAAATGCTCCACCAGTACGCCGCCAATCAACGGCCCCAACCCACCACCGGCGGCAAAGCCAAAGGCGTAAAAGCCCAGAATGCGCGGGCGTAAATCCTCGGTGAAATGGCTGGTGGCCAGCGCCGGCCCACAGCCAATCACCAGCGCCGCACCAATCCCCTGCATCACACGTGCAGCCAAAAGCCAGGCGTAGTTTTCAGCGGTGGCGCAGAGGATGAAGGCCAGGATGCTCCACGCAAGCCCCAGGCGAAATACGCGCAAATAACCGAAGATATCGCCAAGCCGGCCAATGCCCAGCATCAGGCTGCCATAGGTCAGCACATAGCAGATCACCACCCATTGAATGCCGGTGCGTCCCAGCCCGAAACGCTCGGTGATCGCCGGAAAGGCGATATTCACCGATGTATCCAAGGGCACAATCAACGTGCCGATCGCGATAATGACCAGCACCAGCATGCCTGGTGCGCCGATGCGCGAAAGTGTCCCCTCAGCGCGCAAGATACCAGGCTTCAAACGCACCAAGCCCCGCCATGGCGCCAACCCCAACCAAGATTGCCGCTGCCAGGCTGCGCGAGACATACTGCACCGCCACCACCGCCACTGCCGCCACCCAACCTTTCCAGCCATGCGCCGCGAGCGCCGGCATGGCATAGGCCATGAAAATCGGCCCCGGCAGATGCTGCAAGACCACTTCCACATAACGCGGTGGGCGTAGCGCGCGAAACAGCGCATACCCCCCAGCGCGGCAAAGGTAGGTCGCCAGCGCCATGCCGATAATGGCAAGCAGCACATCAGGGCGGAGCGTCATTCGCGGCGCAGCTCCAACCACGCCCCCAGCGATGCACCAGCAAAGGCGCCGATCAGCAATGGCCAGGGCGGCCCAAGCCCAGCCTTCCAGGCCAGCACTGCCAATACGCCTGCCAATAACCAAGGCCAGAAATCACGCCTGACGCCGCGCCAAAGCGGCACAAGGATCGCCACAAAGGTCGCGATGGCTGCGAAATACAGCGGATGCCCCGCCGGAAACCGCACCGCCGAGCCCATGATATGCCCAAGCCCGACCGAGATATTCCAGAAGCACCAAAGCGTCACACCGATGCCGAGCAGAAATCCGGCATCGCGCCCACCACGCCGTTGCTCAGCCGCGGAAAGTGCGAAGGCATGATCCACCATGAAGGCCAGGCTGCCCCAAAGCTGAACACCCCGCAGCTTGTCCAACCAAGGCGCCAAAGCCGCACCCATCGGCGCCATGCGGATATTCACCACAAGCGCGGCAATGGTCGCAGCCATGATCGGCGCCGGATCGGACCAAAGTTCCAAAGCCAGTAATTGTGATGACCCCGCGAATAGTAGTGCCGCCATCAGCACCGTTTCCAGCCAGGACAGCCCCTTCTGATCCGAAATCACGCCCACCACCAGGCCGAAGGGGAAGGTACCAATCACCAAGGGCAGGGCGGTGCGCATGCCATGCGCCACGCCATACCGGGTGAAGACCACCGGCCCCTTGCTTTCCGCCTGGTCACTCATGCGCGCCGACCTGCCAGCAGCATGTCCTCGGCCTGATCCGGTTCCATCGCCAGGGCGCGGCGCGCAACCCCTTGGGCAAAGCCACCACGCGCCAGCGCGGCCAGCGCCTTCATGCGCGCCGGCGCATCAGGGGTCACGCGTGCAAAGGGGCCAATTCGGCGGCGACGGCAGAAGGCGATGGCGGCCAGAAGCTCAGTCTCCTCGCCTTCCGGCAGGGCAGCGGCGGCGGTCTCAGTTTCAATCCCCTTGGCGGCGAGATGCGCGGCGATGGCGCGGCGGGAATGGCCGGATCGCGCGAGCCGCCGGGCGCGGCTTTCGGCAAAGGCGGCATCATTCACCGCGCCGGCGGCCACCAGGCTTTGTGCAATGCCGGCAATCTCCGCCGTTAGCGCGACGGCACTGGCGGCAATCGCCTCCCGCGGCTGGCCCTCAGCCTCCGCAGCGCGGGCCCAGCGGGCGATGCGGCGTTCCAAAACGCGCTTCAGGCCCGCCTCGGTCGCGGCAAAGCGCGCCAGATGGGCGAGCGCCGCTTCCCTGAGCCGCGCCGCATTGGGCGGCGGGCCGGCGGCGCGGCGGGGGCGGCTCGGGGCATCGGACATGGCCGCTTTCTGGCATGGACAGGCCGCGCCGCACAAACCGCTTCAAAGCGGCGATTTCCGCGCTATGCTCCGGGTCAAAGGCGCCTGCAAGGCGCTACAGGAGGAACCCATGAGTGTCTCGATCACCCCCGCCAATCCGGCGCGGCCCGATTTTGTCGGCGTGGTTGCCGGCATTGATCTGAAAAACCCCGTCAGCGCTGCCGAGGCCGCCGCCATTGATGCCGGCATGGATAAGTTTGGCGTGCTGGTCTTCCACGGCCAGGACATCAATGACGAACAGCAATTGGCCTTCAGCCGCCATTTCGGCCCACTGGAAACGGCCACCGGCGATATCGCCAAGGCCGCCGATCGGCGCCTTTCAATGGAGGTGAATGACATCTCCAACCTCGACAAGAATTCCAATGTGCTGGCGCGCGATGACCGGCGGCGCTTGTTCAGTCTCGGCAATATGCTCTGGCATAGCGATTCATCCTTCAAGGCGACGCCGGCGAAATACTCCCTGCTCTCGGCACGTGTGATCCCCGGTGAGGGCGGCAATACGGAATTCGCCGATATGCGCGCTGCCTGGGATGCGCTTGACACAGCGATGAAAGCGGAAATCCGAGAGATGATCACGGATCACAGCCAAATCTTCTCGCGCGGGATTCTGGGCTTCACCGATTTCACGGAAGAAGAACGCCAAAGATGGGCGCCGGTGCCGCAACGCCTGGTGCGCCGCCATCCCAAGACCGGGCGGCTTTCGCTGTTTCTTTCAGCCCATGCCGGGCAGATTCATGGGATGCCGGTGCCCGAAGCGCGCGCCATGCTGCGTGACCTGACGGAACACGCAACCCAGCGCGAATTCGTCCATGCCCATGTCTGGCGCGCGCATGATCTGGTGATGTGGGATAACCGCGTGACCATGCATCGCGCACGGCGCTACCCGGCCGATAAGCCGCGCGATCTGCATCGCACAACGGTGGCGGATAGCGCGCCGACGCTTGCCCAGGCAGCGTAAGTAGGGTTCAGGAACCTTGCCGCAAAATACGCCGGCAATGTTCCAGTGACGCTTCGATCAGATTATCCGTCGCCTCCGGCGTGCGGAAGGCGGAATGGGTCGAAAGCGTCACATTGGATAATTTCGTCAGCGCATGGCCCGCGGGCAGAGGCTCGGCCACAAAAACATCCAGCCCCGCACCGCCCAAATGGCCGGAAGCGAGTGCTTCCACCAGCGCATCCTCATCCAGCACGGCCCCTCGCGCGGTATTGATCAGCAGCGCACCCTTCTGCATGCGGGCGATATGCGCGCGAGAGAGGAAGCCGCGCGTTTCATCATTCAGCAAAAGATGCAGGCTGACGACATGGCTTTCCGCCAAAAGCCTGTCCAGATCAACAAACTCAACCCCAGGCACTGATTTGGCACTGCGGTTCCAGGCCAATACGCGCATGCCAATGCCCTGACACAGCCGCGCCATTTCGGCCGCGATTCCGCCAAAGCCAATCAGCCCGATCGTCTTGCCGGTAAGCTGCATGCCATCGGTGCGCGGCCAGCCACCACCGATGATCGCGTGATGCATATTGCCGAGGCCCCGCGCCGCGCCCCACATCAGCGCGAAGGCCATCTCGGCCACTGCGGTATCGCCATAGCCCTTGATGATATGCACCTTCACGCCGCATGCGGCATCCAATTCCTCAGGGTTCATATAGGAACGCGCGCCGGTGCCGAGGAAGACGATATGTTTCAAATCCGGGCAGCGCTTGATCACCGCCAGCGGGCAATGCGTATGGTCATTGATCATGATCTGCACGCCCCGCAGCACGCCAGGCAGATCATCCGGCGTAATATCGGGCGTTTCGTGAATAGCCATCGGCAGATCATCCGCGCGATGAAGCTTGCGCATCACGGCAGCGAGTGAGGCATTGGCATCAATAAAGGCAGCACGCATGGAAGGGCCTTTCAGCGTAGGATCACGAATCAACCTGGAAATGACGCAGCGCCGCCGCATCCCAGTCAAGCCCGATCCCGGGCGCATCTGGCACCAGCGCCATGCCATCCCGCACCGCCAAGGGCTGGCGCAGCAAGGGGGCGGCGATATCCAGATGTTCCAGATAATGCGCGGTGGGGGTCGCTTGCAGCAAATGCGCGCTGACTTCGACAAAGATATGCGATGACATCGGGATACGATGCGCTGCCGCCATGGCAGCGGCGCGGAGCCATCCTGTCACACCGCCAATCTTCATCGCATCCGGCATGCAGAAATCGCAGGCGCCAGCGGCCAAGGCGCGCTGCATGCCAGCGGGGCCCCACCAATTCTCCCCACCCTGGATCGGCAGATCGAGCCGCGCGGCAAGTGCCGCCATTCCCGCATCATCCTGCACCGGCAGCGGTTCTTCCAGCCAGCGCACATCAAGCGCCTGCAACGCGCGCCCGCGCCGTTCCGCTTCCGGCAACGTCAACGCCTGATTATAATCCACGAAAATCGCGACATCATCACCCACCACGCCGCGCACCGCGCGCACCGTCGCCAGATCATCTTCCAGCCGTGGATGGCCGAGTTTGAATTTCACCGCCCGCGCGCCAAGCCGCGCCACCGCCTGGCCGGCTTCTTCCGCCAGCATCGCCGGCCCCCAACCGCGGAGCGAGGCATAAATCGGCATGGGCCGCGCCTCGGCGCCCAGCATGGCGTAAAGCGGCAGGCCAGCGCGGCGGGCAAGCGCATCCCAAAGCGCCATATCCACAAGCGAAAGCGCAATCTGCACCAGGCCCTCACTGCCCAGAATGCGAAACCCGTCATGCAATTGGCGCCAGAGCGAATTCGGCGCCAAGGGCCGCCCAATCAGCCCTTCCCCAATTGAACGCGCGAGTGACGCGGTCGGCCCCAATGCAGCGCGCGTATAGGGAAAGACATAGGCGGTACCGGTAACACCATCGCTCGTGGTGACTTCCGCAATCACCAAGGGCGCGCGGGGAATGACATTCAGGCTGTTACGTAGTGGCGGATCAATCGGCGCATCCACGCAGTGAATGGCAATCGCGCTAATGGTGGTTTGGGTCATGCGGGGCCTCCGCGCCGACTCTGGCCCGGCGCTGCGCTGCTGTCACCACATGCCCGCGCGGCTTGCCAGCGCCACATTCAATTCAGCGCCGAGCAGCACGACATAAACGCTGACATAGAACCACATCAGCAGGCCAACCGTGGCACCAAGTGGCCCATACATGGCGTCATAAGTCGCGAAGTCGGAGACATAAAGGCTGAAGGCCGCCGACCCCAAGGCCCAAAGCAGCGTTGCCATGACAACGCCGGGCAGGATGCGCCGGATCGGCAGCCGCCGCGATGCCGGCCCCAGCCGATACACCGCCAGCAGTGAAAGCCCCACCAGCAGCAACAGCGTCAGCAGCGAAAGCCCGCGCAATGACAGGGCACGGAGCGCTGGCAGGCCAAACAGCGCCAGAATGCCGGGCAAGGCGACCAGTGCCGCTATCGCAATCACCGCGGCAATGGTTGCCGCCAGTGTCAGCCCAATCGCCAGCGCATGGTAGCGAAAAAAGGGCCGCGTTTCTTCCACATCATGCGCCATATTCAGCGCGCCAATGGTCGCGCGCGTGCCGGCCGAGGCACTCCAGATCGCGATGGCGGCGCTCAGGATCGCGCTCCATTCCAGGCGCGGGCGCGGCGCTTCAACCAAATCATGCACGCGGGTCGCGATCATCTCAAAGGTGTCTTCGGGGACCAATTCGCGCAGCACTTCAAGCTGCGGCTCCACCGCCGCCGCGTCGAAGACCATGCCATAGAGCGAAATCAGCAGGAAAATGCCGGGAAATAGCGCCAGCATGGCGTAGAAGGCGCAACCTGCGCTGGTCAGGGCAATGCGGTCGGAAGCGGAAGCCCGCAGCACGCGCATGATAATGGCGGTAGCGCCGAATTGGGCCGTCTCAGCTTGCGACATGCCCCCTTTATAGGGTCAGGCCAGCGCGCGGCGAAAGCTTCAGGCCTTGGCCCGTTCCGGCACCTGATAGGCGCGTTTCGCTGAAGCCCTCAGCTCCAGCGGAGAGATGCGACCATCTTGGTCCGTATCGATCCGCTGGAGCATGGCAGCGAGCGTGTTGCCCGTGGGTGTCCCCGGACCGGCAATTCTTGCCGGGCTTTGCCGCAATTCTTGCAGCATGGGCGCGAATTCTTTTCGCCCCCCTGCGACGTCAAGCCGAGCCGCGTCTTGCGTGCTCTGCATGCGGCGGGCTCGGATCTCCTGAGGAGCTGTCAAAGACTTTTCCGAAACCACCGACATCGTCACAACCCCGTTTTGGTTGGCGTCGGCGCTTTGGCCGACGGCACCGTTTTGGTACATCAGGGCTATTGCAGACGCCGTGCCAGCTTTTCCGCGAGGTCGCCAAAAATTCAGGGCGCGAGGCGCGCGAAGGTCACTTCATGCTTGTTCTGGCTTGAGTGAAATAGAATAGAGCCTTGAATTTGCTGAAATTCTGCGATGATGGCGTGGTCGGTTTCGCCCTGAAATTTGATGGTGCAG
This sequence comes from Roseomonas sp., assembly GCA_020249465.1. Taxonomy (GTDB): domain Bacteria; phylum Pseudomonadota; class Alphaproteobacteria; order Acetobacterales; family Acetobacteraceae; genus Neoroseomonas. The sequence continues at coordinate 69,216 of JADCFP010000026.1, read as the reverse complement.
AAAATATTGTCGGCCTTTTCGGCCTCAATCCAGCGCCGCACCAGGCCCAAAAGCCGCGCCGGGTAACAAATGACATCACTGAACAGCCAGGTGACCGGCGATTCTTGCCGGGGGTCCAGGGCAAAAGCGCTCTCTGGGCGGAAATTAACGCCGGGGAGGGCAGCAATGGCCGGGTCAAGCGGCGCCTTATCCACCGCCGTCACCTCGGCACCCAGGCGGGCAATCACCCAGGTCCAGCCACCGGGGGAGGCGCCAAGATCAAGGCAACGGTCGCCAGGGCCGGGATGGCGGCCAAGCCGGGTCAGGCCCTCCCACAACTTAAGATAGGCGCGGGATGGCGGGCCGGCTTTGTCCTCCACGAAGCGGGGTTCGCCATTCACGAAGGGGCTGGTCTTGCTGGGGCTGGCGAGCAGCCGATCCGGCGCCAGCAGCGTCCAGGCACCCAAGGGGGCGTTTGGCGCGGGTTCCGGGAAGACCAAAGGGCGCGCCTTCACCGGCGGCAGGCGTTCGGCGATCAGCGTGCTTCGGCGATGATGCAACAGCGGCAGATGAGACCAATTGCGCTGGATGGCGCGCAAGGCATCGGCGGCGGCCTTCACCGAAGGGGCAGGCAATTCGCGCGGGTCGGTCCAGATATCCAAGGCCCAGATCGCCGGAGCCGGCGGATCGGGCGACAATGCGAGCCGACCATGCCAGGCCGCCAAGCGCCGACCAGATAGGCGGAGTTCTTCGGCCAATTCCGCCTCAAACCCCTCGGCGGCGAGGTAGGCCGCGCGGATCACCGTCTTGCCGCCGCGAGCGCCAGCAAGGCCCAGCCCAGCATCAGCAGCATCCCCCCCGCCGGTGCGGTGGGGCCGAGCGATTGGCCGCTCAGCACGCCGGCCCAGACCGCGCCACAGAACAGGGTGATGCCGGCCAGGAAGGCGGCGGCGGCGAAATGGGCAAGGCGGCGGCCCCTTTCGGCCATCAGCCCGGCAATCAGCAGGGCAAGCGCATGCCAGCCCTGCATGGTCAGCGCGTTTTGCACGGCGGCCATGCGCGCCGGGTCCAACCGGGCGGGCAGCCCATGCGCCGCCCAGGCGGAAAGCCCAACCGCGACAAGCCCGGCCAAGGCGCCGGTGATCAGCCAAAGACGATGCATGGTAGGCCCTTAAGCCGACCCTGCCTGGGTGGCCAGAGCGCGGCCTAACTGCGCAGCCTGAGGCGCGTGGCAAAATGGCGCATGCGTATCAGCATCCGCAGTTCCATGGCTTCCAGTTTGCCGACCATATCTGGCCAGCGCCCGGCAACCCAGGCCCAGCGGCGCGCAGCCCAGATATGCTGGTCCCGCAGCGTGAAGACACCATAGGCCAGGAACAGGAAGCCTTGCAGGAAAGGCAGCACAAGGCCGAGCACGCCAAGTGCCAGCATGGCCCAGCCCATGATTTTGCGCGGCAGAGATGGACGCAGAATAACCATGCCGGCCACATGGTCGCGCGGCGCCCTTGGAACAAGCCAGGGCTTGCCGATCCGCCCAGCCCCCGCCCATGGTGGCGGCGAAACCCAAGGAACCGGCCATGGACCCGCTGACGCTTGTTGTCGTCTCTCGCAATTACTTCAATCTGCCGGCCTGGATCGGCCTGCATGCCGGGCTTTTCGCGGCGGAAGGGATCGCGCTGCAGATTGACCACATCGAAGGCATTGAGGAGGTGAATGAACGCATCCGCGATGGCCGCGCGCAGCTTGCCTATGGCGTCACCGAGCACGTCATTCTGGATGCCGAAGCGGGTGGGCATCAGGCGATCATTGGCGGGAACGTCAATCGCCTGCCGTTTTCCTTTATCGCCCGGCCTGGCCTGACGCGGTTTGAAGATTTGCGTGGCAAGAAGATTGGCGTGTCATCGCTGCGTGCCGGCAGTTCTTCGCTGATCATGCGACTACTGGCGACCCGCGGGCTGCATTGGCCGGACGATTTCGAATTGGTGCCGTGCGGTCCGATCCTGGCGCGGTGGGATATGCTGCGCCAAGGGGAAATTGATGCAGGGTTGCAGGGCGCGCCGCTCAATCACATTGCGCTTGATCTGGGCTTTGTATCCTTGTGCGAACCGCGCGATGAAGTGCCGGATTTCCAATTCACCAGTCTGGATGTGGATTTGCGCTGGGCGCGGGCCAATCGCGACCTGCTGCTGCGCTTCCTGCGCGGTTTTCTCCGCGCGCATGAGAAATTCTACACCGACCAAGCCTTCGCGCGGGAAGTCGCGATGCGTGAAACGGGGATCGAGGCGCGCTACGCTGACCTTGCCTGGGTGGAATACACGCGCGATGCGATCTTCCCACGCGATGCGGAAGCAAGTGCAGCTGGCGTGCAGGCGCTGATCGAAACCAGCGCCCTGATCCGCGATTTGCCGGCCCGCGCGCGCACGAGGGCCGAGGATTACATAGACCGAAGCTGGCTCGCCGAAGCGCGGGCCTCACTCCGATGATTGATTACGGCGCCCGCGCGCGGCTTGGGCTGATGGTGCCCTCCGGCAATGCCATATGCGAAGCCGAATTGCATGCCATGCTGCCGGAAGGTGTGGTGGCGCTGATCACGCGCCTGGAATTGCGCGGCAGTTCGGAAGTCGAATTGGCCAAAATGCTCGATCGGCTTGAAGAAGCGGCAGGATTGCTGGCCGATGCGCGCCCTGGCCTGATCGGCTTTCACTGCACGGCGGTGTCCACCTTCGCCCCTGAACGGGCGGCCGAGATTCCAGCGCGCATGATCAAGGCGACAGGCTTGCCGGCAGTGACGACCGCCGATGCGATTCTGGCAGCACTCGGCGCCTTGGGCGCACGGCGTATCCTGCTGGTGACACCCTATATCGCCGCCGTGCATGAACGGGAGATCGCCTTCCTTGCGGCCCACGGCTGCGCGGTGATGGGCGGCGACATGATGGGTATCAATACCAATGCCGAAATGGCGCAAATTCCGCCGGAGGAGATCGCCGCCCAGGCCCGCCGCGCCGCAGCCATCTATCCCAGCGCTGATGCGCTTTTCATTTCCTGCACGGCCATTCGCTCCGCTGGGCTGATTGCGTCACTGGAAGCGGAATTGGGCCTGCCGGTCATGACCAGCAATCAAGTCATGGCCTGGCATGCGCTGCGCCGCCTTGGGCTGAAGGATGCCTGCCCCGGCTTTGGGCGTTTGATGGCACTCGCGTGATGGCGGTTTGCGCGCTGCGCGGGCCGGACTATGCTGCACAACACAAGCCCCGAGCCGAGAGCCGCGGGCATCAAGGGAGGATCAAAGCATGACCCATTTCACCCGCAGGGCGCTTGGCGCTGGCGTATTCGCCCTTGGCATGGCGCCCGCCATTCTGCGCGCACAAGGCAAGACCGTGCTGCGCCTTGGCTGGACCAGCGGCGATGGCGCGCTTGATCCCTACGCAACGGGCGCGCGGCTTTTCAAGCAGGCCCTGGAAAAGCGCGTGGGAGACCGGGTGGAGGTGCAGCTTTTCCCGAATCGCGCCATTGGTGATGAACGCCCAATGCTTGATGGCATGCGCCTTGGCACCGTTGATATGGGCATCATCACCAATGCGGTGATCGCGCAGATCGAACCCGCCTTCCAGGTGAATGACATGCCCTTCCTGTTTTCCAGCGAAGCGCAAGGGCATCGCGTATTGGATGGCGCGGTGGGGCAGGCGCTGCGCACGCGGCTTGAATCGCGTGGCGTGCTGGCGCTTGGCTATATGGAAGGCGGCTTCCGCCACATGATCAATAACGTCCGCCCGATCGTGCGGCCCGAGGATCTGCGCGGCATCAAGTTCCGCGTGCTGCAAAGCCCGATCTATATCGAAATGTTCCGCAGCCTGGGCGGCAATGCCGTGCCCATGGCCTGGGGAGAAACCTTCACCGCCGTGCAGCAGGGCGCGGTGGATGGTCTCGAAATTCCGCTCGGCATTGTGGATCAGAGCAAATACTACGAAGTCACGAAGTTCCTGTCCCTGACCGGCCATATCTATTCCATGATCGGCTGCCTTATTTCCAAGCGCAGCTTTGATCGCCTGCCGGCTGACCTTAAAACCGCCGTCACCGAAGCCGCCGCTGAAGCCACCCCCGCGCAGCGCGCCGCGAATGCACAGGCAACAGCTGGTTTCCGCGACAGCCTGCAAAAGCACGGCATGCAAATCAATGAAGTGCCGGACAAGGCGGCCTTCCGGCGCGGTGTGCTGCCCATGTATGAAAACTTCCGTGGCCAGATTGGTGCCGACATTATTCGGGATGCCTTGGCCGCGGTGCAGTGAACATTCTGGGCTCCATCGCCCGTTTTCTGGCGGGGGCGACGCGCTTTTCCATCGCGCTCGCCGCCGCCTTGATGCTCTCTGCCATTCTTTATCAGGTGGTGACGCGCTATGTGCTGGGCGCCGCTTCTTCCTGGAGCGAGGAATTCGCGGTGCTGATGTTTTCCTGGAGCGTGCTGGCCGGCCTCGCGCTCGGCGTGCATGAAGGCTTTCATGTTCGGTTGAGCCTGCTGACGGATGCGCTGCCGCTGGCCGCGCGCATTGCTGCGGAACGCGTCCTGGATTTTGTCACGGCAGCGCTGGGTGTATTCCTCGCTTGGTCCGGTTGGCGGTTCCTCGACATCACCAGCGGTTCGGTTTCCGCTGCCATGGGCTATCCGATTGAAATCCTGAATGCGCTGGCGCCGATTGCCGGCGCGCTGATGGCGGTATTCGGGCTGGAACGCGCGCTCAGGCGCGGCGGTGCGCTTCCCAAGGATGAGGCCGCGATAGAATGACCGCCATCGCCTGGTGCCTGACGGCCGGCTTCGGCGCCCTGGTCACGCTTGGTGTGCCCTTTGCGATTGCAATTGCGCTGGTCATCACCGCCGCGCTGATCGTCGCCGATATTGAACCCGCTTTTCTGGCACAATCCATCATCAGCGGGTCGCAGCAATTCAGCCTGCTTGCCATTCCGCTATTCATGCTCGCCGGAGAATTGATGTCGGCGGGCGGGCTTTCGCGCCGCCTCGTGGATTTCGCTTCCACGCTGGTGCAGCATTTGCGCGGCGGGCTTGCGATGGTGACCGTGCTGGCCGCTCTCGTGTTCTCAGCCATCTCCGGTTCTGCCCCCGCCACCACGGCGGCGATTGGCGCCATCATGATCCCGGCCATGGTGCAGGCGGGTTATGACAAGGGCTTTGCCGCTTCCATCGCGGTTTCGGCGGGCGTACTAGGGCCGCTGATCCCGCCTTCCATTGCGTTTGTGATCTGGGGGATCGTTGCCGAGCAATCCATCGGGCGGCTGTTTCTGTCCGGCATTGTGCCCGGTCTGCTGATTGCCGCGGGTTTGCTGGTGATTTGCTGGGCGCATGCCAAGCGCAACGATGTGCCGCGCCTTCCGCGCGCGAGTGCCGCTGACGTTGCGCGCGCCTTCGCCGATGGGCGCTGGGCGCTGGCATCGCCTTTGGTCGTGCTGGGCGGCATTTACGGCGGCATTTTCACGCCCACGGAAGCGGCGGCGGTTTCCTGCCTTTACGCCATCATCATCGGGCTCTTTGTCGAACGCAAACTCAGCTTGCGCGCGCTGCCTGGTATTTTCGTAAGCGCCATGCGCACCAGCGCCATTGTCTGCGCCATTATCGCGGTATCGGCCGGCTTTGGCATTCTGGTGGCGCAGGAACAGATCGCCATTCGCTTTGCCGCCTGGATGGCGCAAGCCATTGGCGAGAAATGGGCCGCGCTGGCCACCCTGAACATCGCCTTTTTCCTGCTGGCCGCGGTGATGGATGAGATCGCCATCATGGTCATTCTGGGGCCGATGCTGATTGCGATTGCCAATCGCTTTGGCGTGGACCCGATCCATTTCGGCGCCATTATCGTCACCAATGTTTCGATCGGCATGGCCGCCCCACCCATCGGCTATTGCCTGTTCATCGGCATGGCGATCAGTGGCCTGTCCCTGGCACGGATCAGCCGCGCGATCTGGCCGCAAATCCTGTGGATGCTGGTGGTGCTGTTCCTGACCACTTACATGCCGAGCTTTGCCCTGATGTTCCAGCCCGCCGGACGCTGAGCGCCCTCTGCAACTGGGCTTGCCATTCGTGTCATCCCCCCTAAAAGCACGGGACCTCACGGATATGGATTATCGATGAATTTCCCCAGAAAGATTATATGGCTTGCCCTGTTGGTGGCAGCCATCCTTGGTGTTGCCCCGGCCTCCTTTGCCCAAACCGCGCCCGCTCCAGGGATTTCTGTGGCTGATCGCGCGCGGGAATTGGCCGATGCGCGTCCCTGGGCCGGCATGGTCTTCGCTGGGTCTTCGGTGGCGGATGGCAAACTGCGCGATATCGTTGTGGCACCCTGGACCGGTTCCTGGGGCGATGACACCTTGGCAGGTGGGGCCGTGAGCTATCGCCTGGCGCGCTTCTGGAAATTCTTCATGCTGGATGCGGAATTGGGCGGCGCCTATCGCTTTGGCGATACGGAAGGCGGCGAATTCTGGGCGGCTGCCTACCTGCGTTATGATGGCTTTCCCTGGACCAATTATGTCTACACTACTTTCGGGCTTTCCATGGGTCCGAATTACGTCACGCGCCTGCCGCAGGTGGAACGCGGCACGGATGCGCGGCCCGAACCAAACCAGTCACATTTCCTGAATTTTTTCGCGCCCGAACTCACTTTTGCCCTGCCCTCTCGGCCGCATCAGGAAATCGCCATTCGTTACATGCATCGCAGCGGGATTTTCGGAACTTATAACGGCGTTTATGAAGGTGCGAATTCCCTGGTTGTCGGTTTCCGCATGCGCTTCTGAAGTAGGGGGGAATATGGTGGGCGCACGTGGGATCGAACCACGGACCTCCTGCGTGTCAAGCAGGCGCTCATACCACTGAGCTATGCGCCCTTACCGACAAGGCTTCCCATAAACGCCCAGACCCGGCGGCGCAAGCCTCAGGCGCCATCGCCGCCTGAGAAGTGATATTGCTGAAGTGCCACATCCAGCAGCCTTTCCAGCACCTCGGGTTCCTGCGCCCCGGCGATGGCCTGTTGCCCGGCAATGATGAAGCACGGCACGCCATTGATGCCAAGGCGATGGGCGCGGAGGTTTTCGGTATGCACCGCCTCAGCTTCCTCACTGGAACGCAGGAAGGCCAAGGCCGCATGAGGGTCAAGGCCAATGCGCCCGGCCATGGTGGCAAGCCGCGCGGGGTCCCCGATATCAACCCCATCGGCAAAATAGCCGTAAAACAGCGCTTCCACCATCATCTCGCCCAGGCCTTCACGCACCGCATAGCGCACCAGGCGATGCGCGGTGATGCTGGAAGGCACGCGCCCCAGCAGGTCAAAGCGAAAGCTGATCCCTTCTGACCGGCCAAGCTCCGTCAGCGCATTTTGCAGGCGCCGTGCGCGATCTTCACCGCCGAATTTGCGCGCGACGAATTCCGCACGGGAAACACCGTTCGGCGGAATATCAGGATTGAGCAAAAACGGCCGCCAGACCAGTTCCGGGATGATATCCGGCCTAGCGCGCAAGGCACGGCGCAGCCGCCTGACGCCCAGGTAGCACCAGGGGCAGATCAGGTCGAAGGCGACTTCAATATCCAGCCGCGGCTGGAGGGGTGCCAGAATATTCACGCGGCCAGCTTAGCGCAGCCGCGCGGCGCGGGCAGCCCCCTATTCGGCGATCAGATTGAGTCGGCGGATCAGCGGCGCCCAGCGTTCGCCATCGCGCTTAGCACGCACCGCGAAATCCTCGGCCGAGGCCGGCTCAGCCGGGTCAGCGCCCACCCGCTTATAAGCGGCGCGCACTTTTTCATCCGCCAGGGCCTCCCGCAGGGCGGTATTCAGCCGGACCACAATCTCACGCGGGGTTTGGGAAGGCACGGCCAGGCCGAAATAGCTTGAGCCCTCAAAGCCCGGAATCGTCTGGCCCATAGTGGGCACGCCCGGCCATTCGGCGCGCGGTTCAACGGTGGTGACGGCGACAGGGCGTACGCTTTGCACTTGGCGCAGCGGTTCGCCTTCCGGCAGGCCAAGGCAGCGCGCATGCACGCGCCCGGCGATCAAATCCGTCATGGCATTGGTGGTCTGGCGATAGGGCACATGGACCATATCCAGCCCCAGCCTTGCCCCCATATCTTCCATGATCAAATGCGTAATGGCGCCAACACCGGCGGACGCAAAGGTGAATTTGCCGGGATTGGCCTTGATCCAGGCGGTCACTTCATTGAAGTCTCGTCCCGGGATCGAATTATGCACAATCAGCAGGTTTGACGTGGTGCAGAACATGCCCACCGGCGTGAAATCACGCTGCGCATCATAGCCCACGGATTTATAAAGCAGCGCATTCAGCCCGCTATTCGTCCCCATGGTGGCGACCAGCACGGTATAGCCATCACCCGGTGCGCGCGCGACCATCTCCGCCGCCAGATTGCCGGCACCGCCGGGGCGATTATCGGAAAGCACCGGCTGACCGAGCCGCTGTTGCAGAGCCTCAGCCGTGACGCGGGAAACGATATCCGTCTGTCCGCCGCCACCAAAGGGAATCACCAGCCTGATGGGACGATCCGGATAGGTGCTGGCGCGTGCCAGGCTGGGCGCGGCAAGCCCCGCCAGACCGGCAAACAATATTGGACGACGCGTAATGTTGTTTCCCGACATGGCTTCCTCCTTACTGGCGCGGCACTGCTTGGCCGGCTATGAAGCAGGCGAAAGATCAGCATGATTTGCGCCAGCGTCAAAGCGCATGGCCGGGAAAGGAAGGAAGCGCATGTTGCACCGCCGTAGCCTTTTGGCCGCGCCCGCCTTACTGGCAGCCGCACCGCTTGCAGCGCAAGGCGTGTGGAATCCGCAGCGCCCGATTCGTATCCTGGTCGGTTTCGCCCCCGGCGGCGGGACGGATATCACCACACGCACGCTGACGAACAAGCTGCAAGCGCTGCTGGGCCAGCCGATCATTGTGGAAAATCGCCCAGGTGCGGGCGGCAATCTGGCATCCGAAGCCACGGTAAATTCACCATCCGATGGCTATACGCTGATGATGGGCACCATCGCATCCCTGGTGTTGAACCCGATCCTGGCGAAGCTGCCCTTTGATGTCATGACCGACCTGACGCCAATTTCGCGGTCCGTTGAGGTCACCAATATCCTGGTGGTGCCAATGGATCGCCCGTGGCGCAGCCTGCCGGAATTGATCGCGGCGGCGCGCGCAAGGCCGGATCAATTGACCTATGGGTCATCGGGCGTTGGCAGCGCGGGACATTTGGGCGGCGCCTTGCTGGATTCCATGGCCAAGATCAGCACGGTACATGTGCCCTATCGCGGTGGTGGGCAATTGATCACTGATCTGATCTCGGGAAAGGTAGATTTTTCCATCGCCACTGCGGCCACCGTGCTACCGCAGATTGAAGCGGGCAAGCTGCGTGCCTTGGCCGTGCCGCTTCCGCAGCGCAGCCGGCTTTTGCCCGATACGCCAACTATCGCGGAAGCAGGGCCTTTGCCGGGCTATGAAGTGGCCAATTGGTATGCGCTGATGGGCCCGCGCAATCTGCCGCGCCCGATTGTGACAAGGGTCAATGAAGCCCTGGTTGAAACGCTGCGTGACCCTGAAATTGTCGCGCATCTGGCGCGCCACGGCCTGGAAGCGGCCCCCAGCACGCCTGAAGAATTAGCCGGTTTCATGCGTGCGGAAACCGCGAAATGGACCCCGATTGTCAGGGCATCGGGTGCTTCCATCAACTGATCAGGCGCCGGATTTCGCGCCAGATTCAGGGTTTTTGCGGCGCTCGGGCAGGGACTTGCGAATCATTCGGCTGGCACTGTGAAATTTTCTTGTCAAGGACGCAAAAAAATACTTTGCACCTGCTGACAAGCCGCGAATCCTCGGCTATGCCAAGCCATCCTTAAGGGAGAATCGAACCATGTCGAAGAAGTTTCTTACTGACGTGATCGCCAAGTCTGGCGACATGTCTGCCGTTGCGGCGGGCAAGCTTGCCGCCGATATCATTGACGCGATCAAGGCTGAAATCGTCAGCTCGGGCCGTTTCACCATTCCTGATTTCGGTGCTTTCGCGGTGCGCGAAACCCCGAAGCGTACTGGCTTGAACCCCAAGACTGGTGAGAAGGTGCAGATCAAGGCTGGCGCCACCGTTCGCTTCAAGGCGAGCCCGGCGCTGAAGGGCGCTGCACTCGCCGGCGTGAAGAAGGGCAAGCGTAAGGCGAAGGCCTGATTTTTCGCTTTCCTATAAAGGCGGTGTTCCAATAGGACACCGCCTTTTTTTATGCCGAATTTCTCGGCTTCAATCCTCAATCGCCCCACCACGCAGCCGCTTGACCGCGCCACGCCGTGTTTTCGATTCAAGGCGCCGCGCTTTTGAACCTGCGGTTTGTTTGGTGGACTTGCGCGGTGGCGGTGGCGGTAGCGCTGCCTTGCGCAACAGCAGCACCAGCTTCTGGCGCGCTTCTTCCCGATTGGCTTCGCGCATGCGGTGGCGTTCGGCCGTGATGATCAGCACGCCATCCTGTGTCATCCGCCGCCCCGCCAGCGCCACCAGCCTCTGCTTCACGGCATCCGGCAAATTGGGTGATGCCATGGCCGCGAAGCGCAGCTGCACCGCCGTTTCCAGCTTATTCACATTCTGCCCACCAGGGCCCGAGGCGCGCAAAAACGCCTCTTTAAGTTCACTCTCAGCAATGCTGATGGCGGGGGTGATGCGGATCATGAGGATTTCATAGAACATCCAGGCCCCGCCTGTCTTGCCATGAAGGCCCGGGCGCAGGATGTTGGGGCCATCAAGGAACGGGAAACCATGGACGAACATTCAATAGACAAGGCGCCCGACGCCGCCGCCGATTGGCCGGATCAGATCTATTCCCTGCTCAAGACCCACAACATCACGCAAGTGGCCCTGGTGCCGGATGCCGGGCATTCCCGGCTGATCCGCCGCTGCCTTGCGGATAATGAAATGACCGTGGTGACGCTGACCACCGAAGAAGAAGGCATCGCGCTTTTACAGGGCGCCTGGCTTGGTGGGGCGAAGGGCGTGCTGCTGATGCAATCCTCTGGCGTTGGCAATTGCATCAATATGCTCTCGCTTTCCATCATGCATCGCTGCCCGCTGCCCATGCTGGTGACGATGCGCGGCGATTTTGGTGAATTCAACCCGGCGCAGGTACCCATGGGCAATGCGACGCAAACCGTGCTGGAAGCCATGGGCACGCTGGTGCGCCGCGCTGATACGCCGGAAGATATCGCACCCACGGTGAATGCAACCATTCGCCTGGCCTTTAATACCTTCCGCCCCACCGCAACCCTGATTGGCCAGCGCGTGCTTGGCGCTAAGACTTTCGGGAAGGACTGAGAAAATGCTTGCTGCTTCCGGAAAACTCGATCGTCGCGAATTGACCCGTGCACTACTCGCGGATCGGGGCGAAATGCTGGTGATTGCCGGGCTTGGTGCGCCGGCCTGGGACATTACCGCCATTGGTGATTGCGCGGAAAACCTGCCGCTTTGGGGCGGCATGGGGGGTGCCGCCATGATCGGGCTTGGGCTTGCCTTGGCGCAGCCCAAGCGCAAGGTGCTGGTGATTACCGGTGATGGCGAAATGCTGATGGGCATTGGTGCGCTGGCGACGATTGCCGTGCAGAAACCCGCCAATCTTTCCATCGTGGTCCAGGACAATGAGCATTACGGCGAAACCGGCATGCAGGAAACCGCGACACGCCATGGCGTTGATCTGGTGATGATGGCGAAGGGCGCTGGCATTTCGAACACGATGTTCGTGACCAAGCCGGATGAAGTGTCCGCGCTGCATAAGGCGATCCATGCCGGGAAAGGCCCTTTCTTTGCGGTCGCGAAAATTGACGCCACCAGCAAGCCCTTGGTGCTACCGCCGCGCGAAGGTGCGCTATTGCAAGCGCGCATGCGCGAAGCGGTAATGGGGCCGGCAGCGCATCATCAATTATGAGTGACACGCGCCAGCCGGCGAAGAACGGCGGCATTCCAGGGAGGAACTGATGCAAAGACGGCAAATTCTGGCAGGGCTCGCGGCGATAGCGGCAAGCCCCGCGCTGGCCCAGGCGCAATGGAGCCCGGATCGCCCCATACGCGTGATTGTTCCCTTTGCGCCAGGCGGCAGCACGGATATCACTGCGCGGCTGGTTGCTGAGGCGATTTCGCCCCGGCTTGGCCAACCTGTCGTCATTGAAAATCGCCCCGGTGCCGCCGGGAATATCGGGAGTGAGGCTGTCGCGCGCGCCACCCCCGATGGCTATACGCTGGTGATGGCGACAAGCTCGACGCACGCCACGAATGGTGCGCTCTATCGCAACATGCCCTTTGATGCGCAGCGGGATTTCGCGCCGATCAGCCAAACGACCTTTATTCCGAATTTGCTGGTGGTGCATCCGGATGTGCCTGCGCGTGATTTCGCTGGGCTAGTGGCGGAAGCCAAGGCGAAACCCGGCGTGCTCAATTTCGGCAATGCGGGTTCGGGCACGTCACAACACCTCTCTGCCGCGCTCATCGCCGCGCGCACAGGGATTGACGTGACGCATGTATCCTATCGCGGCGGCACACCGGCGGTCACCGATCTGATCGGCGGAAAAATCCAGGCTATGGCCGCCCCCTTGGTGGAAGTGATTGCGCATGTGCAGGCGGGGCGGTTGCGCGCCATTGCCGTGACGACCGCGCGGCGTTCCGCGTTGCTGCCCGATGTGCCGACCATTGCGGAAACCCTGCCCGGTTTCGAAGTGGCGCTCTGGAATGGTTATATGGCGCCGGCGAATACACCGGCGCCGATCGTCAATCGCATCGCCGCTGAAATCCGCGCCGTGATGCGCACGGATGACATGAAGGCGAAGCTCGCCCAGCAGGGTAGCGAGCCGGTTGGCTCGACGCCCGAGGAATTTCGCGCCTTTGTTGCTTCCGAGATTCCAAAATGGGCCGAACTGGTGCGCATTTCTGGCGCCAAGGTAGAATAGGAAACACCATGCCCCATATCGTTTGCTTGCGACCGCTGCACCCCGATGCCATGGCAAGGCTGCATGCGGAACCCGATTTCAAGGTCACGATGTTGACCGAGGTGAATGCGGATACGCTGCGGGAGCCGATGCAAACCGCAGAAGCCATCATCGTCCGCGCCACCCCGATCAATCGTGACTTCCTGGCAAACGCCCCGATGCTTTCCATCTGCGCGCGCCATGGCGTGGGTTATGATGCGGTGGATGTGGAGGCGCTAACGGAACGTGGCATTCCGCTGACCGTGACGCCCGATGCCAATGCGCTTTCGGTCGCCGAACACGCCATGATGCTAATGCTGTCCACATCTCGGCGTACGCTGGATTATGATAAAAACCTGCGTGCACTGGATTGGGGTTCCAAGCATTCGCTGAAAACCTGGGATCTATCCGGGCGCAAGGTGCTGATTATTGGTTTCGGGCGCATTGGTGGGCGCGTTGCGCGGCTCTGCGCGGCCTTCGGGATGGAGGTGCTGGTGCATGACCCCTATATCCCGCAGAACACCATCAAGGGCGCTGGCTTCCGCCCGGTGAAGGTGCTGCATGAAGGCTTGGCGGAAGCCGATATCGTCACCACCCATTGCCCGAGCAATGAAGAAACGCGCGGCATGGTGAATGGCACTTTCCTGGCCGCCATGAAGCCAGGCGGCACCTATATCAATACCGCGCGCGGCACTTTGGTGGATGAAGCGGCACTCACCGCCGCGTTGAAAACCGGGCATCTTGCCACTGCCGGGCTGGATGTTTTCTGGGAAGAACCTGTCACCACGCGACTGCCGCTGCTTGATTTGCCGAATGTTGTGGTCTCCCCACATTCCGCCGCCGCGACGGAACAGGGCATGCGCCGCATGGGACTTTCCTGTGCGGAGAGCATCATCAGCCATTTCAAGGGTCAGCTTGATCCTGATGTTGTCATCAATAAGGAGGTACTGCGCGGCAACGCGTAGCAATGCCCATCATGGAAAACCCCTTACTCATTCTGGCGGATCACGCTGCTTCTTGGCGCAGCCGCACGGTTGATGCCGAGGTTGCGCATCACGCGCGGCGCGCCTTGGTGGATTGGTTCGCAGCCTTGCTTCCGGGCGCATCCCGCGCGCCCGCGACATTGATGTCAGCCGCGCTTGAAGATGAAACGCGCGGCGGTGGTGGTGCGGTGTGTTACGTGAGCGGCCGCCAGGTGCCGCTCCGTCATGCCGCGCTGTTGAATGGCACGGCATCCCATACCGTGGAATTCGACGATATCTATCGCTACGCCGTCTATCATCCGGGCTGCCCGACCATCGCGGCAGCGCTGGCGGCGGCGCAGTCACGCGGCGCGGATATGGATTTGCTGCTGCGCGCGATGATTGCGGGGTATGAGGTTTCCTGCCGCATCGGCGTGGCGGTGCAGCCTTCTCATTATGATTTCTGGCATACCACCGGCACGGTTGGCACTTTTGGTGCGGCGGCAGCGGTGGCGGTGGCGCTGAATTGCGATGCGGAACGTACAGCACACGCCATTGCAACCTGCGCCACCATGGCAAGCGGCCTGCAACAAGCCTTCCGCGGGGAAGGCATGTCGAAGCCTTTGCATCCCGGCCATGCGGCGGAAGCCGGCGCCATGGCCGCCATGGCGGCGGCGCGCGGCATGACTGGCGCGCTGGACGTGCTGCATGGCCCGGCGGGCTTTGCAGCCGCCACCAGCGAAGATACCGGCAAATGGGAAAAGTCGCTGGCCAATATCGGCAAGCCTTATGCCATCACGGATATGACCTTCAAGAATCATGGCTGCTGCGGGCATATTTTCGCAGCGCTTGATGCGGTGCGCGATCTGCAACGCGAAGCCGGCTTCAGCGCGGGTGATGTGCTTGGCGTGCATGTCGGCGGCTACAAGGCAACCAAGGATGTCTGTGATCGCCCGACCGCCGCGACAGAACAGGATTGCCGTTTCTCTACGCAATTCACCGTCGCGACCATGTTGCTTTATGGCGGTGTGCGTCTGGCGGCGTTCGAGCCAGACCGCCTGACCGATCCCGCGATCCGCGCGCTGATGCCGAAAGTCACGGTCGCGCTTGATCCCGAATGCGCCGCTGCCTTCCCATCCAAGCGTTCAGCAAAGGTGGAAATCAAGCTGCGTGATGGCCGCGTGCTGAACCGCCATCAACACACCCGCAAGGGTGATCCGGATGCGCCGCTTTCGGATGCCGATCTGGGCGACAAATTCCTGGAACTGACGGCAGATGCGATTGGCGCGCAGGAAGCCAAGGCACTGTTGGACGCGCTGTGGAAGGGTCACGCGCTTCCCGGTATTGTGAAGCTGCGCAGCCAAACGGCACTGCGCGCCGCCGAATAAAGCCATCGGGCGCGGGTTCATCCCCGCGCCCGTATTGCGTTACGCATATTTGCGCTGCGCCTCGCGAACATGGCCTGACGGCAGTGCCTCCAGCCCTGGATCAGGCGGCAATTCAACCTTGAAATGCCGGCGCAGGACATCCTGGATCAATTCGTAACAACTGCCGATCCTGACGACTTCCATGGTGGTAAAATCAATCATGGTGGAAGACCGACGATAGCGATGATACTTCTGCAAGCCATAATCAATCACCATATCGGCGCAACCGCGAATTTCCGGCTGCACATCCTCTGCCCGGAATTTCGTACCGGTACCAGTCAGGTTCGCAGAAGAACCAAACAGCGGCTGACCTTCGGCCAGGGCCAGTCGCGCCATTTCCGCTTCCAGCGCGCCGACATTCATCAATATCGCCAGTGTGCCACCTTCCGTGCTGGCCGATAACGCTGCGTCACCCAGCCGGCGCAACAGCGGGTGATCCGCGCGATAAGACCCGATGGCCGAGATCGGTAAATCATAATCCAGCACCAGGGCACGGATCATTTCCTTGCCGCGCGCGGGCATGTCATGCACTTCATCATGCACGGCCAAGCTGCCCAGCATGGCATTGCGCTTATGCGCGCCACGACCCTTGGCCAGAAAAAACCGCGTCAGCGCTGCCTCGCACCCGCCCGTACCGGCATAGCCGACATCGGTTGGAAACACCGCCACACCGCCGGCCTTCACCGCATCCACAACGCGCCGTGCATCACCCTTGATATCAAGAACAGACATGGAAATTCCTTTCAGTCGAGATTGAGATTAAGCCCCGCCAGGATCGGCGCCCAACGGTCGCGCTCAGCACGCAAAATCGCCATGGCTTCATCGGGTGTGCTCGTCATTACCTCGAACCCCGCGCGTGTCAGTTGTTCGCGCAGTGCCGATTCTTCCATGACGGCGAGGCAGGCGGCATTCAGGCTCGCGATGACTTCGGGCGGTGTCGCAGCCGGGGCAAAGAGCATGAAATTGATCGCGGAAAGCACGCGCGGCAGGCCCGCTTCCGCCGTTGTTGGCACATCAGGCGCAATGGCAGAACGCCGGGGCGAAAGGATGGCAAGGGGGCGGAGCGTGCCGGATTGGAAATGCTGGCTGACAGCACCGAGCGAAAACACGCCAAGATGCGCATGTCCAGCCAGCACATCATTCAGGGCAGGGCCACCGCCGCGATATTCCACCTGCAACATCTTCACGCCCGCTTCGCGCGCGAAAAGCTCATATCCCAGATGATGCGGCGCGCCGAGGCTTGGATTGGCGAAGGCGTAGCGATCCGGCTCGCGCTTCAAAAGTGCTACGAATTCCTGCAAATCATTCGCCGGCAGGCGCGGATTGATGGCCAGCACCAGGCCGGTTGAGGCAATATTGGAAACCGCGACGAAATCGCGAAACAAATCATAGGGCAGGCGGCGATAGAGCAGCGGGAAATAAGCGATATTGTCGGCGTTCATGACTAGCGTATAGCCATCAGGCGCAGCGCGCGCGGCGGCTTCCATGCCGATAGTGGTGGCGGCCCCGCCGCGATTTTCAATCACGACAGCCTGACCCAGCCGGGCACGCATCCGTTCCGCAAAGGGCCGCGCCAAGGTATCGGTCGCACCCCCTGGCGGATAGGGAATAATCAGGCGGATCGGGCGGCTGGGCCAGGCTTGCGGTTGCGCAAGGGCGGGTGCCGCAGCAAGCCCACCCATGGCTGCCAATAACGCGCGACGCTGCATCACCGCTTTCCCTTCCCAAGCTTTGATTCGCGCCACACGCGCGCGAACGCTTCTTCTTACGGGTAAGGAAAGGACAAAGCCCGCGTCAGGGCAAGGGCCTATCCCGCCAGCACATAGCCATAGGCCTTGTTGCTGCGATTGCCACCGGCCGCAGCGTATTGCGCCTTCACGCGCGCCACGCCATCACCATCAAGCCCCGCACGACGCTGATCATAGCGATACATTTTCGCCGAAGTGCCGCCGAAGATTGCGGTCTTCACCGGCCCATCCGCGGGGCCGAGGGGCGCGAAGCCATGGCGACGCTGCATGTCTTCCGGAATTTCAAGTCGCCGCAACGCTTCAATCTGCCATTGTGGAGAGCCTGTCCAAATCGCATCCGTACCCCAAACGACATGATCAGCGCCCAGACCGCGAATGAGGGTACCCATCAGCGCAGCGCAAAGACCGGGTTCAATTACGGTCGTTTGCGCAAAAATCTGGCCAAGATCACCATAGACATTCGTGACACCATATTTCGCCGGAATCTCTGACAAATCAGTGGTCCAATCCACGCGGCCGGTGCGCGCGAATTGCTCAACGCCCATGCCGGCACCACCGCCGCCGGTCCAGCGATAGGCAGAATGGTAGATGACAAAGTTGATCTGCGGCCAATCCTTAGCCGCCTTGCCCACATCATCAACACCGGCAAAGGGCAACAGATGCGGGAATTGCTGCGTCACCTGCTGCGGGAAAAGCCCCTTATGTACACAAACGATATTGATGCCGGCCTTGAGCAGCCGTTCGTAGAAAGGATAGAGCAGCTTTTCATCATCCATGCGCCACGGATGAATGGCCAGATGCTTGTTGGTGTTATCGCCAATCGTATAGCCCTTGAAGCTATCGGGCTTGAGCTGTTCGATGGAACGCTCAACCTCATCCATCCAGCCTGGCTGGCCGGGTGTGAAAATCGCGTGAGAGAGTACGCGTTTGGTCCCTGCAGCATCATTCACGCGTTTGCGGGCATCGAACTTCATGTCATTGGTCAGGAACCAATCAATCGGTTCTTCGGAAGGCGCGCCGCTGATCAGCGCCACCTTGGTGTCCGAATCAAGAAACACTTCCTTGAACCAGCTTGCTTCCATCAGATCCTGAATGGTCTGTTCCTTGCCGACCAGATCAGGATTCCATCCGGCCTGCCCGACCGCGCGTCGCGCATTGACGAAGGTCATGATGCGCGTATCGGGGCGGAGGAAATGCGTATGCACATCCATGATGAACTGGTCCTTCAGCGCCGCCGCGCGCGCCGCTGCCGCATCCGGCTGCTGTGCCTCAGCACGGCTGACGGCGTAAAGCGGGCCATGGACTTCATTCATGGCCAGGAAGGCGGCCGCCATGCCGGAAGCGGTTTGCAGAAAGCGTCGCCGCCCCAAACCCTGCTTCGCGCCGATCTCATCAGCCATTTCCTTGATGCGCGCTTCAACCGCCTTCTGCTTTTCGGTCTGCGGCATTGGCCAGAATTCATCGGATGACACCACCTGTGTCGGGATGGGAGAGGGGAACATCACCTCATCCGCCGGCTGCAATTGGTTCAGATCATCATCGGTCAGAAATCCGCCCATAACCCGTCTCCTGCCCTTGGGGAGTGCTCAGTCTTCCCCAGCCAGGCACCGGAAAGCAAGAAAAACCGACGAGGCTGAAAAGCCGCTTGCCATGCCCATCCGGTCAATCCTATTGAAAGCAAAAGAAATCCCGAAGGAGGACCCCATGATCTCTCGCCGTCACCTTGCCCTGCTTGCCGCCCCTGCGCTGCTGCCCAGTATCGCGCGTGCGCAGGATGCCTGGCCAAGCCGCCCTGTCACGCTGGTGGTGCCCTGGGCCGCGGGTGGTTCCACCGATGCGGTGGCGCGCATTCTGGCGCAAAAGCTTTCCACCGATACGGGCCGCAGTTTTGTGGTGGATAACCGCACCGGCGCCAATGGCACGATTGGCTTCAATAGCGTCGCGCGCGCACGGCCCGATGGCTATACCATGCTGGTCAGCACCGTCAGCACCTATGCCATGGCGCCGCATCTGATGCCGCTGCCTTACGACAATGAAAAGGATTTCGTCGGTATTGGGCTGATTGCTTCGATGCCGATCATCATGGTGGTCAATCCAAGCTTTCCCGCGCGCACCCTTGCGGAATATGTCGAAATCGCGCGCCGGCCAAACAGCAACCTGACCTATGCCAATTCCGGCACGGGGTCTTCGACGCATCTCGCGACCGAGCTTTTCTTGCAGGAAGCGCGACTTACCATTCAGGATGTCGGCTATCGTGGTGGCGCACCGGCGGTGCAGGCGGTGCTTGCCAATGAAACGCCGATGGTTTTCCAGGCGGCATCAGGCATTTTGCCGCATATCCGTTCCGGTTCGCTGCGCGCGCTTGCTGTGGCGACAAAGGAAAGAAGCCCGCTGACGCCCGAAATCCCAACCTTCGCCGAACAGGGCTTTCCGGGCGTGGAGGTGGTGGAACATATCGCCTTGCAAGCGCCCACCGGCGTGCCTGCCGATATCCTGGCGCGCATGCATGCACTCACCAAGGCCGCGATGGAAGCGCCCGACACGCGCGAACGCCTGAGCGCGCTTGCCGTGGTGCCCACGGTTGGAAGCACCGCCGAATGGCCAGCCTATTTCGCGGCTGAGAACGCCAAATGGCGCAACATGATCCAGGTACGCAACATAAAATTACAGTAAGTGCCTCAGGCCGAGGCCGGCTTGCCAATGCCAGCCGCGCCCGGCCGCCCGTAAAGATGCATTGCGCGCCTTTCAAAGGCGCGCACCATCAGCCGCACCGCTTCATTGAACACCACGCCAATCGCCACTTGCAGAATGCGGCTGCGGAATTCGAAATCCACGAAGAAATCCACTTCCGTCCCACCCGCCACCGGCGTGAAGCGCCAATGATTGTTCAAATAGCGGAAAGGCCCGTTTTCATAAGTCACATGAATATGGCCAGGCTTGTTCAAACCCACGCGGGACCGGAAGGTTTCACGAAACATGCGAAAGCCGATGGTCAAATCCGCGACCAGCACCTGTTCATCGCGGCTCAGTACCCGCGCGCCAACGCACCAGGGCAGGAATTCGGGATAGCGCGCCACATCGGCGACCATGTCGAAAAGCTGCTCCTGCGAATAACGGAGCACCTTCTTTTCTGCATGGGTCGGCATGTCAGGCTTGTGCAGCCAATTGCGCGTTGCGCGCCGCACTCAGCGCCGCGAAGTCACGATCCGCGTGATAGGAAGAACGGGTCAAAGGTGTGGCAGATACCAACAAAAACCCCTTGCCGCGTGCGGCCTTGGCGTAATCCTCAAACTCATCTGGCGTGACGAAGCGATCCACCGCCGCATGCTTCACCGATGGTTGCAGGTATTGGCCGATGGTGAGGAAATCCACCTCCGCACTGCGCAGATCATCCATCACTTGCAGCACTTCAATGCGCTTTTCGCCAAGCCCCACCATGATGCCGGATTTGGTGAAAATGGAAGGATCAAGCTGCTTCACACGATCCAGCAGCCTCAGAGAATGATAATACCGCGCGCCGGGCCGAATGCTGGGATAGAGCGCCGGCACGGTTTCCAGATTATGGTTGAAAACATCCGGCCGCGCCGACACCACCACTTCCAACGCGCCATCCTTGCGCAGGAAATCCGGTGTCAGCACCTCAATCGTCGTCCCGGGGGCGGCGGCGCGAATGGCGCGAATGGTTTCGGCAAAATGCGCCGCACCGCCATCAGCCAGATCATCGCGATCCACGCTGGTAATCACCACATGGCGCAGCCCAAGCGAAGCTACCGCTTCCGCGACACGGCGCGGTTCATCCGCATCCAAAGGCTTCGGAATACCGGTTGCGACATTGCAAAAGGAGCAGGCGCGCGTGCAGGTCTCGCCCATAATCATCATGGTGGCGTGGCGTTGAGACCAGCATTCGCCGATATTCGGGCAGGCCGCTTCCTCACATACCGTGACGAGCTTCTTCTCCCGCATCAGGGCGCGGGTTTCCAGATAAACCGGATGCGTCGGCGCCTTTACCCGTATCCAGGCGGGCTTGCGCTGGATGGGGTTGTCCGGGCGATGCGCCTTTTCCGGATGCCTTTCGGCACCCGTCTTGGCGGCGCGATGGTCAATTTCGATGCGATTTGCTGCCATGATAGGACTTAATTTGAGCGGCTGTTTCACCGCTTCGGTCATACGACCTACGCGGATCAGGCGCTAGATGTGGATCACCCGGCCGTAAGCATCAAGCACGCTTTCATGCATGGCTTCCGAAACCGTGGGGTGCGGGAAGACGGTATGCATCAATTCGGCCTCGGTTGTCTCCAAAGTACGGGCAATGCCGTAGCCCTGGATCATTTCCGTGACCTCCGGCCCCACCATATGGGCGCCGAGAAGCGCGCCGGTCTTGGCATCGAAGACCGTCTTCACGAAACCTTCCGGCTCACCCAGCGCAATCGCCTTGCCATTGCCGATGAAGGGGAAGCGCCCGACCTTCACCTCATGCCCCTTGGCCTTGGCCGCGGCTTCCGTCAGCCCAACCGAGGCAACCTGCGGCCGGCAATAGGTGCAGCCCGGAATATTGCCGATATCCATGGCATGCGGATGCAGCCCGGCAATGGCTTCAACGCAAATGATCCCCTCATGAGACGCCTTATGCGCGAGCCAAGGCGGGCCGGTCAGGTCACCAATGGCATAAATGCTAGGCTCATCGGTGCGGCCGAAAGCATCCGTGATGATATGGGTGCGGTCCACATGAATCTTGGTGCCCTCAAGCCCAAGGTCTTCGACATTGCCAACAATGCCAACGGCACTGATCAGCCGATCCGCCTTGATCTCGGTTACCTTGCCGCCGGCTTCCACAATCGCGGCAATCGCATCGCCTTCCCTGCGCACGCCTTGCAGCTTGGCACCCACCAGCACCTTCATGCCCTGCTTTTCAAAAGCCTTGTGGACAAAGGCAGAAACCTCCGCGTCTTCCACTGGCAGAATGCGATCCATCGCTTCAATCAGCGTCACTTCGGACCCCATATTGCGATAGAAGGACGCAAATTCAGACCCAATCGCGCCAGACCCAATCACGATCAGCCGCTTCGGCAGGGCGGGCGCCGTCATGGCTTCGCGATAGGACCAGATCAGCTTGCCATCAGGTTCAATCCCCGGCAGCACACGCGCCCGCGCACCAGTTGCCAGAATGATATGCTTGGCGACCAATTCGGCCACCGGCTTGCCATCCTTGGTCACCGCAACCTTGCCGGCGCCAGCAAGCTTGCCATGCCCATCAAACACCGTGACCTTGTTCTTGCGCAACAAATGCTTCACGCCGCCCGAAAGCTGCCCTGCTACGCTGCGTGAGCGCTTCACCACCTTCGCGAAATCAAAGCGGATATTGTCAGCGGCGAAGCCATAGGCATCCAGGCTATGCAGCAAATGATTGATTTCGGAAGCACGCAGCAGGGCCTTGGTCGGGATGCAGCCCCAATTCAGGCAAATGCCGCCAAGATTCTCGCGCTCCACCAGCGCGACCTTCATCTTCAATTGGCTCGCGCGAATGGCGGCGACATAGCCGCCAGGCCCGCCACCCACCACTACCAGATCGAATGCCTCAGCCATGTCTCAGGCTCCTTCCTCTATTCGGCCAGGCGATCAAGCGCCGCGCCGTCAACGCGTTGCATGGTCCATTGATCAAGCCCGCGCGCACCCATGGCGCGATAGGCGCCAATCGCGGGCTCATTCCAATCCAGCACATTCCACTCAAGCCTTGCGCCGCCTTCATCCTTCACCTGCTGCGCCAGGCGCCGGAAAATGGCGCGGGCAATGCCGCGGCCGCGATAGGCGGGCTCGACAAAAATATCTTCCACCCAAATGCCGTGCCGCGCGGTGAAGGTGGAAAAGGTGCGATACCAAATGCAAAGTCCAACCGCCTTGCCATCTGCTTCCGCGATAATCGCGGCGGCACGCGGCGTTTCGCCAAAAAGCGCCGCAGCAAAATCAGCCTCGGTTCCCTTCGCCTCATGCAGCAGCTTTTCATACTCGGCCAAGGCGCGCACGAAATGCACCACCACCGCCACATCGGCCGGTGTTGCATCGCGCAGCGTGAAGCCAGCACCCATCAAAGCATCAGGCTCAGCGGATCCTCAATATTGCGCTTCAGCGCTTGCAGGAATTCAGCTGCCAAAGCGCCGTCAATCACGCGATGATCCACGGAAAGGGTCAGCGTCATCACGGTTGCGATAGCCAACGCGCCATTCTTCACCACCGGGCGCTGCTCGCCCGCCGATACCGCCAGAATGCCAGACTGCGGCGGGTTGATGATGGCAGCGAAATCCTTCACGCCATACATCCCCATATTGGAGATGGAAAACCCACCGCCCTGAAATTCCTCGGGCTTCAGCTTGCCGGTTTTGGCGCGCGCGGCCAGGTCCTTCATTTCATTGCTGATGGCAGCAAGGCCCTTGATGTCGGCGCCTTTCACAATCGGCGTAATCAGCCCATCCGGGATGGAGACCGCGACCGAGATATCCACATCATGTAATTGCAGAATGGCATCTTCGGTCCACATCGCATTCACATTGGGGAAGCGGCGCAATGTGACGGCGGTCGCCTTGATCACCAGATCATTGACGGAAAGTTTGTATGCGCCGGGGCCATCCTTGGGGCTCCGCGCATTCAAATCAGCGCGGATTTTCAGCAGCGCATCAATTTCCACATCGGTGCTGACATAGAAATGCGGGATGGTCGCCTTGGATTCGGAAAGGCGCCGCGCAATCACCTTGCGCATGCTGCTATTGGGGATAGCGGTATGCGGTGCAGTAGTCGCAACCGGCGCGGCGGGACGTGGTGCCGCAATAGGCGCGGGCGCGGCAGCCGGTGCGGCGGCAGCCACAGGCGCGGGGCCGCGTGACAACGCCGCATCCACATCCGCCTTCACAATTCGCCCATTGGGGCCGGAACCGGCGATTTTGGCGATATCCAAACCGGCTTGCGCGGCCATGCGACGCGCCAGCGGGCTCGCGAAAACGCGATCACCTGATGCTGGTGCAGGTGCCGGCGCAGCAGCGGCAGGCGCTGCCGCAACAGGCGCGGGTGCGGCAGGTGCAGGCGCCGCTTTCGGTGCG
The DNA here is from genome assembly GCA_020249465.1 of Roseomonas sp. Lineage (GTDB taxonomy): Bacteria > Pseudomonadota > Alphaproteobacteria > Acetobacterales > Acetobacteraceae > Neoroseomonas. The sequence goes on along the minus strand of JADCFP010000026.1, from coordinate 45,031 downwards.
GCGCCAGCAGCAGGCACGGCTTCGCCCGCTTCCACCAGCACGGCGATCACGTCATTCACCTTCACCGCTTGCGTGCCAGCGGGCACCAGGATGCGGCCCAGAATGCCCTCATCCACCGCTTCCACTTCCATCGTCGCCTTATCGGTTTCGATTTCCGCAATCACATCGCCGGCCTTGATCCGGTCACCTTCCTGCTTCAGCCAGCGTGCCAGATTGCCTTCCGTCATCGTCGGAGACAAAGCCGGCATCAGGATATTTGTTGCCATGATCTTTCCCCTTACCGCCGATAGGTGACGCTACGCGCCGCTTCCACCACCTGTTCCAGGCGCGGTAGCGCGAGTTTTTCAAGATTGGCCGCATAAGGCATGGGCACATCCACACCTGTCACGCGCACCGGCGGTGCATCCAAATGATCAAAGGCGGTTTCCATGATTTGCATGGCAACCTCTGCGCCGATGCCCGCGAAGGGCCAGCCTTCTTCCAGGGTCACCAGGCGATTGGTCTTGCGCACGGAAGCCGCGATGGTTTCCGTATCCAAAGGCCGGATGGAGCGCAGATTGATCACCTCAGCACTGATGCCCTGTTCCGCGAGCTTCTCCGCCGCCTGCATCGCCATGCCGACCATGATGGAAAAAGCAACGATGGTCACATCACTGCCTGCGCGTTCCACCTTGGCTTTGCCAATCGGCAGCACGAAATCATCCGCCGTTGGGCAATCAAAGCTTTGCCCGTAGAGGATTTCATTTTCCAGTACGATCACCGGATTGGGGTCGCGAATGGCCGCGCGCAACAGCCCCTTGGCATCAGCCGCCGACCAGGGCGCGATCACCTTCAGCCCCGGGCAATGCGCATACCAGGACGCGTAGCATTGCGAATGCTGCGCCGCGACGCGTGAAGCCGCACCATTCGGGCCGCGGAAGACAATGGGGCAGCCCAATTGACCGCCCGACATATACAGGGTCTTGGCGGCAGAATTGATGATCTGGTCAATCGCCTGCATGGAGAAATTGAAGGTCATGAATTCCACAATCGGCTTCAGGCCGGTAAAGGCTGCCCCCACCGCCATGCCGGTAAAGCCATGTTCGGTGATGGGCATATCCATCACGCGGCGTGGGCCGAATTCTTCCAGCAAGCCTTGACTGATTTTATAGGCGCCCTGGTATTGCGCCACTTCTTCACCGATCAGAAACACATCGGCATCAGCGCGCATTTCTGCCGCCATGGCATCACGCAAGGCTTCGCGCACCGTAATCGTCTTGGTCGGACCCCAATCCTTCTCGGGCGTTGCGGCGCGCGGCGCGGCCGGCACTGATGCCGGGACGGGTGCGGCGGCGGGTGCCGGTGCCACCGGCGCAGGCGCGGCTTGCGCTGTGCCAGTGCCGCCATCCAATTCGGCAATCGCGGTATTCACCGCGACATTTTCGGTGCCCTCCGGCACGAGGATGGAGGTCAGCACACCCTCATCCACCGCTTCCACTTCCATGGTCGCCTTGTCGGTTTCAATCTCGGCAATCACTTCACCGGACTTCACCTTGTCGCCGGTTTTTTTCAGCCAGCGGGCCAGCTTGCCTTCCGTCATGGTGGGGGAAAGCGCGGGCATCAGGATCACGGCACCCATCTCAGTTCGCCTCCACCAGAATGTCAGTCATCAATTCGGATTCCGGCGGTTCCGGGCTTTCCTGCGCGAAATCGGCGCTGTCCTGGACAATCGCCTTCACCTCATCATCAATCACCTTGAGGTCGGCCTCCGTCACGCCGAAATCATCCAGTAGCGCCTTGCGCGCGGTCTCGATGCAATCCGATGTTTCACGCATTTTCTGCACTTCTTCGCGGGTGCGGTACTTCGCGGGGTCGGACATGGAATGGCCGCGATAGCGATAGGTTTTCATCTCCAGCAGATACGGCCCCTTGCCGGCGCGGCAATGCGCGACGGCACGTTCACCGGCTTCGCGCACGGAAGCCACATCCATGCCATTCACCTGCTCACCAGGGATGCCCCAGGGCGCGCCATTCTGCGACAAGTCACGGGAGGCCGAGGCACGATCAACGCTGGTGCCCATGCCGTATTTATTGTTTTCGATGATGAAAATGCAGGGTAGCTTGAACAGAGCGGCCAGATTCAGGCTTTCAAACACCTGGCCCTGGTTGGAAGCGCCTTCGCCGAAATAGGTCAGCGCCACACGCCCATCCTGCCGATACCAATTCGCGAAGGCGAGGCCATTGCCGAGTGACGCCTGCGCGCCCACAATGCCATGCCCGCCGTAGAATCCCTTCTCCCGGCTGAACATATGCATGGACCCGCCCTTGCCCTTGGAATAGCCGCCAATGCGCCCGGTGAGTTCCGCCATCACGCCGCGGGCTTCCATGCCGGTGGCCAGCATATGCCCGTGGTCGCGGTAGGAGGTGATAACCTGATCCCCTGGCTTCAGGCACATTTGCATGCCCACCACCACGGCTTCCTGGCCGATGTAAAGATGGCAAAAGCCGCCAATCAGCCCCATGCCGTAAAGCTGGCCGGCCTTTTCCTCAAAACGGCGGATCAGCAGCATGTCGCGATAGGCGCGCAGCATTTCATCGCGCGACAGAGACGGTGTTTTGGCTTTGCCGCGCCGCTTGGTGGCGGCTTCGGTGACCTGGGGCATGGGAATTCCTCCTGCGCTTAGCGTCCTGGCACCATTAGCGCCGTATAATTGCCAATTTCAAGCCATGAAAGATGAAAAAACCGTGTTTTTGCAATGCAATAATGTAATTAACTGTAATTCAGTTAAGTGTTTGTTTCGCCATATAGGATGCACGCATGTCGCCTCCCCAGCGGCATAAGCCGGGTTCCCTAAGGCTTGAAAAATCAGCAAAAGCTGGGCGCAGCGCCCGCCGGTCAGTAAAGCCGGCGTTCCGGCCCATAGGGCACAATCACCTCATCCCGCCCGACCATATTCAGCAGCGACCGGGCACGTTCTTCAAGCTGATCCCGGTCCAGACGATCACCGCGCAAGCCGGTCACGCGGCGTTCCATCGCATCCCGCTCGGCCTCGGCCTGTTGCAGCGCCGCCCGCGCTGCCACGATATCACCCTGGCGCTTATCGCGCGCCATCAGCCCGCGTTCGCCATGCACCGCATGCCAGGCGAAATAGCCCGACACCGCGAGGAACACGGCCGGCACGAGCACCCCTTTTAGGATGCGCTTGAAGATGGAAAGCAGCGCCATAAGCGCGATAACCCCATGACTTGAAGTGGTCCCTAAAGAATCCATTCTTGGGGCGCTTGTCCAGAGAGAAATGGTAAAGCCTCACAAAATCGCGCGAAAATCGGCTTTTCTTGACATTCATCATCCCGGCCCTGCCAGATTAACGTCACGAAAATCGCCTCAACCCCAAGCCGGAACCCGCATGCACCCCGCGCCCGAAATCAGCATCCTGATGGCCGCACATCAGCTGCGCGCGGAAATCGGCGCTGCCGTCGCCTCGGTCCTTGCGCATGCTGAGGGGGCGGCGGTTGAGGTGATTATCGCCTCCGATGACGGTACGGATTATCGCGCATGCCTGCCCGCCGATCCCAGGCTGGTTTTTGCGCCGATCGGGCCGATTGCCTCTGGTGCGCCAGCCGCGCGCAACCGCGCCTTGGCTTTGGCACAGGGCGATTTCATCACCATGCTGGATGCGGATGATGGCTATGAAGGCGCTGCGGATGGCCTGGCTGCAACCCTCGCCTTGGCGCGTGCGCATGGCGCTGCCGTGATCCCCAGCATCATCCGCACCCCGGATGGCGCGGCACTCCGCCGCGTGCCGCCCCCGGGCACGGCCAGCCTCGGTTGGCGTGAATGGCGAGAGGCTTTCGCCTCACTCCATGTGGTGCGCCCGCGAGCAACCGCCGAGCCCTTTCGCCCCTTCCGGCTGATTGACGATGTCTGGGCGGATTTGCAGGCCCTGGCCGGGGCTGGGGGAAGGGCGCCAGTTTCGGCGGCGCTGGCCTATCGCTACCAGCTTCGCAAAGGCCAGCTCACTGAAACGCGCACCACTAGCTTTGATGCCGATTACGCCGAAGCCTTGGCAATGCTGCGCGAAAACCCCTTGGCTTTTGGCGCTGCCACGCCGGAAGTCGCGCGCATTTTATGGCGCTGGCGGGCGATGAACCGCTGGGCAGCGCGTTCCGCCCAAGGCAAGCGGCGTCCGCTTGGGCATTATCATCGCCATGTCGGGGCCTATCTGGCGACAAAGGACATACCGCGACGGCCACCCTGACATCAATCTGATTTGCCAACTCTGCCGTATTCGCCTTGGATTTTCAGCTAAATCCAAGATGGCGTACGCCCCATGCCTGGCAAATCCCCTGACCCTGACCCGCGCCCAACCCCGAAGCGGATCAATCCCCCGACGCGGCAGAAGAACGGGAAATCGCCCGTTATGTGGATCAGCTAATCGAACGCCATCCACGCATCCACATCGTCCCCGCGCTGATTTGGCTGAACATTGCAATCACCCTTGCCGTCTGCATCTTCAATGGCGGCTGGTTTTTCCAGGAAGGTGAGACGCTCATCCCCTGGGGTTCCAATTACGGGCCACTGGCGTTGCAAGGCGAATGCTGGCGCCTAGCGAGTGCCATATTCCTGCATGCCGGCCCGCTGCATCTATTCATCAATATGTACACGCTGTGGCGTTTCGGCGGCCTTTGCGAACGCATTTTCGGCCCCAACCTTTTTCTGGTGATCTATCTGGTCGGCGGCATCTGCGCGAGTGGCTTCAGCCTGCTTTGGAATCCCCAGGTGAATAGCGTCGGCGCATCAGGCGCGATTTGCGCCATTCTTGGTGCCACCATCGCCTATCTGCTGGATTACCGAAATGATGTGCCTTCTTCAGTCCTGACCGAGGAGCTGAAATCACTCGGCGCCTTTCGGGGGGCTTGTTTCCGGCTTTCTGATCGGCAGTGTCATAAGCAGCATCGCCATTGAACGCGGTTTTGTGCGCATGGTGATGGTTGCGCTGGTGGTGATGCTGGCCACACTTGGGCTTTACGCTGCCGGGCGTGAAAGACTGAAGCATGAAACGCGGGTCTATCCGCCCACCACATCACAAACGCCCGCTGATAAGGATTAATCCTTCGGCGCCGGTATCTTGTGCTGGTCAGGAATGCCCCCAGGGAGACTCGAACTCCCATGCCCTTACGGGCGGACGATTTTGAGTCGTCTGCGTCTACCGTTCCGCCACAGGGGCAACGCGGCATGTTTCTTACCCAAGCGAGGGGCCGGGGTCCAGAGGGGCCGGATCAAAACAGCGAATAGCCGCCATCAATCACCAGGCAATCGCCAGAATGATAGGCAGAAGCGTCGCTTGCCAAGTAAACCGCGATACCGCCGAAATCCGCGGGCTGGCCCCAGCGCCGGGCTGGGATGCGGGGCAGCACCGCGCCGCTGAAACGCTCATCCGCCACATTGCCGGCGGTCATGGCAGTTTCGATCCAGCCGGGCAGGATGGCATTGGCGCGAATGCCATGCCGGGCCATCTCCACCGCCAAGGCGCGGATCATGGCCACCAGCGCGCCCTTGGTGGCGCCGTAATGCGCATTGCGCGCAGCCCCTTCAATGGCGGCGAGGGAGGCTGTGGCTACCAGGGAACCACCGCCGCCGCGTTCCACCATATGCCGCGCTGCGGCGCGCAGCGTGAAAAAGGCGCCATCCAGATTGATGCGCATCACGCGCTGCCATTCGGCGGTTTCCAACGCGGTGAAGCGTGATGCATGGCCATAGGTGCCGGCATTGGCGAAACAGGCATCCACGCGGCCAAACTGTGCGACGGTTTCCGCGAAGGCGCGCTCCACCGCCGCTTCATCGCCGATATCGCAGATGGCCGCATGCAGGCGCACGCCGAGCGGCTTCAGGCTTTCCAAAGCGGCTGCGTTTTTCGTGGCATTGCTGCCCCAAATCGCGATATCAGCGCCGGCCTCGGCAAGGGCCTGCGCCATGCCAAGCCCAATGCCGGAATTGCCGCCCGTGATCAGCGCCACCTTGCCGCTGAGATCGAAGGGCCGATAAGCCATGGGGGTCAGTAACCCGCCTTGCGGTCCACCACTTCCTTGAGCGGTGCGCCATCCAGAAAGCGACGCAGATTTTCCACCAGTAGCGCCGCCACCATCGAATCCCGCGCTGGATGAAGCCCGCCAATATGCGGCAACACCAGGATGTTTTCCGTGCTCCAGAAAGGATCATCCTTGGGCAAGGGCTCCTGGCGAAACACATCCAGGATCGCACCCGCAATGGTGCCGGCTTTTGCAGCAGCGACCAAGGCTGCATCATCAATCAAGGCACCTCGACCGAAATTGAGCAGCCAGGCGGTCTTTTTCATGCGCGCAAGCCGCGCTGCGTTGATGATATTCTCGGTATCAGGTGTCGCGGGCAGCAGCAGCACGACGAAATCGGATTGCGCGAGTACTTCATCGGTTTCCGTCGGGGTGTAAACCCGTTCCACATGCGGCAGCGTGCCGCCAGCGCGGCGCGTGCCGATCACGCGCATTTCAAGGGCTGCTGCTTTGCGCGCCAATTCCTGCCCAATCGCGCCAAGGCCAAGAATGCCGAGTGTCTGCCCCGCAAGTGTTGTCGAAACTCGGCGTGTCCAGGTGGCGGTGGTGTTGTCGCCGATAATCGCCGCATAGGGTTTGGTGATGTGAAACAGCGCGCCAAGGATGTTTTCCGGCATTTGCACGCGATGCGTACCGCGCGCACAAGTCAGCGTCAGGCCAGGCGGCAGATCAGCCCGCGCCAGCCAATGTTCCACACCTGCGGTCAAGGCTTGCGCCCAACGGAGCTTCGGCATTTGCGCAAGAGTCCCCGCAGGCGGCCCCCAGGTCAGCATCGCCTCCGCTTCCTGCGTTTGTTCGGCGCTTGGCGTGGCGTTGCGCGGTAATTCTTCAAGCCTGATGCGCTGGTTCAGGCCGGCATCGGTGATCGCCTTACGATAGGCATCCGCGCCATCGGTCCACAGCAGGAAAAGCGGTTTGGTCACGGGTCTGCCTCAGGCTTTCACAATCAGCGCATCCACCGCCACAGCGTCACTGCCGGCGATAATGATGGGGTTCACATCAAGCTCAGCGATCAGGGCGCGCTGATCGGCGGCGAATTCCGAGAGCCGCACGATGATATCCGAAAGCCGATCCATATCGGCGGCCGGCGCGCCACGGAAGCCTTCCAGTGCCGCGCGGCCTTTCAAGCGACCGAGCATATCGCGCGCTTCGGTCTTGGTAACGGGCGCCAGCGCCAAGGCTGAATCGCGCATCAATTCCACCAGAATGCCACCCAGGCCAACCACCACCAACGGCCCCATCAGCGGGTCAATCCGCGCGCCCACCATGATTTCCACGCCCGGCTTCGCCATGGGTTGCACCAGTACGCCGTTGATACGCGCATTCGGCGCATGATGCTTGGCATTGGCCATGACAGCGCGGAAGGCATCGCGCAATTCGGCTTCATCCTTCAGCTTCAGGCGAATGACCCCGGCTTCGGTCTTATGCGGCAAATCCGGGCTTTCCACCTTGATCGCCACCGGCCAGCCCAGCGCCTTGGCGGCGATTAATGCCTCATCTTCGTTTGTCGTCAGCCGTTCTGGCACCACCGGCACGCCATAGGCGGCCAATACTTGCTTCGCTTCGCGTTCCGTCAGCGTGCGGTCCTGCGCGGCCTTGATCAGCGTCGCCGCTTCCTGCGCCGCTTCGGGCCGTGCCAGGCGCTGATATTGCCGCGGGCCGGCGCCGCGCCGTTCTTCGCGCTTATGCCAATGATCGAGCGTGGCAAAGCAGCGATCCATGGACCGGAACAGGCCGATGCGGGGGTTTTGCTCCGCCTCACGAGAGCCATGGCCTTCCAACCATTCCGTGGTCCAGACCACGCAAATCGGCTTATCATGCTTTTCCGCGATGGCGGCCAATTCGCCGGGGCGCTTGGCGGAAAGCTCGGTAGAATAAATCTGTGCATAAAGCAGCGTGCCGTAATGATCCTCACCCAGCATGGCGGAAGCGCACGCCGTCAGGCTTTCCGGGTCATTCGCGACTTGCGCGGTAACATCACAAGGATTGCGCGCGGAACCGAAATCCGGAATGCGCGATTCCAGAATGGCCTGCACCGGCGGGGTTGGCTGCGGCAGCGGAATGCCGCGTTCTTCCGCACGATCAGCCGACATGATCGCCGCCCCGCCGGAGACCGCCACCACCGCCACACCGCGCGCCTTGGGCTTGGGCGCCTTTGCCATGAAGGAAGCGGTTTCCACCATGGCTTCGAAATTATCCACGAGTATCGCGCCCGCGCGTTCAAACGCCGCGCGATAGGCCGCCTGGGAACCCGCGAGTGACCCGGTATGAGACATCGCCGCCGCCGCGCCTTGCTCACCGGTGCCTAGCTTGAAGACAATCAAGGGCTTGTCAGCAGCATCGGCGATTTGCGCCGCTTCAATGAAGCGCATCGGGTCCGGCATGCCTTCAAAAACGCAAGCAATCGCGCGGCAGCCCGGATCATCCGCCAGGAAGGAAACGCAATCCGCGACATCAATATCGGAAGAATTGCCGGTAGTGAGAAGGTGGCTCACGGACACACCACGCATCACCGCCTGCGCCAAGGAAAAACCAAGCGCGCCGGATTGGCTGACCAGACCAACCGCATGCGGCAGGGGCGCTTCCATCGGCGGAGGGATCATGAAGGTCACGCCGGCCTTGCTGTCGAAATTCAGCATGCCGATGCAATTCGGCCCGACAATACGCATGCCTGCATTGCGGCCAATCGCCGCCAGGCGCTGCTGCGCGGCGATATCCTCTGGCCGTCCGGTTTCCGAAAAACCGGAGGCATAGATCATCACGCCACCAACGCCGGCCTTGGCGCAATCGGTCGCGATTTCTTCCACCGCGTCCTTGGCAGCGACCACAATGCAGCAATCCGGCACTTCCGGCAGTGCGGCGACAGAAGGGTAGCAGGGCCGCTCACCAATTTTTTCATAGCGACTATTCACCAAATGAAGCCGCCCCGTATAGCCGGCAAGTGCGCTAATGGTGCGATCCGCAAAGGAACCTGCACGCGGGGAAGCGCCGATCACGGCGATTGAGGCAGGGTTGAACAGCCGCTGCATTTCGGCATGGCGATAAACGCCGCGATGGGTGATGGACATTGCCTTGCTTCCTCCTTCTCTGCCGGCTTAATGCGCCAGTCTGGTCTATGAAGGGCGCGCGCGATGGCGCGCCCCTTACTTCACGTCAACGCGCGGCTTCCGCCAGATATTCCATCGCTGCTGCCACACCGCCTGGCGCATGCGGCACGCCATTCAGCTTCAGCGCCATTTCCACGACAGAAAGCGTGCCCAAAATCATCGGTTCATTCAAATCGCCCAAATGGCCGATACGGAATACCTTGCCGCCCAAAGGCCCAAGCCCGCCGCCGAGCGAGACATTGAAGCTTTGCAGCGCTGTCCGGCGCACCGCTTCCGCATCATGGCCTTCGGGCATCAGGATGGAGGTGACGCTATCCGAATACCTATCCGGGTTCATGCAGAAAAGCTGCGGCCCGGCATTGCCGGACCAATGGCGTACGCAACGCCGCACTGCTTCCGCAAGGCGCGAATGGCGCGCGAAAACCTGATCGAGCCCTTCTTCTTCCAGCAAGCGCAGACTTTCCTGCAAGCCATAGAAGAAAGAAGTGGGCACTGTGCCGACGAAGGATTTGTGCTTCCGCGTCAGCATATTCGTCCAGGACAGGTAGGATTTCGGCAGGCGCGATGTCTTATGCGCCGCCATCGCCTTGGCCGAAACGCCGGTGAAGGACATGCCGGTTGGCAGCATCAAGCCTTTTTGGCTGCCGCCCACGGCAACATCCACGCCCCATTCATCCATACGAAAATCGAGTGAGCCGAGCGAGGAGATCGTATCACTCAGCAAAAGGGCAGGATGCTTCGTAGCATCCAGTGCTGCCCGCACTTCCTTCAACGGCAATTCCATGCCTGTCGCGGTTTCATTATGCACGGCGCAAATCGCCTTGATGCGATGATCCTTATCGGCGGCGAGCGTTGCGCGCAGCGCGGCAAAATCAACGCCTCGGCGCCAATCCGCGCTGATCACTTCGGCCTTCAGGGATAAATCCTCGGCCATTTGCGCCCAGCTTTGCGAAAAATGGCCAGTTTCAATAATGGCGACCGTGTCACCGGGGGAGAATAGATTGACCAGACTCGCTTCCCAGGCCGCGTGGCCTGAGCCGGTGTACATAAAGACTTCCTGCTCCGTCTTCAAAATGCGCTTCAGCCCTGCGACGCATTTTTCATAGACAGGCATGAAAGCCGGATCGTTGAAGTCAACCGTGACATGCGCCACCGCAAGCAGCACCGAGTCCGGAATATTGGTCGGGCCGGGGTTGGCAAAGAATTGCCGCCCGCGCGGCAGACGAGGCTTAGAGGCCATGAAACAGCGTTTCCTTCTTTCGATCATTTAATTGCGACGCAGGCATCATTTCGCCAATTCCCGCGCCATGGATTCAAGCCCCGCCAGGGTCAGCGGATGCATGCGGTTTTCCATCAGCCCCTGCATCATGCCGATGGAATGAGTATAGCGCCAATGCTGTTGATCCACGGGATTGAGCCAGGCGGCGCGGCGGAAATGCCGCGTCAGGCGGCCCATCCAAACCACACCTGATTCCTCATTCCAATGTTCAACGGAACCGCCAGGCTGAGAGATTTCATAAGGCCCCATGGTGGCATCACCCACCAGCACCAGGCGCCAATCCGGGCCATAGGTGCGCAGGACCTCCTGCGTGGATTTTTCGGTTTCCTTACGCCGGCGATTTTCGCGCCACAGCCTCTCATAGGGGCAATTATGGAAATAGTAGAATTCCAGATGCTTGAATTCACCACGCGCGGCGGAGAACAATTCCTGACAGATGCGGATATGATCATCCATGGAACCGCCAATATCCATCAGCAGCAACACCTTCACCGCATTCCGCCGTTCCGGCACCATATGCAGATCAAGCGACCCGCCATTGCGCGCGGTCGCGCCAATCGTGCCCGGCATATCCAATTCCGTCGCGGCACCTGTGCGGGCAAAGCGGCGTAACCGGCGCAGTGCCACCTTCATGTTGCGCGATGACAGCGCCTCATCCTCGTCCAAATCCTTGTAGACGCGCTTATCCCACACCTTGGCAGCCCGGCGATTGCGGCTTTCTTCCTGCCCTATCCTGACACCTTCCGGATTATAGCCATAGGCGCCGAAGGGCGATGTACCGGCAGTGCCGATCCATTTTGAACCGCCCTGATGCCGGCCCTTTTGTTCCGCCAGGCGCTGGCGTAGCGTTTCCATCAGCTTATCGAAACCGCCAAGGGCTTCGATTTGCGCACGTTCTTCCTCGGTCAGGAGTTTCTCGGCCATTTTGCGCAGCCATTCGGCGGGGATTTCCACCGTGGTTTCCGCTGTGCCGGGCGGTGATTCCAGACCCTTGAAGATTTCGCCAAAAACACGGTCAAAGCGATCCAGATGGCGTTCATCCTTCACGAGCGCAGCGCGCGCCAGATGGTAGAAATCCTCCACATCAAAGCCCACCACGCCGGCCTTCATGGCGCGCAGCAACGCCAAATATTCCGTAATGGAAGCCGGCACACCGGCAGCGCGCAGCGCAATGATGAAGGGCGCGAACATCGGCCTCGCCTATCGGTGCAGCCGCCGCATCAGACCTTCCGCCGCGTCAGGAAGGCCAGACGTTCGAACAAATGCACATCCTGTTCGTTCTTGAGCAAGGCGCCATAAAGCGGCGGAATCGCGGTTTTATTGTCCTGGCTGCGCAGCGCTTCGGGCGGCATGTCTTCAATCGTCAGCAGCTTCAGCCAATCCAATAATTCCGATGTGGCTGGCTTCTTCTTCAATTCATTCACGCCGCGCACATCGAAGAATACCGTCAAAGCCTCCCGCAGCAGATCCTGGCGGATATTCGGGAAATGCGTTTGCACGATCCTCTCCATCGTCTCCCGATCCGGGAAGCGGATGTAATGGAAGAAGCAGCGGCGCAAAAACGCGTCCGGTAATTCCTTTTCATTGTTTGACGTGATGATCACGACCGGCCGATGCCGCGCCTTCACATTGCGGCGTAGCTCATAAACATAGAATTCCATGCGATCCAGCTCCAGTAGCAGATCGTTTGGAAATTCGATATCGGCCTTGTCTATTTCATCAATCAGCAGCACCACCGGGTGGTCGGCTTCAAAGGCTTCCCAAAGCTTGCCGCGCACAATGTAATTCGCAATGTCATGCACGCGCGGATCGCCAAGTTGGCCGTCGCGCAACCGGCTCACCGCATCATATTCGTAAAGGCCCTGCTGCGCCTTGGTGGTGGATTTGATGTGCCATTCAATCAGCGGATAGCCGAGTGCCTTGGCGATTTCCTGCGCCAGTACGGTCTTGCCGGTGCCGGGTTCGCCCTTGATCAGCAGCGGGCGTTCCAACGCCACCGCGGCATTGACCGCAACCTCCAGCTCTCGGGTTGCGACATATCTTTCAGTGCCTTTGAACTGCGCCACGCTCTGCTCCGTCTTTCTGTCGCCCATGGTCGGGCGAGCGCCCCTTGCGCGCAAGCCCCCGATTCACTCGGCGGGGGTCAAGCGCAGAACGGCACCCTCCGTGCGCGGGGCGCCGGGGGCAGAAACCCGTACATCGGCGGCAACAAGCGCGCCTTCGGCATCCATCACCGCAATGCGGTAGAAGCCGGGGCCGGGCGGGGTCCAGCCTAATTCGCGCCGCGCCGCATCCCGCGCCAGCGGCGCGCCATCCACCAGAAATACTAGCGGCCGCCGCCCGCCGGCCACGCGCAGCACCACCGGCCCCGCGCCTTCCGCCAGAACCGCGCCGGGCGGGGGGAAGATCAGGCGCAAGGGATCACTCCCCAAGGCCGCCATCGGCGCATCCGGGCGGCTTGGCGCGCGTTCCAAAGGTGCCTCCGGTACCAAGGCAAAAACCCGCGCGAGTAAGGGCAGCGCCGCATCCCGCCCGGTCAGGCCCGGAATTGGCGTGCCATCGGGCCGCCCCACCCAAACCCCCGCGACATGCCGGCCATCAAAACCAAAGGCCCAGGCATCGCGCCCGCCCCAGGAGGTCCCGGTCTTCCACGCGACGCCGCGCGGCCCGCCGCCCGGAAATTCCTGCACCAAAAGCCCGGCGACCGCCGCCGCAGCGCGTGCCTCCAAAACCGGCGCGCCTTGTGGTGCCGGCCCGGGGGTGAAGCGCAGCCCGCCCGCCCGCCCGCCATCACCGAGCAACGCATAAAGCCCGACCATGTCGCGCAGCGTCGTCCCCGCGCCGCCAAGCGCCAAAGGCAGGGACGCATCCACCGCGCGCGGCAGCACCGGCGCTGCCCCGGCTGAGCGGAGCGATGCCGCAAACCGTGCCGGCCCAATGCCATCCAAAAGCGCGACCGCGGGCAGGTTGAGCGAAAGCCGCAGGGCCTCGGCGGCCGTGATGCGGCCGACAAAACCGCGATCGAAATTTTCAGGCGCATAGGCGCCAAAGCGGCGCGGCAAATCGGAAAGCAGCGTGTCGGGGCGCACAAGCCCCTGCTCAAAGGCCATGGCATAGAGAAAGGGTTTTAGCGCGGAACCGGGCGAACGGGTCGCCCGCGTCAAATCCAGCGCGCCGGCGCGCGTCTCGGCGCCAAAGGCCCCGCCCACCAAGGCGCGGGTTTCGCGCGTGCGGAGATCAGCAATGATCAGCGCCACGCTGGCCCGCTCCGGCAGGCGCACCAGTGCCTCCTGTGCCAGTCTTTCGCCGGCGCGTTGCAGCCCGGCATCCAGGCTGCTGCGGATGGGGGAATCGCCGCGCCGCGCCAATTCCCGCGCGAGATGCGGCGCCAAGCCAGGCATGGGCAGCCGCGCATTGGGCAAGGGTGCCGCCAGCGCCAGCGCCTGATCCTCGGCGGAGAGCATTGCGGCCCCGCGCCGGCGGAGCACATCATCCCGCGCCGCGCGCGCCGCTTCCGCGTGGCGGTCAGGGCTGAGCGCTGCCGGGCGGCGCGCCAGGGCGATCAGCAAGGCGGCTTCCGCTGCATCAAGACGGCTGGCGGGTCTGCCAAACCAGGCCAAGGCGCCGGCGCGAATGCCTTCGATATTGCCGGTTTGCGGGGCGAGGGTCAGCCAGATGCCCAGGATTTCCTGCTTGCTGAAACGCGCTTCCAATTGAAAGGCGCGGAAGATTTCTATCGTCTTGGCACGCAGCCCGCGCGGGCGCGGTTCCAAAAGCCGCGCCGCCTGCATGGTGATGGTGGACCCGCCCGAGACCACCCGCCCCGCGCGCAACCATTGCCCCGCCGCGCGCGCCAGCGCCAGCGGATCAACGCCGGCGTGATAATAAAAGCGCCGATCCTCCGCCGCGATCAGCAGGTCAAGCAGAATGGGGGAGACATCTTCGGGCCGCGTCGCCAGACGCCAAAATCCGCCCGGCGCGGGCAGCACGGAAAGAATGCGCCCGTCGCGATCCTGTACCTCCACGCCCACAGCATGCAGGCGCGAGAGATTGGGCGGGAAAAGCCGATCCAGTGCAAAAGGCGCGAGCAACAGCGCGCCAAGGCAAGCGGCGAGCATCCAAAGCTGCCGTTTGCGCAGCATGGCGCGCGGCGGCGTCACAGGCGGGCTCCGTTCCGATGCATCGGGCGCATGTCATTCGGGGTCGCTCCATCATGTCAAGCAAAAGCTGGCGCGTGCCCCTGGGCGGCTTCCCGGATTCCGATAAGCTTCGCCAATGCGCGCGCTATTGGCAGGCGCAGGATGAAGGGGGCGGCCATGGCGATCAGCATCGGCATTGTGGGCTTGGGGCAAATTGCGCGTAAGCGGCATGTGCCGGCCATCGCAGCCAATGCCGGCTTTACCTTGGCGGGGCTCGCTGATCTGGGCGGCGGCGAACCCGTCGCCGGTTTGCCCATCTACACGGACCATCACGCCATGTTCGCCGCTTGCGCGCTGGATGCGGTCGCGATCTGCACGCCACCCGCGGCGCGTTTCGCCATTGCGCGCGATGCGCTTCGCGCGGGCAAGCATGTACTGTTGGAAAAGCCTCCCGCTGCGACAATGGGTGAGGCAGAGGCGCTGGTGCAATTGGCAGCGCGCTCTGGGCGCGTTCTCTATGCGTCCTGGCATTCGCAATACAATCGCGCGGTAGAGGCTGCGCGCGTTTTTCTCGCTGATAAGCATCTGGCCCGGCTGCGCGTGGATTGGCATGAGGATTTTCGCGTCTACCACCCCGATCAGGAATGGATTTGGCAAGCTGATGGGCTTGGCGTTTTCGATATGGCGATCAATGCGCTATCGGTCATCAGCCGGATCTTCACGCCGCCACCTTTTGTGCAGAGCGCGGAACTACATATCGCCGCGAACCACGCCGCGCCGCTTGCGGCCATGATTCGCTTCGGTAGCTTGGATGGCGCCGGCCCGTTGGAGTTGCACGCGAATTGGGGTCATGTCGGTCCCGATCAGCGAGAACTGCACATGACCACAGGCTGCGGCCATGAAGTGGCGCTGCTGGATAGCGGTGGGACGCTGGTGATTGATGGCCGAGTGACGGTGCAGGAAGCGCGGGAGGAATACCCGATGCTTTATGCCCGCTTCGCCGAATTGGTATCGAACGGCGAGAGCGAGGCCGATCTTGCGCCGCTGCAAATGACGCTGGATGCGCTGGCGCTCGGCAAGCGCGTCGCAATGCCGCGTTTTGAGGCTTAACGCTGATCCGCCCGGGTTGAAGGCCTGGGCGGATCACGCGTTGAGTTAAGCTGCCTTCAGCGCAGCGCGGATTTCCGTGACCGCCTCATCAATCATCGGCGCGGTGACATCCAGATGCGTGCAGGCGCGCACGCGCCCGCCAAGGCCGCTCACGGCAATGCCGCGCATTTGCAGCTTTTCCTGCAAGCGAGCGACATCCATGCCCGTGCCGCTGATATCGAAGAACACCAGATTGGTTTCCGGGTCTTCCACCTTCACGCCTTCAATCTGCGCAAGGCCCCGCGCCAGCGCCTTGGCATTGGCGTGGTCTTCGGCCAGCCGATCAATATTGTGGTCTAGCGCATAGATGCAGGCGGCGGCGCAAATGCCGCCCTGGCGCATGGAACCACCCAGGCGCTGCTTCCAACGCCAGGCGCGGCCAATGAATTCATTGCTACCACAGAGCACAGCCCCCAGCGGCGCGCCCAGCCCCTTGGTGAAATCCAGCCAGACAGAATCATAGGACGCAACCATATCTTTGGGCGCCACACCGGCGGCAACACAGGCATTCATCAGCCGCGCGCCATCCATATGCGTGGCCCAGCCTTCGCCATGCGCGACCGCCGCGACGGCATTAAGCTGCGCCAGCGGCCAAACCGCGCCTCCGCCGATATTTGCGGTTTGTTCCACCTCCAGCAGCCTTTGCGGCGGGGTGTAGCGGGTTTTGGGGCGAATGGCGCCGCGGAGGTCATCCGCCGTGAACATGCCCTTCGGCCCGCGCATCGGCATGATCTGCACGCCGGTCAGCGCGGCATGGGTGCCGCCTTCGCTATGCAGAATGTGGCTGGTTTCATGCGCCACCACCTCATCACCCTTTTGGCAATGGGTCAGGATCGCGACCACATTGCACATGGTGCCGGACGGCAAATACATCGCCGCTTCCTTGCCCATCAGCGCGGCCATGCGGTCGCATAGCTCATGTACGGTCGGGTCATCGCCATGCTGCTCATCGCCCACTTCGGCGCGCATCATGGCTTCCTTCATGGCCGGCGTCGGGCGGGTTTGCGTATCGGAATAGAGGTTGATGCGCACAGGCGGCGCACCTGGCGGCGGACGGTTCGGAGCATGGACCATGGCGGTATTCCCTGAGTTGATGAGCATTTTCAAGCCAAGTGGACTCACTTGGCGACTCGGAAAATGCGAGCAAACAAACCATTTAGAGCGTATCCGGGGAGCGGATGCGAACCGGAGACGCTCTAATTACGCAGGATGCAACGTGCTGCGGCTTTCTGCCAGGGGGTGGCCCCGGCTTCCTAGAGTGGGGCAAAACTGCAAGGCTTGGTGCTGGAAGATTGCAGGGGAGGAACGCCATGCCCGATATCCGCAAACTCGTTTACCTGCGTGAGGAAAGTTTTGCGGAGGCCGGGCGCGCGGCACCACGCCCCATCATCCGCGCCGTGGCGCTGATCCTGATCGGCAATCCCTATGCCGGGCGTTTTGTGGAGGATTTGTTGCCTTTAGTGGAGCTTGGACCGGCGCTTTCCGCCCGTGTCGCGCCGGAATTGGTGAAGCTGCTGGGCGGGCCGGCGGTTTCCTATGGCAAGGGTGCCATTGTGGGTGCGGCGGGGGAATTGGAACATGCCGCCGCCATCCTGCACCCAGCCCTTGGCCGGCCCTTGCGGGAAGCGATTGGCGGTGGGGCAGCCATTATTCCATCCGCGGCCAAGATGGGCGGGCCTGGCAGCGCGCTCGACCTGCCGCTTGGGCATAAGGATGATGTCTGGTCGCGTGGGCATTTTGACGCGATCACCGTGAGCCTTGGCGATGGCCCGCGCCCGGATGAGATTCTGGTGGTGATTGGCCTGGCCGATGGTGGGCGCTTGCTGCACCGGATTGGGGAAGGGGCGCCGCGGTAGGGCGACCCCGTTCAATTCCCGTCACCCAAGGCGCCTGCGGAAACTATGCCGCGCCTTGTCGAACGCGGCATCAAACAAGGGCGATAGTGCCGCCAATGTGCTGTGCGATGGGTTGAGCACTGCTACCCAGCCCATCCAGGCATAAATTGGGTGCGGCGAAAGCTGGTCCAGGGCGGTGAAGTCCCAAGGCCCCAGGACCACGCCCCCTTTACCCGGGCGCAACGGCATTGGCCCAAAGCGCGAAATATAGTCTCCCCGCGGCAGGCCAAGGCTCAGACGAAAAACACCAGGCCGATGCAGCGCTGATGCCTTGTCGTTCGCGCCATCATGGTCCTTGAGCGTGGCGAAATAGATGCCCCTGGGAAGGCGCTTGCCGGGGTTGTAGAATAGCGCTGTCTCGCCCCAGGTGGTGGCAAGAGAAACATCGGCATAGCGGGCAGACAGCATGGCCGCGACCTCGTTCATTGTTGGTGCGGCCATGACTTTTTCTTCCAGGACAGAAAAATCAGGCTTCATGCCCGGCACGCCGCAGCACGGCGCAATGTTCCATCTTTGGTTCGGCATTTTCTGTGTCCATGAGAATATGGGCAAGAAACTGCCCTGCCGCGATTGAAGACTGGGAATGCTCCAACGCAGCGTCAGCATGGGCTTGGCTTTCCCAAAGCACGACATCAACATAGGACCCATCATCCCGCCGCGCCGTGAGCCTCAGCAGGAAGCCTTCCTGCTTTTGCAGGAATTCCGACTGGCACATGCCTGATGCGGCCAGCATCTCCGCCTCGGAGCTTCCAGGCGCGAGCTTGAATGAGACCAATTCCAGGACTTGCTGCTCCACGATCATCCTCCATTCCCGGCGTCTTGCGCGCGGTGGCTTTCTTGTACGGAAAAATTATGTCGCTTTCTGGCATATTTTAGGCCATAGGGACCGGATGACGATGTCCACCCGCCTCGCGCGCCTTGATCGGCTTGAGGCTTGGCTGAAGAACGAGGATGCGCTCGCCTTGGGGGATGCCGCGATCGAATTCGGCGTATCCCTGCGGACGCTGCACCGGGATTTGGAAATCCTGCGCGAACGGGGCGTTCCCGTGGAAAGCGAAAGGGGTCGAGGCGGCGGTGTGCGCATTGCACCCGGTTGGGGAATTGGGCGGATCAACCTGTCACGCCGGGAGGCGCTTGATCTACTGATCGGCCTCGCTATTGGCGAAAGCCTGTATGCGTCACTTCAAATGAGCCATGCCGATGCGATAAGGCGCAAGGTCATGGGCAGTTTCGCGCCTGGCGAACAGCGCCGGATTGCGGCGATGCGCAAACGCATCAGGATTGGTGGGGCTGCTTCTGGCGCAGTGCTGGCATCCCTTGAAGAGACCCGAACGCAATGCGGACACGCCCTGAAGGAAGCTTTCGCGCTCAATCGCGTTATCAGCATGCGCTACCGGGACCGACACCGCAACATTACGGAACGGTTGATTGAGCCTCATTTCCTGCTGCTCAATCCGCCGGTCTGGTATGCGCTGTGCTGGGATGAATTGCGCGGCAATATCCGCGCCTTTCGGTGTGACAGGATAACGGACGCCTTCGTCACCGATACCATATTCAAGCCACGCCCCTGGGATGATTTCGCCAGGATGCTGCAGGGGCATCCCACGCGGGAGGCTTAGCGAGTTTTCAAGCCAAGAGGCTCACTTGGCTTGAAAATATGCGGAATTTTGTGAGATCGCATTTTCCGAGTCGCCAAGTGTTTCCACTTGGCTTCAAAATGCTTACGCCGCCTCACTCTCCGCCCGACGCGCATGGCGCTTGCGCTCATGCGGATCAAGATGGCGCTTGCGGAGCCGAATGGCGCCCGGCGTCACCTCAACCAATTCATCATCTTCGATGTACGCGATAGCCTGTTCGAGGCTCATCTTGCGCGGCGGGATCAGCAACAGCGCCTCATCCTTGCCGGCGGCGCGGATGTTCGTCAGCTTCTTTTCCTTGATCGGGTTCACTTCCAGATCATTGTCGCGCGAATGCTCGCCCAGGATCATGCCGACATAAACCTTCACGCCGGGGTCCACGAACAAGGTGCCGCGTTCCTGCAAATAGAACAGCGCGTATTGAATGGCCTCACCATCCGAATTCGAAATCAGCGAGCCATTGCGTCGGCCTTCAATCGGCCCAGCCCAGGGGCGATAGCCCAGGAATAGCCGGTTCATCATGCCCGTGCCGCGCGTATCGGTCAGGAATTCGCCGTGATAGCCAATCAAGCCGCGCGAAGGGATGTGGAAGGTCAGGCGCACCTTGCCGCCGCCCGAAGGCCGCATATCCTGCATCTGGCCTTTGCGGAGCGACATCTTCTCCACCACCACGCCGGAATAGCTTTCATCAACATCAATCAAGGCTTCTTCGAAGGGTTCTTCACGCTCACCGGTTTCGGGATTGTCACGCGTCAGCACGCGCGGGCGCCCGATGGTGAGTTCAAACCCTTCACGCCGCATGGTTTCGATCAACACACCAAGCTGTAATTCACCACGGCCGGCCACTTCGAAAGCGTCAACTTCTTCGCTCACCTTCACCTTGATCGCGACATTGCCTTCGGTTTCCTTAAACAGCCTTTCGCGAATCTGGCGCGACGTGACCTTCTTGCCCTCACGCCCGCCCAAGGGGCCGTCATTGATGCGGAAGGTCATGGCGAGTGTCGGCGGGTCCACCGGCAGCGCCGGCAGCGGTTCGGTCACTTCGGGGGAGGCGATGGTGTCGGGGATTGTCGCGTCCGAAAGCCCGGCGATGGCGATGATATCGCCCGCGCGCACCTCATCCACCGGCACACGCTCAAGGCCAGAGAAGGTCATGAGCTTCGTGAGCCGCCCGGTTTCCACCACCGAACCATCCTGGCGCAGCACACGCACCGGCATATTCACGCGCGCAATGCCCTGCTCCACGCGCCCGGTCAGGATGCGGCCAAGGAAATTGTCGCTTTCCAGAATCGTCGCATTCATCGCGAAGGGTTTTTCAAGGTCCACCTTCGGTTCCGGCACATGGGACAGGATCAGGTCAAACAGCGGCGACAAATCCTTGCGCGCGCCATTCAGTTCCAGATCCGCCCAGCCCTGCCGGCCGGAAGCAAACAGCGTGTGGAAATCAAGCTGCTCATCGCTGGCGCCCAGGGCGGCGAAAAGGTCGAAGACCTCATTATGCACTTCATCCGGGCGGGCATCCTGGCGGTCCACCTTATTGATGACCACAATCGGCTTCAGCCCGCGCGCGAGCGCCTTGGTGAGCACAAACTTGGTCTGCGGCAGAGGGCCTTCGGCGGCGTCGCACAAAACAATGGCGCCATCCACCATGGACAGAATGCGCTCAACCTCACCGCCGAAATCGGCGTGGCCAGGCGTGTCCACGATATTGATCTTCACACCCTTCCATTCCACGGCGGTGGATTTGGCAAGGATGGTGATGCCGCGTTCGCGTTCCAGATCATTGCGGTCAAGCGCGCGTTCGGCGACCTGCTGATTGGCGCGGAAGGCACCGGCCTGGCTCAGCAGCTTGTCCACCAGCGTGGTCTTGCCGTGGTCAACATGGGCGATAATGGCGACGTTACGAATTTGCATTGAACACCTGGGCAGGAGCCTGGCAAAAATGCCACCATCCCGGCTCCCAAGGCTTGGGGGCGGGCGGTGGTTTCCATCCAGGCGTTTCGTTATGGCGGGGAGATAGGCTGTCCCGCCGGAAAAAGCGAGGGAAAAGCGCGGCGCGGCGAAAAAAGACTAGCCGAGCGTTGCTGCCACCCCGCCGGGCCGGCTGCCTACCAGGGCCGCCAGGTCGGCCTGGGGCCGGGCGCCGAAATGGGAGATCACCTCGGCCGCCGCAATGCTGCCCCAGCGGCCGCATTCGGGCAAAGCCAGGCCGCGGGTCAGCGCCGCCATGAAGCCGGCAGCATAGGCATCGCCCGCACCGGTGCTGTCCACCAGCTTGGTCGGCTCGGCGCGGATATCGTGGGTCTCGGTACCAGCGATGATGCGGCTGCCCTTTTCACTGCGGGTCAGGGCGGCAATGGCCACTTCGGCGCGCACGGCCTCGGCTGCCGCGTCGAAATCATCGGTTTCATAAAGGGCGCAAATCTCGGCTTCATTGGCGAAGACGATATCGGCTTCTTCGCGGATGAAGGCGCGGAAGGCAGCGCGGTGGCGGCCCACGCAGAAGGGGTCGGATAGCGTGATCGCCACTTGCCGCCCGGCCTGATGGGCGATGCGCGCTGCGGCGCGGAAGGCGGCCTGGGCCGCCGGCGGGTCGAAAAGATAGCCTTCCAGATAGACAATCCGC
Organism: Roseomonas sp.; assembly: GCA_020249465.1. Taxonomy (GTDB): domain Bacteria; phylum Pseudomonadota; class Alphaproteobacteria; order Acetobacterales; family Acetobacteraceae; genus Neoroseomonas. The sequence continues at coordinate 23,130 of JADCFP010000026.1, read as the reverse complement.
GCGCTGGCAATGGCGGCGGGGTCCAGATCGGCCTCCCCAAAGGTCACGCAGGCGCCAAGGAAAGTGTTCATGGTGCGCTGACCATCGGGGGAGACCAGGATCAGGCAGCGCGCGGTGGGGGCGCCGCCAGCCAAGGGCGGCGTGGGAAACACCACCCCGGCGGCAGTGATGTCATGGCGGAAAACCTGGCCGAGGCCATCATCCGCGACCTTGCCCAGATAGCCGACCTTGGCGCCAAGCCCTGCTGCAACTGCACAAGTATTGGCGGCGGACCCGCCGCTGCTTTCAATCCCGGGACCCATGGCAGCGTAAATCGCCTCGGCCTGGTCGGTGCCGATCAGCGCCATGCCGCCCTTGGCCATGCCGTGTTCTTCCAGAAAGCTGTCCTCGGCGCGCGCCAGCACATCTACAATGGCATTGCCGATGCCAAGAATATCAAGGCTGGGGGGGGTCATGGGCGGGGCTCCGAGAAAAGGTTGCGGCGGCATTAGCCTTGGGCGAGGGTGGCGTCCACCATGCCGCAAGCGCTTTTCCTCGCCTTTCGCCAATTGGGCGACCCTGCCTTTCGTCTGCCGCTGATACTGGGCGTGCTGGGGGCGGCTTTGGCGGTGCTCGGGCTGATTGGTTTGGCGGCCTGGCTGGCGGGCTGGGCGGCGGCAGGCGGGCCGGAATGGCTTTCCTGGATTACGCAAGCGGGCGGTGCGGCGGCGGGGGTATTTCTGGGCTGGTGGCTGTTTCTGCCTGTGGCACTCGGCATTGCCTCGCTTTTTACCGACAGCATCGCGGGCGCGGTGGAACGGCGGCATTACCCAGGACTCGCACCGCCCTCCGGTGCTTCGGCGCTGGCGCAGCTGGGGCATGGGCTTTGGTTCGGGGTGAAATTGCTCGCGCTGCAAATGCTGCTTTTGCCGCTGTTCTTCATCCCGATTTTTGGCGCGCTGCTGGCGCTGCTGATTGCAGCGCATGGGCTTGGTGCGGGGCTGCTGCGGGAAGTGGCGCTCAGGCGCATGAACCTTGCGCATTCGCGCATCGCCTGGCAGCGGCTGCGCTGGCAGGGATGGATGCTTGGCATTGTATTGGCCCTGATGGCGATGGTGCCGGTGGTGAATTTATTGGTGCCGATCATTGGCATTGCGACGGCGGCGCATTTGCTGATCCGCGGCTTGGCCGGCTTCGATAAATTTCCGAATGCATCACCAGAAAACGGGGGATAACCTGTTTTCGCCCGTTGTGGCGTTCCAGAGTCGCATGCTAGCCGAAGCCATCAGCAACGTGAATCACCAAGGGGGCTAATATGTCGCTTTTCCGTCGCAAGGATGAAGCCACGACTCCGCCAGCACCGGAACCCACCAGCGTGCCGACAGCGCGCGATCCCGACCTGGCGGTGCCGCCCTTCCGGCCTGCGGCGGCGGTGGTACCACCGGTGGCGAGTGCAGCCGCCACGCCGGCCAAGCCGACCATTGCGCCATCCCCCGCCGCACGCCCCACGACACCAACTGCTGGCCGCCCCACTGGCCGGGCTGAGGCGGGTGAAAAGCGCGTCCTGCAATTGGGCAAGGGCATCAGCATCCAGGGTAGTGTGACCGAGGCTGAGCGCATCGTCATTGAAGGCACCATGGAAAGCCAGCTTTTGCAGTGCCAGGAATTGGCCATCAGCCATTCCGGCGTCTTCAAGGGCGAGGCTCAGGTGGAAGACGCCGATATCGCCGGCGTTTTTGACGGCACGCTGAACGCCACCGGCAGCCTGATTATTCGCTCCACTGGCCGGGTGCTGGGTGTGGCGCGGTCCCGCCGCCTTTCTGTGGAAGATGGCGGGCAGCTGACGGGCCGCATGGAAATGATCTCTGAGGCAGCGGCCAGCCCATCCATGCCCGTGACGCCGCCCGTGCGCGTGGCCGAGTCCAGCGATTCCTGATCTGGCGCCGCGTGCGCCAGGGGCCCAGGCCAACAATGCCGTCACCGCAGCGCCGCGTGGCGCCGCGGGCAATTCACCTTGGCGCCGCCAGCTTGGCTGTGGCGGCGCTATTGCTCACCCCCGCTTGCCGTAAATCGGAAGCCGAGGGGGCGACGCTTGGCCTTGAACAGGCCTTACGCGATACAAGGGCAAGCTTGGCGGCGCTTGGTCTGCCATCTGCGCCAGAAGCCGCGCAAACCGAACGCCCCGCGCCCTTGCCGCCCCCGCCCAGCAGCGCCAACGCCCCGCGCCGCCAGGGCGCCCAACCACCCGCCGCCGCCAGCGCCTTGCAGGGACAAATGCCCGAAGCCGTGATCTCTGCCCTTGGGGAGCCCGCCTTGCGTCGGCGCGAAGGGGATGCCGAGATCTGGCTTTATCAGGCGCCGGATTGTCGGCTGGATTTGGTCTTTTACGCCGAAGCCTCGCGCCTGGTTTTGACTCATGCGGCTGCCAGGGCCTTTGGCGCCCGGCGCCTGACCGAATCGGCCTGTCTGGAAGCGCTGGCGCGCGCGCCCAATCCGCCCCCCTGGACCGCCCCCGGCGGCGGAGGCTGAATAGCGCGTATGGACCTTTGGCTTGATGCCTTTGTACCAGCCTTTGCGCTGCTGGGGCTTGGTGCACTGCTGCGCCGCATTCTGCTGCCCCTGGATGCGGTTTGGGCGGGCATGGAAAAGCTGATCTATTGGGTGCTGCTGCCGAGCCTGATCCTCTCCGCCCTCGCCGCGCTTGATCCCGCGAGCCTGCCACTCGGCGCCATGGCCTTCACCATTTGGGGCGCGCTTGCCATCGGCACGCTGATTTCCGTGCTGCTGTCGCGTAGCATGGGGCATGGGCATGCGGCCATGACCTCTATCCTGCAGGGCGGCATTCGCTTCAACAATCTGATGGGGTTTGCGATTGTGGGCGCGATTTTCGGCGCTGAGGGCATCAGCTTTGGCGCTGTTGCCACCGGCATCATCGTGCCCTTTGTGCAAAGCGTGACAACACTTGCCTTCGCCATGGACGGTAGCCGGGGCCGGCCAAAACCACTCACGATCCTGCGGCAATTGATCCTGAACCCGCTGATCATCGCCTGCATCCTGGGCTTCACCATCGCGGCCCTTGGTGGCTTTCCGCCTGGCGTGAAGCCAACCATTCAGACCCTGGGCCGCGCCTCCGTGGCGCTTGGCCTTTTGTGTGTTGGTGCGGCGCTTTCCTGGGAAAGCTTCACCGACCGAGTGCCAACCCAGGCACTCACAGGCGTTTTGAAACTGGTGGGCATGCCGGCCATTACCTATGGCTTGGGGACCTTTGCCGGCCTGCCGCCCCTACCACTGGCGGCGGCGGTGATTTTCATGGCGCTGCCAACGGCGGCCACTTCCTATGTCATGGCGCGCGCCATGGGGGGTGATGCCAAGCTGATGGCCGCGATCACCACCACCGAGCATATCGCTTCCATCCTGACATTGCCCTTTTGGGTGATGCTGGTGCTAGGGTGATGGGGATGAGGAAACCCTCGGGAGTGGTGCGCATGTATCATCTGATTTTCGTCTTTCTGCTTGGGCTTGGTGGTACCAGCCTGGCACAAAGCCTGCCCCCGCCCGTGCCGATTGCGCCTGGTGCCCCGGCGGCCAGTGATGCACCTGCTGTCGCGGCACCCGCACCACAAGCCACCGCCCCAGCTGCAGTCCCAGCCGAACGCAGCTTGGGTGAACGCGCCGGCGCAGCGGTTGGGAAGGCGGCAGAGGAAACCACCTCGGCCTTTGGGCGCGCCATGAATTGGACTGGCCGGCAATTGGAAAGCGCGGGTCAATGGACCGCGCGGCAGGGTGAAAACATCGCCACCGACAAGCCGGAAACGGCGGCGACACCGGCCCCCGAAGCACCCGCCGCGCCGGCGCAGCCCTTACCGCCCCCTGTTCCGGTGCGTTGAACGCCTTCACCCCTGTTCGGGTAGCGTCATCTCCAACCACCCGCGCGCATCCATCCGCGCGGCATCGCCCGGTAGCAGCAGCACGGTGGTGGTATCGCTTTCCACAATCGCAGGTCCTGCCACCGGCTGATCCGCGCCGAGTGCCGCGAAATCATAGACCGGCACATCCGCCAGGCCAGCTTCCAGCATGATGCGGCGCGCGCCACGCGGCGTCACCAAGCCGCCCACTGCCTTGCCTGCGGGTGCCGGCATTGGTGGTAAGCGACCAATCACCGCCAGCCTGGCATTCACCAGCACCACTTCTTCCTGCCGTAGCGCATAGGTGAACAGCGCTTCGTGCCGCGCATGGAAGGCATCGCGCAGCCGATCCGCAAGCCCGGCGCCTTCCCAAGCGACATGATCAAGCGGCACGGCGATATCAAAAACCTGTTCGCCATAGCGCATATCCGCCGCGCGCCGTGTTTCCACCGTACCGCCAAACCAACTGGCGACTCGCGCACGGCCTTCCTTTTCCAAGGTGGCCCAAATGGCGCGCAGCGCTTCATCATCTGGCACGCCGCCCGTATTCAATTCGCTGCGCGCCATCTCGTACCGCAAATCCGTATGCAGCATGCCCCAGGCGGAAAGCCCGGCGGCAAAGAAGGGCACGGCCACGCGCCGCATGCCTAATTCCCGCGCCACGGCGCTGGCATGCAACCCCGCCGCGCCACCAAAGGCGAGCAAGCAGAAATCACGCGGATCAACGCCGCGCCTGACGGTCGCCACGCGAATCCCATCTGCCATGCGGATATTCGCAAGCCTGTGCACACCCGCCGCCGCTGCCATGGCAGTAAGCCCAAGCCTGGCGCCGAGGTTCGCAAAGGCGCGCTCTGCCGCTGCCATATCCAGCTTGCGCTTGCCGCCCAGGAAATTCGCGGCATCCAGATAGCCCAGCACCAGATTGGCATCTGTCACCGCCGGTTCCGTGCCCCCCTGCCCATAGGCTGCCGGCCCCGGCACGGCGCCGGCGCTGCGCGGGCCAACCTGCAAGGTGCCTCCGGCGCCGACATGGCCGATGGAACCGCCACCCGCGCCAAGGGTCACGATGTCCAGACTTTCCAGCGCAATGCGTTCGCCAGCGACATCGCGGCCTCGGCCAAGCGCGGCGTCACCTTCCTGGATCAGCGCAATATCGGTGGAGGTGCCGCCGACATCAAAAGTGATCAGATCCTGCCCGAGGCCGCGTTCCGCCAAGGCAACGCCCGCCGCAACACCGCCTGCCGGGCCTGACAGCGCCGTGCCCGCTGCCAAGCGCGCCGCTTCTTCCACCGGCGCCACACCACCATGGGAGAGGATAACAAACACCGGCCCGCCATAACCCGCCTGTTCCAAGCGCCCGCGCAGCCGCGCCAGATAGCGTGAGACAATCGGCCCCACATAGGCATTCACCGCTGCGGTCGAAAAGCGTTCAAATTCCTTGATCTGCGGCAGCACTTCCGCTGATGTCGTGATGAAAACCCCAGGCAAGGCCGCGCGCAAAGCCTCGGCGGCAGCGTTTTCATGGCGCGCATCGCGCCAGGAATGGAGGAAACATATCGCGACGGCTTCCACCTTTTCCGCGCGCAATTGTGCAATCGCGGCATTGAGCGAAGCGTGATCCAGCGGCACTTCCACCCGCCCATCCGGGCGCAGCCTTTCGCGCACCGCAAGCCGCAAGCGGCGCGGCACCAGCGCGGGCGCGGCGGGCAGGCGCATGTTGTAGCGTTCGGGCTTCAGACCCTCACGCATTTCAATCACATCGCGATGCCCTTCGGTGGTGAGCATCGCAATCTTCGCGCCCTTGCGTTCCAACAAGGCATTGGTGGCGACCGTGGTGCCATGGACGATGCGTTCGGTCTGCCGCAGCAGATCCGCCAGCGTGACGCCAAGCGTTTCCGCCAGAACCGCAAGCCCCGCGACTACGCCTTCGCTTTGATCAGCGGGCGTACTGGCAGCCTTGGCGAGCGTTGTGGTGCCATCAGCGGCGACGCAGACCACATCGGTGAAAGTGCCGCCGACATCAACGCCGATACGATAGGTCATACCAAGCCCTCCGCCGCATCAGCCGCACGCGCGGCGGGGTCGCGTTTTTCGGGCGGCCCCCAACCGCCGCCGCCGCCCGAGAGCACATGCAATTGATCCCCAGGCGCCAAGGGAATACCCACTTCCTTGGTGCGCAAATCCCGCGCGCTGCCATCGGCGCGTTCCAGCCGATAATGATGCGGCAGGCCATCCTTGCCGCCGAGCATCCCCGCCGCGCCATAGCGCACGCCATCACCGGCGGTATTCGCCACTGATGGGCCATCGGTTTCCAACTTCAGCAGCAAATCGCCACCAAGCCCGCCGCGATAGGTGCCATCACCCGCGCTGCCGGGGCGGAATTCATGGCGCGCGAAATACAGCGGAAAACGCGCTTCCGCCATTTCTACACTGCCGAATTTCAAACCGCCGGCAGAATGCCATTCGCCGGCAGTGGACCAACCATCGCCGCCCGATGAACCGCCACCACCTGGCCGCGCATGGAACATGTGCCAGACGAAAAAGCGCCCCGGCCGCCGAGGATCGCGCCCCTTGATTGCCACGCGAAAACGCCGCCCCCAACCACCCATGGCGCGATCTGGGCAGGCGTTCGCCAGCGCCTTCACCACCGCCTCCACAATCTCATTCGAACAATGCGATGTGCACATGGTCACTGGCGCACCTTCAGCGGCCCAGACCACCGTGCCTTCGCGCGCCTTGATCGTGAGGGGCCGGAAGCAGCCATCATTCTTCGCCACTTCCGGATCCAGCAGGAAGGCAAGCGCCATGCGCACCGCACTCGCCATATTGGGATAGGATGAATTGACGAAGCCAGGCGTTTGCGGCGCGCTTTCCGTCAGGTCCACGGTCAGATGATCACCCTGCTTTGTCACGCGCGCGCGAATGGCGATATCCTTGCCGCCAAAGCCGTCGTCATCCAGAAATGCCTCGCCCAGCCAGGTGCCATCGGCCCAGGTGGAAATGATGCGCCGTGTATGCGCTTCCGCGAGCTTGAGAATCGCATCCACCGCCGCCACGGTGGTATCAGCGCCATAACGCGCCAGCACCGACAGCAAGCGCTTTTCGCCAAGATGCGCGGCACCGATCATCGCCATCAGATCACCGCGTACATCGCGCGCGAGGCGCGTATTGGTGATGATCATACGGACCAAATCTTCGCGCGGAATGCGCCCCTGGCCGAGTAGAATCGGGGGCACGCGCAGCCCTTCCTGCCAAATCTCTGTCGCACCCGGATTATAGCCGCCATGGGTCGCGCCGCCGATATCCGTATGATGCGCGCGCACCACGGACCAGAATACCAAGCGCCCTTCGGCGAAGACCGGCACAATGGCGGTCAGGTCCGGCAAATGCGACCCGCCATGATAGGGGTCGTTCAGAAGATAAATATCGCCTTCTTGTACGCTATCGCCAAAGGCATCACGCACCGCCTGTACAGCGAAGGGCATGGCACCGACATGCACCGGGATGTGATCCGCCTGCGCCACCAGCCGCGCTTCGGCATCACACAGCGCGATGGAGAAATCGCGGGACGAGTTCAGGATTTGCGAATAGGCGGTGCGCAGCATTGCCTCCCCCATTTCCTCCACAATGGCGCGGAAACGGTTATCGAGGACCGAGAGCGTGACGGGATCAGGGGCGGTTTTCATGGGGTGAAGGCTTCCCCCGAAGCCGCCCGCCGTCAAGGCTTCGCAGCGGGGCAAAACAGGGCCATGATCCCCTCAACCAATGCAGGAGGAAACCATGGCCGTTCATGTTGCATCACCCGACCTGAAGATCATCGCCGAGGGGCTGCGCTTCCCCGAAGGCCCCGTTGCCATGCCCGATGGGTCTGTGGCGCTGGTGGAAATCGAAGCGCGGCGCATCACAAAAGTGGCGCCCAATGGCACGAAAACCACGATCGCCACCGTAGAAGGCGCGCCGAATGGTCTCGCACTCGGGCCAAATGGCAGTTTCTATGTTTGCAATAATGGCGGCTTCACCTGGCACGAAGAACCTGGGATTTTGCGCCCGAGCGGCCAATCACCGGATTATTCGGGCGGGCGGATTGAGAAGATTGATGCCACGACCGGCAAGGTTGAAGCGCTGATCCGGGTTTGCGATGGGCGGCCTTTGCGCGGGCCGAATGATTTGATGTTCGATGGCAAGGGCGGCTTTTGGTTTTCTGATCTCGGCAAGGTGCGCGCGCGGGATCGCGACCATGGCGGTGCGTATTGGGCATCCGAGGATGGATCGCGCGTGGTGGAAGCGGCCTTCCCGGTATTTGGTGGCGCCAATGGCATTGGCATCAGCCCTGATGGCAAGACGCTTTATGTGGCCGAGACCGAAACCGGTCGGCTTTGGGCTTGGGATATTGAAGCGCCTGGCAAGCTGAAGAAGGAGCCCTGGCCATCCAGCGCCGGCGGGCGCGTGCTGTGCCAATTCCCGGGCTATCGGCGGTTGGATAGCCTCGCGATTGCGGCGTCAGGCAATATCATTGTGGCGACACTGGTTTCGGGGGAAATCACCACCGTGTCACCTTCGGGCGAGATTCTCCGCACCGTGAAAATGCCGGAACGCATGCCGACCAATATCTGCTTTGGTGGGCCGGATATGCGCACGGCTTATATTACGCTGTCCAACACGGGAAAGTTGGTGGCGATGCAATGGGATGAACCGGGCCTGCGCCTGCCGCATAATTAATTTTGTGTTGCGGATCGTGACCGATCCGCCCTTAATGCCATGCGTTTGATCGCATTTTCTGAGCCGCCAAGCGATTTAGCTTGGCTTGAAAATGCTCCAGCGCCGGCGCGCGCCTCCGCGCGCTTGGCTTTGCCGCATAAGCGGCGTCGCCCATTCGGGCTCGCGCCCGCCTTCGGCGGGCGTTTTTTCGGATGCGATAGTCTTTTAAACGCTCACTTACCCCAACTCGGCCAGCACATCCGCCGTGTGCTGACCAAGCGTCGGGGCTTCCGCCATCCAATGGCCAAGCCCCGGCAGCATCGGCAGCGGCACCGCGCCCAATTGCGGCTGCGGAATGCGCGCCGCCGCGCCATAGGCCACCACATGCTCATTCGCCAACCAATCAAGCGGCGTATTAACGCGGTCAGCGAGCAGTCTTTCGCCCTGTAAGATTGTCACCCATTCCGCAACAGGCTTTTTCAGGAAGGCCGCGCGTATTATGGCGTAAAGCGCATCCCTATTCTGCCAGCGCAAATCGAAATTCAGGAAGCGCGGATCGGCAGCAATATCAGCGATGCCTAGCGCGCCGCAAAGCTTCGGCCATTCCGCTTCACGAACCAGCGTAATCATCACCCAGCCACCATCCGCCGCGCGATAGGCCCCCGCCGGCGCATTGGGTGGCGCCGCTGATTTGCCCTGTACGCCCCATTCGCCGATTTGATGCGTCAACAGATTAGACGTCGCGGCCATAAGCGACATGTCAATTACGCGCTGTCGTGGCGTGCTATCCTGCGCGCGCGCGGCGAGGGCGACTTGCACTGCTGAGAAGGCATAAATCCCCGTCGCCATATCGGCGATGAAGGCGCCGGCCTTATGCGGCGCGCCATCCGCACCTTCATTCAGGCTGACGAAGCCGGAAAAGGCTTGCGCCACGGAATCCGTACATGGCCGTTCCGCATAAGGCCCGCTTTGACCAAAGCCGGAAATGGAAAGACACACCGCATCCGGCTTGGCGTTTTCTGGCCCGAGACCGATGCGCGCGGCCACACCGGGGCGGAAGGCTTCAATCAGCACATCCGCCTGCGCTGCCAAGGCTGCGGCGGCGCGCTTGCCCTCATCCGATTTCAAATCCAGCACCACGGAACGCTTGCCGCGATTGAAGCACACCGTCATGACGGAGACCGTATCCTTGGCCGTGCCAAGCCCGCGCGACCAATCGCCTTCGGGCGGTTCAAGCTTGATGACATCAGCGCCGCAGGCGGCCAGCATCATGCCGCAATAGGGGCCGGCAATGCCCTGGCCGGCATCCAGCACCCGAAGCCCCTTATAGGGCCGCATCGCTTCATTCATCGCGTTTCCTCCAGCGCCAAATCATGCCTATCCTGACGCCAAACCTGAATAAGGGAAGGGGATCGCCATGAAGATCACTCGCCGCGCCGCGATTGCCGGAGCCTTGCTGCCATTCGCGGCGCGGGCTCAAGCGCCGGAATGGCCAAGCCGCCCGGTGCGCTTCATTGTGCCCTATCCTCCCGGGGGGCCGACCGACATTATGGGCCGCATCATTGCCCAAGCGGTGCAGGGCCCCCTTGGTCAGCCCTTCGTGGTGGAGAATCGCGCCGGCGCCAATGGGCTGATCGGGTCTGAGCAAGCGGCGCGCGCCCCAGCGGATGGCAGTACCTTTCTGGTCAATGCCTCGGCCCATGTGATTGTGCCGCATCTGACACCGAATATGCCGTTTGATGTGCTGGCGGATTTCGCGCCGGTGACGAATATCGCTGCCGTGCCGCTTTGGCTGGTCGTGAATCCAGCGCTGCCAGTGCGTAGTGTTGCCGAATTCATCGCCTATGCGCGCGCCAATCCGGGGCGGATTTCCTATGCATCCTCATCCTCCGGCGGGGCGACGCATTTGGCGGGCGAGTTGTTCAAACAATTGACCGGCACCGATATGGTGCATGTGCCTTATCGCGGCAGCGGACCCGCCGTGCAGGATCTGATCGCGGGCAATGTCCAGGCCATGTTTGATTCAGTGCCCTCAAGCGCGGCTTCTGCGCGTGATGGCCGCCTGCGGGCCTTGGCGGTGACAACGCGCAATCGTATCGCGCCCTTCCCGAATTTGCCGACCATCGCTGAAGCCGGCGTGCCTGGCTACGAGATTTCCACCTGGTACGGCATTTGGGCGCCGGCGCGCACGCCGCCCACTATCATTGCGCGTTTGCAACAGGCGGTTGCCGCCGCCGCGCGCAACCCAGAAACCCGCGCGCGCTTTGATGCTTTGGGTGCGGAGCCCGTCGCGGACAGCCCAGAAGATTATGCGCGTTTCGTGCGCGCGGAATATGATCGCTGGGGTAGCTTGGTGCGCGATGCGAAAATAAAGCTGGATTGAGGGCGAGGCGATGGAAACCGATTATCTGGTGATTGGCGCGGGGTCTGCCGGCTGCGTAGTGGCAAGCCGGCTTGGCATGGCGGGGAGGCGCGTCACGTTGTTGGAAGCCGGGCCCAAGGATCGCCACCCTTGGATTCATATCCCTGCCGGCATGCTGAAACTGATGCAGAATCAGAAACTCGTGAATTGGGGCTACACCACGGAAGCCGATGCCGGCAGCAATAACCGCGAAATCCGCTGGCCGCGCGGGCGGACCTTGGGTGGCACTTCTTCCATCAACGGCATGCTTTATGTGCGCGGCAATCCGGCCGATTTCGATCTTTGGGCGCAAATGGGCTGCCGCGGCTGGAGCTATGAGGAAGTGCTGCCGTTGTTCCGCCGTAGCGAAACCTATCGCAATGGCGGCGATCCTGCTGTGCGCGGCCAGGATGGGCCTTTGCAGGTGGAAGATTACCGCACCATCCTGCCGCTCACGCATCGCTTCATTGAGGCAGCGCAGCAAGCGGGCCATCCCTTCCGCCGCGATTTAAATGGGGTTGAGCAGGAAGGCGTTGGCTATTCGCAAATGACGCGTATTGGCCGCTGGCGCGGTTCAACCGCCCGCACCTATCTGGCGCAAGCGGGGGATAAGGTGCAGGTGGAAACCGAAGCCCAGGTTACGCGGCTATTGTTTGACGGCAAGCGCTGCGTGGGGGCCGAGTTTCGCCAGGGCGGCGTGCTCAAGCAAATCCGCGCGCGGCGGGAAGTGATCCTTTCAGGCGGCGCGGTGAATTCACCGCATGTGCTGCAAATTTCCGGCATTGGTCCGGCCGAGCATTTGCGCGCGCTGGGGATAGAGATTGTACAGGATATGCCCCAGGTGGGCGCCAATCTGCAGGATCATTACGTCACGCGCGTGCAGCATCGTGTGAAGGACAGCATCAGCACCAATCAATTGGCGCGCGGCCTGCGCCTGGTGGAACAGGTGGCGCGCTTCTTCACGCTCGGCAATGGCGCGCTCACTTTTGGCGTGACCACGGCGCAGGTTTTTGCACGCTCCCGCGAAGGGCTCGCCATCCCTGATCTGCAATTGCTTTTCACGCCGGCGAGCTATGCGCTGGGTCAGTTTGGCGTGCTTGAGAAAGAACCCGGCATGACCTGCGCCATTTGTCCGGTGAAGCCCGATAGTCGCGGCACGGTCATGGCGAAATCTGCCGATCCCTTCGAAAAACCCACCATTCGGCCGAATTACCTCTCAGCCCGGAGCGATCAGGAATTACTTGCGCGTGGGCTCCGCATGGTGCGCAAGATTTTCGCGCAGGCCGCCATCACGCCCTATAGCGTGCGAGAATTGCTGCCGGGGCCGGAAGTACAGAGCGATGACGAATTGCTCGCCTTCGCGCGACAATATGGCACCACCATCTATCACCCGGTTGGCACCTGCCGCATGGGTGAAGACCCTGCGAGTGTGGTGGATAGCCGGCTTCGGTTACGCGGGATTGCAGGGTTGCGGGTGATTGATGCCTCGATCATGCCGACGCTCACCACCGGCAATACCAATGTGCCGACCATCATGATTGGCGAAAAAGGTGCTGATATGATCATGCAGGATGAGGCCGCGTAATGCGCGCGATCATTTGCGAAAGCTGGCGAGATTTCGCGGAGCTTGAAATCAAGGATGTACCGCCACCAGCGCTACGCCCGCGCAGTGTGCGGATAAAGGTCGCGGCGGCGGGGGTTTCCTTCGCCACACAATTGGTCGTGGCCGGCAAGTATCAGCGCAAACCGCCTTTGCCCTTCACGCCTGGGACAGAAATTGTCGGCACTGTGCTGGAACCCGCACCTGATGCGGATGCGCCGCCGCCCGGTACACGTGTTTTCGCCGTGGTGGATTGGGGCGGCATGGCGGAAGAAGCCATTGCCGATGATATCCACACCATGGCCATTCCTGATGGCCTGCCCATGGAGCCCGCTATTGGCTTTCCGATATCCTACCCAACCGCCGGCGCAGCGCTGCTCTGGCGCGGCCGGATCAAGGCGGGCGATTGGGTATTGGTGCATGGCGCGGCGGGTGGCGTTGGCCTCGCCGCAGTTGAAATCGCCAAGGCGTGCGGCGCAAAGGTGATTGCGCGCGCGGGCGCGGCGAAGCACGCAATGCTGCGCGCGCGTGGCGCGGATGCGGTGCTGGATAGTGCGGCACCCTTTCGCGATGCGGTGCGTGCCGCGACCGGCGGGCGCGGCGTGGATTGCCTGGTGGACACCATTGGCGGCCCAGCCTTTGATGAAAGCCTGCGCTGTCTTGCGGATGGCGGTAATCTTGTGGTGGTGGGTTTTGCAGGCGGCGGCATTCCAACCCTGCAAACCAATATCCTGCTGCTCAAGAATATCGGCGTGATTGGTGTGAATTGGGGCACTTATGTCGGGTGGTCTCCGGGTGATGGCCGGCGGGATTACGCGCCTGCCGCGCGTGCCCTTTGGGATCAATTGATGGTCTGGTGGCAGCAAGGCGCATTGAAGCCCGAAATCCACGCTGCCTATCCCTTGGAGCAATTTCGCGAAGCGATGGATGAGGTTTCAGCTAGGCGCAGCGCCGGCCGCGTGATCCTCCGCCCCTGAAGCCGCGCGCGATGGACCAACCCGCCGCCCATGCCAATCACCGCGTCATTGCCTTGATTGTCGCCTCTGCGCTGCTCATGCAGAATCTGGATAGCGCCGTGGTGGCCACCGCGCTGCCCAGCATGGCGCGCGATATGGGCGAAGACCCGGCGCGACTTGGGGCGGCCATTACATCCTATCTTGTCGCACTTACGGTCTTCATTCCGTTCTCGGTCTGGATCGCGGATCGCTTCGGCGCCAAGCGCGTTTTCATGTTGGCGATTATTATTTTTGTTGTGGCATCGGCACTTTCGGGCCAGGCGCGGGGCTTGGAAGACTTGATTGCTTTTCGCATCCTGCAAGGCGCAGGCGGCGCGATGATGTTCCCGGTCGGGCGGCTTTTGTTGCTGCGCGGCGTGCGCAAGGAGGAACTGCTTTCCGCCATGGCTTGGTTGACGATGCCCGCATTGCTTGGGCCGGTCAGTGGCCCGCCGCTTGGGGGAATTCTCACGGATCTTTTCGGCTGGCGCGCGGTATTTTGGATCAATGTGCCGATCGGGTTGATCGGGTTTTTGCTCGTGGCGTGGAAAATCCCCGCCATTCCGCCAACTAATCCTGGTCGGCCAGATGTGCTTGGCTTGGCACTGGTGGGGCTTGCCTTGGCGCTTGGCATGTTCGGGCTGGAAACTGTGGGGCGGCACGTGGTGGCAGAACCCTGGCCTGGGGTTGCGCTGGCGGTGGGTTTGCTGATTGGTGTTGCCGCCTATTTCCATTGCCGCCGCGCGCCGCGACCGGCGATTGATATCGCGTTGCTCAAAATCCCCACCTTTCGCCAGCCAGCGCTTTTCGGCAGCCTGTTTCGCGTGGGTGCTGGCGCGGTACCGTTCCTGGTGCCAGTCATGCTGCAAATAGGCTTTGGCATGTCGGCTTCCGAAAGCGGACTAATTTCCTTCGCGACCGCGCTTGGCGCCTTCACCATGAAGCCGCTGGTGCGCCCGCTACTCAAGCGCTTCGGCTTTCGCAATGCGCTGCTGATCAATGGCGTTTTGGCATCAGCGGGTATCGCACTGCTGGCCTTCCCGAATCCAGCCTGGCCGGCGGCGGCGATTTTCCTGCTGCTCGCTTGCGGGGGTCTTTTCCGCAGCCTGCAATTTACGTCGCTGAATACGCTTGTTTTTGCCGATGTGCCGCCAGAGAAACTCTCAGCCGCCACCAGTTTCTACAGCACTTTGCAGCAATTATCGCCCGCGCTTGGTGTGGTGCTGGCCACCACGACGCTGGAGGCATCGCGCCTGATCGCAGGCCGTAACGCGCTCGCTTTGGCGGATTTTTCCACCGGTTTTCTGGTCGCGGCCGCGGTTACGCTTCTGTCGATTCCTATGCTTGCCGCGCTCAGCCGGGATGCGGGGGCCGAGGTTTCCGGGCATAAAACCCCATGATGCACCCGCTTGCGCAACATGTGCTAAGCTACCCTGCCTTTGGCGAGGAACCCGAAGATGAAGCTGCCGCGCCTATTACTGATCCTGATGCTGGCCTTAGCCCCGGTGATGGCTTGGGCGCAGGGTTTTGACCTGCCCGGCTTGTCGCAGGAATCCGGCGCCTATCAGCAAAGCCTGCAACGCCGCTTCCCCGCCGGCGGCACACCGCAGCAACGCGCGGCTGCCGAACGCCGCGCGCAGGATGCCACAGCAAGGCGTGATTTCACCGCCGCTGCCGCCGCCTGGGAAGAACGCATCGGGCTTGGCAACAATACATCTGATCATTGGCTTGCCCTGGCAGAAGCGCAGCTTCAGCGCACACCGCCTGAGAATAACCGCGCCTTGCAGGCCGCCTGGCGCGCCTTCCAATTCTCCCCGGGCGGAGAACCCGAAGTCCCGCCGCTGCTGGTGATTGCTGAAGCGCTGCGTCGGCAGGATCGGCTCGCGCAACAGGTGGAAGCGCTTGAAGCCGTAATGGAACGCATGCCGAATGATGCGCGCCATAGGGCAGCGCTTGATGCAGCGCGGCGTGCTGCTGGCATGTTGGTACGGCGCGTAAACCCAGAACCGGATGCCGAACCGGCACGCGCTTGCATCACCTTTACCATCCCGCCCGCGCGGCGCGCCGATTGGCGCGCACAGGATTGGGTACGCGCTGAACCGCCCTTACCTAACCTCACCATCGAACGTGAAGCGGATCAGCTTTGCGTGGGTGGCCTGCCTTGGGGTGAAACCACGCGGTTGATCCTGCGCGCTGGCCTGCCAGGTGAAGGCGGCAATCTGCGTACCGATACGCCGGTTGCTGTTGCCATGCCGGATCGCGATGCGCGGATTGTATTTGAAAATCGCGCCTTCATCCTGCCGCGTGGTCAGGCGCCTCGGCTTGGCGTTGCTACCATCAATATCGAAAAATTACAGCTTCGGCTGATCAGGCTTTCGGAACGCAATCTGATCTCACTCCGCGAACGCTGGCGCCCAGGTGAGGCGTTGGATCAATGGATGGCGCAATATATCGGCGAACAAAGCGGGCGTGTGTTGTGGGAAGGCAGCGCGGAATTGCAGGGTACCACGCAAAATCGCCTGACGCGCCACGCGCTGCCGCTGGCGGATTTGCTGCGCGATGCCGCACCGGGGCTTTACGTGCTTTCCGCGCGGCAAGGCGAAACCCGCCGCGGCGAAGGTGCTGCCGCCGCCTTTCCCTTCTTCGTCACGGACATTGCGCTGACCGCCTGGCGCGGCGCGGATGGGCTTGCGGTGCAGGCGCGCGGCTTTCAATCCGGGCAGGTGAAATCCGGGCTGCGCGTGGCATTGATGGCGCGCAATAATGATGTGCTGGCGGAAGCGCGCACGGATGCTTCAGGGCTTGCGCGGTTTCCGGTGGCGCTGCTGCGCGGGCAGGGGCCGCTTGCACCCTTCGCCATTCATGCCGAAGCGCCGGATGATCTTGCCGCACTCAATCTTGAAGCGGCGAGTTTTGATCTTTCGGATCGCGGCGCTTCGGGCCGCGCGCATCCCGGTCCGCTTGATGCGTTTCTTTGGCTTGATCGCGGTATTTATCGCCCTGGCGAGACCGTCAATCTGACCGGGCTTTTGCGTGATGCTGCGGGCAATCCGCAGGATTTGCCGGTCAGGCTCCGGCTGCGGCGGCCCAATGGGCAGATTGCGGCGGAAATCACGCCGCCGCGCCTGACGGGTGGGGCGATTTCCTGGCCGCTTCGGCTTTCCGATGGCGCGGTTTATGGTCAGTGGAATATTGAAGCGCTGGCTGATCCTGCCTTACCACCGATTGGCCGCGCACAATTCCGCGTGGATGCCTTTGTGCCGGAAGGTTTGGAAGTGACTGCCGGCCCGGTATCTGGGCCTTTGGTACCGGGCGCTACGGCGCTCAATCTGCCGATCAGCGCGCGTTTCCTTTATGGCGCGCCGGGCGCGGGGCTTGCGGGCAATGCGGAGATTCGCCTGCTGCCGGACCCTGAGCCTTTTGGAGCCTGGCGTGGCTGGCGCTTTGGGCTGCAAGATGAAAACTTTGCGCCTGATTTGATTACCCAGGAAATCGCGCCGCTTGATCGCGAAGGGCGTGGTGTTGTCGCGCTGTCGCTACCGCGTGCGCCGGATACAACGCTGCCGATCAAGGCGAATGTCACCTTAGCGATTGCGGAACCCGGCGGGCGTGAAAGCCGCGCACGCATTGCCGTGCCGGTGCGTGCTGCCGGCCTATTCCCGGTGCTGCGCCCGGCTTTTCAGGGCGACGCGATAGATGCTGGTGCGGAAGCGGCTTTTGATATCGCCGCCGTCGCGCCCGATGGCAGCGCGGCACCGGCGCGGCTTCGGCTGCGCCTGCTGCGCGAAAGGCCGGATTGGCGACTGGTGATGCGCGATTCCATCGCGCGGTTTGAAACCGTCTGGCGCGATGAACCTGTGGATGCAGCGGATATCACCATCAACCCCGCAGCGCCCATGCGTTTTGCGCGCAGCCTGCTCTTTGGCCGCTATCGTTTGGAAATCGTCGATACGGATGGGCTTGGCATGGCATCCTATCGCTTTCGCGCCGGCTGGGCTGGCGTTGAAAGCGCGGAAATTCCGGACCGAATTGATGTGGCTGCAGAACGGCGCAATTTCGCACCCGGCGAAGTGGCGCGGCTGCGCATCACCCCGCCCTTCGCAGGGCCGGCAACCGTTGCGGTGCTGACGGATCGGTTAGTGTCCTTGCGCGAAATCACGCTCAGTGAAGCAGGCACGGACATCGAAGTACCGGTAGATGCCGCCTGGGGGCCGGGTGCTTACATCACGGTCACCGCCTATCGCCCTGGTGAGGCGCGTGAAGGTCGCCCGGGCCGTGCGCTTGGTCTTGCCTGGATTGGTCTTGATCCCGCGCCGCGTCGGCTTGACGTGGCCATCACCGCCCCTGAACGCATCCGCCCGCGCCAGCGCGTGGAAATTCCAATTCGCATCGCTGATGCGCGTGGTGAGGCGATGGTGACGCTGGCCGCGGTGGATGAGGGGATTTTGCGCCTGACCGGCTTTACCTCCCCCGATCCGGTGGCGCATTTCTTGGGCAAGCGCGCGCTGGGCGTGGATATCCGTGATGATTACGGGCGGTTATTGGCGCCAGCGGAAGGCGCGCTTGCCTTGTTGCGGCAAGGCGGTGATGGCGGCCTCGCGGGGATGGGCATTCAGCCACCGCAAAAATTGGTATCCCTATTCTCTGGCCCGGTGCGTGTTGGTGCTGATGGCAGTGCGGTAATTGCGTTGGATATTCCGGATTTCGCGGGTGAATTGCGCCTGATGGCGGTGGCTTGGGAAGGAACCCGCATTGGTGCCGCCAGCCGTGCGATGACTGTGCGCGATCAGGCAGTCGGTGAGGCCGCCTTGCCGCGCTTCCTTGCGCCTGGTGACACCGCGCGCCTGCCCGTGCTGCTGCAAAATCTTGAATTGCCAGCGGGTGAAATTGTTGCCGAGCTCAGCACCGAAGGTGCGATTGCGATTGAAGGGCCCGCACGCCTGACAGCGCAGCTTGCCACGGGCGAACGCGCCGCACCTGCCACTGGGTTGCGCGCGCTGGCGGGAGGGGAGGGCATCTTGCGCCTGCGGCTGAGTGGGCCAGAGGGGTTCAGTGTGACGCGCGAGAGCCGCATCACCATTCGCCCGGCGCGACCCACGCTGACCGATGTGCAATCAGCCGAATTGCCCGGTGGCGTGGAACGGGACGTGGCGCCCGCCTTTGATCGTTTTGTTACCGGATCGGCACAGGCGGAACTCAGTCTTGGTGCCGTGGTGCGCTATGACGCCGCAGCGGCCTTGCGCGCGGTGGAGGCTTTTCCCCTCGCGTGTCTGGAACAAAGCGCTGCGCGCGCGATCGCCCTTAGTGCAGGGTTATTCGCCGCAAACGGCGCAGATCACGCGGTACGGCTGCAAGCGGCAGTACAAGCCATTCTGGATCGGCAGCGTTTTGATGGTGCATTCGGCCTTTGGTCTGCGAATGCGGAAGCGGAGTTGTGGCTGACGCCCTTCGCTGTGGAGGCGCTGCTGCGCGCCCGCGCCGCCGGCGCCACGCTGCCGGAAGCCGCGCTGAATGACGCACTGCGTTTTCTCGATGATGCGGTGGGCGATACGGGGGAAGCGACTCCTGAAGAACGTGCAGCCCAAGCCTATCGGCTGCATGCCTTGGCCATGGCGGGGCGTGTTCGTTTGGGTGCTGCACGGCGCTTGATAGAAAACGCCGGGGATATGCCAACGCCGCTGTCGCTCGCGCAATTGGGCGCGGTGTTTGCACGCGGCGGGGATCGGGCGCGGGCGGAGCAGGCCTTCAACGCGGCGCTTTCAAACCTCGGTCGCCGTTGGTGGCATTTTGATTACGGCACGGCGCAGCGCGATGCCTTGGCGGTGGCAAGCCTGCTCAAGGAAAGTGGGTTGCTCGCGGATCGGCTAGCGGCGCTGATGGGGGCATTGCCGGGGCAGAATTTTACGCCGGAGAATACCAGCACGCAGGAACAAGCCTGGGCGGTGTTGGCTGCTGCACGGCTCGGCCAGGGCATGCGCCCGATTGAAGCCAGCCTGGATGGCGTGGCGCTACCCGCCGCACCGGTGATTGTAGCACCGCTTGCCGGCACAGCGCGTTTGCATAACCGTGGCGCAACCACAGTTTGGCAGATGGTGGCGACCAAGGGCATCCCGCGAGAGGCACTACCCGCCGCGCGCCAGGGCCTAACGATACGGCGGCATTTCCATGCGCTGGATGGCAGCGTGCTGAACCTTGATACGCTCCGCGCTGGGGATGGTTTTGTGCTGATCCTGGAGATGCGCGCCGATGCCGATGATTGGCATCAATTGCTGCTGCAACAGGGCCTGCCGGCAGGTTGGGAAATCACCGGCCGCTTCGCCGCCGGTGAGGTTTCGGGCCTGCCCTGGCTTGGCGCGCTCACGGGCATTGATAGTCAGCCTGCCTTGGATGATCGCTTTGCCGCCGCAGTGACCCTGGAAGGGGAAAACCGCGTCGCGCGCATTGCGGTGCGTTTGCGCGCTGTCACGGCCGGGAGTTTTGAACTGCCAGGCGCTGAGGCGCGGGACATGTATCGGCCAGCATTTTTCGCCAGACAGAATACCGGGCGGATCGCGGTATTGCCATAGGCCTTCAGGACTTTTGGTAAAGCGAACAACCCGGCTACTGTGTTGCGCAGGGTGGTTTCTATGTTGGTGCCTTAAAAGGTATAGGCCGGGTCTTTCAGCAGACGGGGATTGACACCTACTCGAAGTTGGACTTCGCCAAGCTTTATGATCGCAAGACAGCGCTGACAGCAGCCGATTTGCTCAATGATCGGGTGATACCCTTTTTTGACGAGCACGGGCTGCGGGTAGATCGCGTCTTGACTGATCGCGGCACGGAATTCTGCGGCGCCCATGATCGGCATGAATATGAGCTCTACTTGGCGGTTGAGAACATCGATCACACGCGGACAAAATCGCGCAGCCCGCAGACCAATGGCATCTGCGAGCGTTTCCACAAAACCCTGCTGGATGAGTTCTACCGCGTCGCCTTTCGCAAGAAGGTCTACCGTAGCATTGAGGAACTGCAGGCTGATCTTGACGAATGGATGCAGCAGTATGATGAACAGCGTACTCATCAGGGGCGTTGGTGCTTCGGCAAGACACCGATGCAGACGTTTTTGGACAGCAAGGCGCTCGCACGCGAAAAATAAAACATGAAGTTAGCGGCTTAGTCGCTTCGCCCGACAGTCTCGATCCGGCGGACACCTACCACGCCAGATCAAGGGAACGTCAGATCAAGTCTAAACTTGCGCATACAATAATTATCTGGGTTTTTAACGGCAGCCTTAACCTCGAGACATGTGCAGCCTTGAGTGATCCTCCTGGTCCGTCGTGCCTCTTTGGGCGGCGGCGCGCTGTGCGAATAACAAAAATCTACCGATATTACAGGGCCTTGCTGATCAGGCACCGCGCTTGACAAGCAACCCTCCTAATGATCAAAGCGCTCGTTAAAAAAGCGGGGAGAATTCGGATGAAATGGCCGTCCATGGGCTATGCGCGCGCCAAGAGCCTTGCCGAGCTTTGGTCCGCCCTTGAGGCGCATGGCGATGCGGCCCAGATCATCGCGGGCGGGCAGACGCTTCTCGCGACCCTCGCCTTCCGGCTTTCCGAACCGGGCACGCTGATTGACATTACCGACATCGCTGAATTGCGCGGCATTTCCAGCAATGGCCAAGTGCTCCGCCTTGGGGCGCTGACGCTCCATGCTGATCTTTGCCGCGATCCTTTGGTGAAGGCGCATGCGCCCCTTCTGGCGGCGGCGGCACCCCTGATCGCGCATCCAGCCATTCGCAATCGCGGCACCTTGGGCGGCAGCCTGGCCTATGCCGATCCGGCAGCGGAATTGCCGGCCTGCATGGTGGCGCTGGACGCGAAAATCATCGCCGCATCAGCCAAGGGAGAACGCCGCATTCCGGCAGCAGCCTTCTTCACCGATCTGTTGCAAACCGCACTCGCGCCGCGGGAAATCATTACCGCGGTCGAAATCCCCTTGACCGGGCGCCTTGCTGCCATTGAGGAAATTACGCGCCGTTCCGGTGATTATGCCATGGCGGGCCTCGCTGCCACATTGGTCTTGGATGCCGGGCGCATCCTGGCACCCCGCCTGGTTTATTTCGGTGTTGGCAAGGTTCCCGTATTTGCTGCCGCCGCCGCCAAAGCGCTTGAAGGCCGAAGCCTGGACCGCGCGAGCATCAGCGCCGCGCAGCAAGCGCTGGCTGATGATCTTGATCCGCCCCATGATTTACATGGCCCGCCGGAGATGAAGCGCCATCTGGCGCGCGTGCTGACAGAACGTGTTTTGCTTGGTTTTCTGAACCCGAAGGTGCAAGCGGCATGATCCCGATTACACTCACCGTAAATGGCGAGAAGGTGACACGGCATGTGGAACCGCGCCGCCATTTGATTGACTTCCTGCGCCTTGATCTTGGCCTGACCGGTTCGCATGCCGGCTGCGAGCACGGCGTTTGCGGCGCCTGCACACTCCGCGTCAATGGCAAGATCATGCGCGGTTGCCTGATCCTTGCGGCGTCACTGGATGGTGCGGAGGTAGTGACGATTGAAGGCCTTTCCGAAAGCGGTGAGGTTGCCGATTTACAGGCAGCTTTTGTGGCGCGCAATGCGGCGCAATGTGGCTTTTGCACGCCGGGCATGGTGATGACGGCGGCTGAATTGCTGGCCGAAGGCGGCAGCCCAACGCGGGGTGAAATCCGCGAATATCTTTCGGGCAATTACTGCCGCTGCACCGGCTATCAGGCAATTGTGGATGCGGTGGAAGATACGCTCCGCAGCAGGGGGGCCACGCCATGAATGAGATCACGCCAGCCTCCATCGGCCTGTCGCGCGAGGATTTGCCCAATTCCTATATCGGGCGATCCGTTCCGCGCCCGAATGTGCCGAAGCTGGTACAGGGGCGCGCGACCTACACGGATGATGTGACCCTGCCGCGCATGTTGCATGCGGCATTTCTGCGCAGCCCCCATGCGCATGCGAAAATCCGCGCCATTGATACGGCGCCCGCCAAGGCAGTGCCCGGTGTGATCCGCGTTTTTACGGGCCATGATCTCGCGAATTTCTGCGATCCCTGGGTCGCGACGCTTGACCATTTGAAGGGCATGAAATCCGCGCCGCAATATCCGCTACCGCTCCACCGCGCCACCTGGCAGGGGGAGCCGATTGTGGCGGTGGTCGCGGAAAGCCGCGCCGCAGCCGAAGATGGTGTGGCAGCGCTACAGGTTGAATTCGAAGCCCTGCCCGCGCAAACCGATATGGAAACCGCACTCGCCCCCGGCGCGGTCGTGATCCATCCGGAATTGGGCGATAATCTGGTGTTCACGCGCACAGCAGAAACCGGTGATGTTGCCGCCGCTTTCGCAGCCGCGCATAAAATTGTCGAAGCGCGCTTCGTCACGGGCCGGCATACCGGCGTGACACTGGAACCGCGCTCGATCATTGCCGATTACAACCCAGCGGATGAAACGCTGACTGTGCATCACTCAACGCAAGCGCCGCATATGATGCAGGGTGTCTTCGCCAAGCAATTGCGTATGAAGGAAGGCGATGTCCGCGT
>JADCFP010000025.1 GCA_020249465.1 Roseomonas sp. | reverse complement strand
CGCAAACCATGCGGGGGTTGGGTGCAAACCAAGTGCAAACCTGAGGGGCCTAGGTTTGCACCTAAGCCATTGAATTCGCGTCACTATGGTGCAAACTGCAACCCATATTTTTATTCTGGCGCTAGAGAGGTCGGGCGCTTCCGCCCCCCGCATACAAAATCGCCAGGAAGGAACCATGTAATCAGAAATCAACCTGTCATCGAATTAGCTTTACTTTACGTTCTCGCGTTATCTGCTCTACAATGTTCGTTCCGTTGTACGATCTACTGCCAGATGCCGTCACCCGGCTGCAGTCGCAATTCAACGACTGTCGAAATACTATCCCATCTGGTTCCGACGCCGCAATACGTTTTGAGCGGGGCAAGAACGGCATGGTGGACATTGTACATACATTGCTGTAAAACCCTTTCAGGAGATAGCAATGCCCTCAACCGCCAAACGCATCACAACGCCGCGCCGACGCGTCACGAAGGCCAAGCCCTCTGTCACGGTTGGTGCCGTCAATATCCGCATCCGCCCCGAAGAACGCGCGCTGATCGATCAGGCTGCGGTGCTCTCAGGCAAGTCGCGCTCTGAATTCATGCTGGAAGCAGCGCGTCGCGCAGCAACCGATGCCATCCTTGACCGTACGCTGCTGCGCCTTGAACCAGCAGCCTTTACGCGCTTTTTGGCAATGCTCGACGCACCACCTCAGCCGAATGAAAAGCTGCGGAAACTACTCAAGACAACGCCGCCATGGGGGTGAGAGGGGAGATTTCAGCTCCCGTTCCTCTCGACGACACGCACGAACTTGCGATGTTCGATAGCGGTGAGCCATCGCTCGACGGTTGGCTCAAGCAGCGTGCGCGCACGAATCAGGTAGCGGGTGCATCGCGAACCTTTGTTGTTTGCCGCGGTAGTTTTGTTGTGGGCTTCTATTGCCTGGCCGCAGGGGCTGTGGCGGTTGCTGCTGCACCAGGGCGGATCAAGCGCAACATGCCTGACCCAATCCCTATGGCGTTATTGGGCCGTTTGGCGGTGGACCGCACCCTGCATGGCCAGGGCATTGGGCGTGCCCTGTTGCGGGATGCGGTCCTGCGCGTCTTGCAGGCTGGTGAGGTACTTGCCGTGCGGGGCTTGCTGGTCCAGGCGCTGAACGCCGACGCACAGCGTTTCTATCAAGCCTGTGGTTTTACGCCGTCACCTGCCGATCCGCTGATGCTGATGGCCACGATGAACGATCTCAAGGCCGCCCTCGGCTAAGGCTTGTGCATCACGCGCCTTTGGCTGCAGGCCATAATGAACCGCCAAGACGCCAAGAGCCGTGAGAAGAATACCTTGCGCCTGAACGTGATGGACGGAGCGGCCTGACCATCCCTGGCGTGTTGCCCATTCGCGCAGGGAGCATTCAAGGCCCAGCACATGCCAGAGGCAGCTTCCACCGGCACTATCGGCGCCACCGAATAAACTCAGCATTGCAGCGATGCGTTGTCTTGCTGCAGTCTGACCTTCGGTGAGTGGGTCGCTGGTGCTGCTTGGAATACGAAGCAGCTGCGTCGTGCGCATGCCATCCAGTGCGGCGATGCGGAACGTCGCGCGGAAATTCTGGCCGGCGTCGTGCATGGGCTGCGTGATACTGCCCTTGGCCAGCATGAGGCCGAGCGTGTCGATGCAACGCCGTTGCATGATCGGCGTGCTGCTTTCCGGATCGGCTACGCGTGTGGCCGGACCGATATCGCCATGCTGCAGGCGCCACTTTGATGGCGCTGACAAATCCTCACGAGGCTTAGCGGGGCGTTTGTCCTTGCGCTTAGCGGCCATGGTTATTTCCTCCATTGCGCCGCCCCCAGCGGCGATTGGCTTCGTTGGTGATGGCTTGGCGCAGCCAAGGATCGGTGATGTCATCCACCGCGATGCTGGCCACGCCATGCCGGTGCCATGCGGCCGCGCGCATGGCGTTCAATTCGGTGTCGTTGGTTGTGCTGCGCAGGCGCGTCATCGGGTTCTGCGCGAGCATCGGGGCGCCGTGCAGGAGGCTCATGCCCTGCCTCCCTCTACGTCGGTGGCCCAGAGCAGCAAGGCGAGCGCATCGGCTTCGTTGTCATCAGCCGGCGCAAAGCCACGTGCCCGCATGGCAGCGATCATGGCTGCCTTGTCGGCATTGCCCTTGCCGGTCGCGTAGCGCTTGATCGTGCCGACCGGGACGCCCTGGTAGGCGATGGCGCGTTCCTCGCACCACGCCGAAAGATGGGCCAGAAAGCCGCCGTAGAGGTGCGCAGCGTCGGTGCCTGCATGGGCGCGTACTTCTTCGAACGCGATTTGAGACAATTCACCGGCGAGCTGTGTGACCTCGGTCAGCCAGGCGCGAAAGCGGAGAAACCGCATGCCACCGCCTTCGAAGCGGCTGGGCCGAAAGGTCATGGTGCCCGAGGTGATGGCGCCGTTACCTGAGCGCAGCGCCCAGCCGGTTATGGTGCCCAGATCAAGCGCCAGGACGCCTGGGCGGCGCGCGGTGCCGATATCGCCGCCGCTGATGCTGGGCGGCCTGCTTGCCAGCGCCGCGGACATGGGGAGAGTCGAGAGAGCCATGATTGTCTCCTGATGGGGATGGTTGTGGTGAGGGCGGCGGCGGTGGGGTTCTTGGCGGAGCACACCGTCGCTGCCCGGCTTTTGGGATGGGGTCTTGGGAGGGGGACCTCGTGCGCGCGACCCAGTCCCCCGGGTGTGGTGTGCGCGCGCCTTGTTTGGCGCGCACGCACACCCCCCGTAGGGGGGTGATGAAGCACCTAACTCCTCCAAATGCGAAAGTTGATTGATACAACTGAAAAAAAGAGGAGTTAGGTGGGAAATTTGAGGAGTTAGGCACCTAACTCCTCTGTCCTCGCAAGTGATTGATCTCATGATTTTATTTTTCGGGAGGAGTGAGGAGTTAGGCCTAACTCCTCAGGAGTTAGGTCATTTTCGGGAGGAGTTAGGTCGTCCAAAACCCCCTGCGGGTAGACCCAGATTTCCGGATTTTCGACGTCCAGGCAGTTGCCGGTTTGGGGGCATTTGAAGTGGCTCGGCAGGACGCGACGGGCGCTGGTGGTCACCTCGCCGGTGTCCGGATCGATGGTCTCGATATCCGGTCCAAAGGTCATGCCCTCGACGCAGAGGTAGCCAAAGCGCGACCTGACAACGTCGAGACCGAACTCGCTGCCGTCGCGGCGGAATTTTACAAAGCCCTTGGTGGCGAGCACGCTCAGGCGCTCGCGGATCGTGTGCTTGCTGCCGAGGCCGAGCGTGTTCTCGAACTTCTCGGCCAGCTGCATGATGGAATAGAGGCGCCCTTCGGCGGCCTCATCGAGCAAGACGCCAAGGATTACATCCTGCTTGCGCAGCCGCTCCGCATCGAGCTTACGGCCGATCTCCTGCCTGACCAGGCGCTCGCTGTGGCGATCCAGTTCCACCCAGCGACCACCGATCTTGTCGACCAGTAGCGGTGCGATCCCTGGCCCATTGCGCAGTTCGACATGCAATTCGCGCTGGGTCTTTTCCTCATCCGGCCGGAACAGGATCATGCCGGAGGTGTAGAACCCGCGCAGCGCGCTCGCGCCGGAGAGGGATAGGAATGGATCATCCTTCACCTGCTGCTTGCTGAGCTTCTTGGTGTGATGCGCCAGGATCACGCCAGCTTCGGGCGCCACCATGTCGCGCAGCGCCTCCACGCGGCTTTGCAAAAAGAACAGCATGGCCCCGTTGTCGTTCTCGCTTTCGCCCTCGGGGCCGCCGTCAAACAGGTTGCGGATTGGGTCGATGCTGATGATGTCAGGCGGCGCATCAGGAAAAGCGCTGCGGATGCCGGCGGCTACCTGCGCCACGCCTTCTTCATTGAGCAGCAACCGAAGCTTTGGCGTGACCACCAGCGTATCGCGCGCCCTCGCCAGTATCGCCGGATCCAACCGCAACTGCTGCAAGCGTTCGCGCAGGTAGTGGTATTGGATCTCGGCCTGGAGGTAGAAAACCCGCAAGGGGCGCGGCGCGGTAAAGCGCAGGAATGGTGCGCCGGCGGCGGCATGGATCAGCAGGCTGATCAGGAAATCGGATTTGCCGACCTTGGGCGCGCCACCCAGCACCAGCATGCCCCCTGGCGTGAGCAGGCGTGGCCCGATCAGGTCATCAGGCATGGGCGAGGTATCATCCAGCAAGGCGCCAAGCCGGTGCGCGACGATTTCGGCTGACGGTGCCTCCGCACGCAGCGTCGCGGGCCCGTTGCGCGTGACATGCCGCGCCCAGATTGCGTCAGCCTCGGCCTTGAGGCGTTCCAGCGGCCATGTCGGGCGCAGACAGGCGGCGTTGTAGCCGCAGATGGCTTCCCAGCCCTCATCGGGCGTCATGCGGCCTTCATGCACCTGGCGGACAAAATGACCGATGGCGGCACTCGCGCCCTGAAAGCGCGTCCAGGCGTCCTGGGCGCCTTCGCGGACGGGTGTGGTGAGGATGGCGCCAAGCCCTGGCCTATCGGCCTGTGTGCGCCCGCCTGTGGCCGATCCTGGCCTGGCAGAAAGGGCATGGCGGCAATGGCCTCGGCAAAGTCGCCAAGGTCCAATTCACGCGCCGGGTTGTGGGCCCGGATGGTGACGATGCGCTCCGCGCCCGCCTTGCGATAGACCGTGCCGGGAACGCGGATGGGCTGATGGGCGGAACGGAAATGCGGATCGCCGCCGACCTTATCGGCGATCTCACCGCGCAAGGCGCAAAGCCGCGCAAGCTCTGCCCCCGCAGCCGGTTCGGTCAGTTTCCACCAGACATGCAGCTTCGCCGCACCTTCGGCTGTGCGCCCACCGCTTTCGACAATCAGCGTCGGTTCCCCAAGGTGCTGCAACAGGTGGGCGAGCTTCGCTGCGATATCGCCGGTATCGAGATCAACAACCACGGCCTGCATTTGCAGCACATGCTCTGCGCGGGCCTGGCCATGTTCGGCGACCGTGCCGGGGATGACATAAACAGCGCTACCTTCGCGCGCAGCCCAGGTGGCATAGGTGGCGAGCAATTCCGGCGCCGCCGCATCGGCCGGGATCCAGATATTGTGCGGCCTGGTCGTCAGCCCTTGCCCCTGATCGACAAAGCCGCGCACCGGGATCAGCCCCTCGCAATAGCTGAAGGCCACCGCGAGGAAGCTTTTGATCTGTTCCAGATCCGGCGCGGCAGGTGTGGCGATCGATTGCCCTTCGCTGGGCAGTCGGTCCTCCAGCGCCGACACTGCATCGTTGAAATCAGTCCAGACTGTCATGCAGGCTGGTCCCAACAGCGCTTTGCCCAGGGACAGAACCGGCATTCGAAGTGATCAGCGGCGAGTGCAATACGCGGGAGCAATTCACCGGCGTCACTGGCGCGTAGGATGCGCACCGCACGGTCTGACATGCGCTGCGCCAATTCCGCGTTGAAGGGCAGCAGCTCGTGATGCAGTTCCGCGGTATCCTTATTGATGGCGGTGAACAGCGCCGGATTATCCGCAACGCCCGGAATGGCCGCGTCCATATAGGCCTGATAAATCGCGATCTGCGCGGCATAGATGGGCTTGGCGGCAGCGACACCCTTGCTGGCGGTCTCACGCCAGGCCTTGGCGTTCATGGTCTTGCATTCCCAAAGCGCGGGAAAGGCCATGCCGGGAATATCGGGGCCGTCGGCGATCACGCCATCAACATGGCCGCGAATGCGCCCACCCACGATGGAAAAGCCAAATTGCGGTGCTTTGGGCTGATCGCCCTTGCGCGTGAACAACTGAAAGCCCGCGCCGCGCAGCCAGGCCACCGCCAAATCCTCCAGCACGTGGCCGATGGCAAAGATGCGGAGCAGCCTTCCGTCAAAGCCGGCACCTTCATCCTTGGGCGCCTGGAGGTATTCGAATTGCAGCGCCCGCTCACAGGCATGGCCAAGGCGCGAGCCACCCAGATAGTTGCGCGGCGCCTGGGCGGCGTTGTCCTGCTCCAGCGCGGTATCAATCGCGGCATTGATCACAAGGCCCGCTTGGCTGCGGCTGTTGAAGTCCAGCATCAGAAGGGTATCTCCCCGATTTCCTGCCGGGCCATGGCCCGCATGGCGTCCTGAAAGGCGCCGACCGCGACCTCAATCAGCGTCAGCACCTGGGCCTCGGTCAGATCGCAAAGGCGCGTGTTCCAGCCGATTTCCTGCATCGCTTCGCCCAGGTTGCGCATGGCAGCACGCATGGCGGCTTGTTCCTGCTCGGTCAGATCAACCATGGCGGGCGATCTCCGCGCCAAGCGCGACCAGAAGCCCTGGCAGGCCATGCTGCAGAACATGACCGAGGGGCGGCGCTGCTTCTGCTTGACTGGGTCGAACCAGCCAAAGCCAAGCGCCGGGCGTGCGCAGACGGCGCAGGGGTATTGGGCAGCGCGCGTCATGACTCATGCTGCCGTCGCCAGATTGGCGCCCTGCGCATTTTGGATCAGGTAGCGGATGGTGTTGCGATTGAATTTGAAGGTCAGCAGCGCCGAGGCGTGATAGCGCGTCAGGCCGTAATCGCTGCGTCGTTCGGGCGGCAGGTGCGCCAATTGCCGATCGGTCGGCGGCTCACGCAACCAGCGGCGGCTTTTATGGGCGCTTTCATCGGTCTCGTGCTCATTCAGCCAATCATCGGCGGCCGCCAGAGCGACCATGCGTTCGCCGATGGAAAGCAGCCTTGTCGGTTCGCACCGGGCGCCGCCCACCGCGTGCCAGGCACCGTTTAGAAAAAAGATACCGGCCCAGCCATGAAAGCCATTGGCCAGCAGCGAAGCGTCATCGCCAAAAAGGTCGCACCACTCGAAGCTGGAGCGCGAGAGCAGATCGATTTCCGTCATGATGAAATCGGAAACTGGTGCTGCCGCGCGCCCACCTGCCTCAAAGGCATGACCGCAGATCGGGCATTCCATCACGGCGATGGGGATTTCCGCCTCGCAGGACGGGCAGGTTTTGGTGGGGGCCTCACCAGTGCCAGGCTGTCTGTCCAGATCCACATCCTGTTCCAGGCAGCCATGGATTTGTGACGAAGTGCCAAAATCCAGCACGATGCAGTCGCGCTTGATGATGCCGGGGTGTTCGACCGGATCAACGGTGCGCAGCCCGCGCCCCACCATCTGGATCATGGTGGCCTTGTAGGAACTCGGTCGCAGCAGCACGACGCAGGAGGTGGGCGGATGGTCCCAGCCTTCGGTCAGCACGGCGACATTGACGATGACGCGCGCCTCGCCCGAGGCATAAGCCGCGAGCACGGCGCGGCGCTCTGCCTCGCCCATATCGCCGGTAACCATGACGGTTGGCACATCCGCCGCGTTGAAGGCTGCCGCCACGTTCTCGGCATGGGCGATGGTGGAGCAGAAAGCGACGGTCTGTCGGTCTCCGGCTTTTTCCTTCCAGTGCTTGACCACGGCATCGGTCACCGGGACGGTGTCCATCACCCGGGCCACTTCATTCATGTCGAAATCATCGCCGCTGCGGCGGACATTGCGCAGTTCATCCTGCACGCCGACATCAATGACGAAGGTTCGCGGTGGGACGAGATGGCCGGAGGCGATCAACTCACCCAGCCGGATCTGATCCGCTACATTGGAAAACATCTCCCGCAGCCCAATCTTGTCGCCACGATTGGGTGTGGCGGTCACGCCATAGATGCGGCAATCGGGGTTTTGATCCCGCGCGCGGTCAATGATGCGCCGATAGCTCTGCGCGATGGCGTGATGGGCCTCATCAATCACCAGCAGGTCGAGCCTGGGCATGCTTTCCAGGTTCGCCGGGCGCGTCAGGGTGGGCACCATGGCGAAGGTGACCTGACCCGCCCAGGATTTCTGGTTGGCATCGACCACGGAGGTACTGACGCCAGGATTCACGCGGCAGAACTTCGCGTGGTTTTGCAGGGTCAATTCGTCCCGATGCGCGAGGACCGCCGCCTTGCTGCCGCGCCCCGCAAGATGCTCACCCACCGTAGCGGAGAGCATAACCGTCTTACCTCCACCGGTCGGAGCGATGCCAAGCGTATTTCCGTGCTTATCAAGCGCAGCCAGGCTGCGCGCGACGAAAAGCTTCTGGCGGGGGCGAAGCATCATGGGTCGGGCGCTCCTGCCTCAGCGCGCCCAACTGGGACGGGGATCGCCACTGGCGGCCTGCGGCGGTGGTGCGGCAAGATAGGCGTCAGGATATGCTGCGGGTGGAGCCATGGCCGCAGGGGCCGGCGCCTGAGGCGGAAGGCCAGGCAGTGCAACGCGGCCCATGATGTGCGCGTAATCCCGATGATCGGGCGTCAGCGCCATGCGGACTTCGTTCTTGTCCTCGCCATTGGTATCGGTGCCGATCTCGATCTTGCCGACGAATTCAATGCCATCCAGATCGGCAAAGCTGGTGATACGCCGCGCCGCCTGGGCATTGGGCGAGATGTCCTTGTCGGAAATGCCGCGCGCGGAATTCAGCATGCCGCGAATGAGGCCACGCCCCATATTCGCCCAATCGGGACCCTTCGGGCTGTAAAGGCCAATCAGCGTGAAAATCTTGCGCTTGGCGTATGGGCCCTCGAGAACGGTGAACTCGCAATTCAGATACACCGCGCCAGTCGTGCCGCGCGTCGCATAACCGCCATGCCAGCCCTGGCTTGCATCATCGAAGCCGCCCGGGCGGATAGTGAGGCGAAGCTTCGCCAGTGTCCCTTTGGGGATCAGATTGGGGTTCTGCCGCGCGTCATTATAGTCGTTCCATGTCGCCATGGTCCTGCTCCTTATTCGCTGATGGTGGGGGTGGTGGTTTCCGGCGCGGCGATGCTCGGCGCCGCATGCTCAAGGCGTTCAGTGATCGGGCGCGCCGGGCCGCGGATTTTCGCAAACAGCTGGCCGAGATGCGGTTCCTCGATCAGGTCAAGCCGACCGCTGCGATCCTTGGCGGGATAGCCCCAAGGATTGAGCGTGTGGCAAACCAGGGCGCGCCGCAGTTGGCTGTTCTCATCCTTGATCGCGGCGAGCGTCAGAACCTCATCCACGATGCCCGGTAGTTCGAGCCCGGTCTTGCTGCCATCAATCTGCGGCACATAGAGCTTGCGATTGAAGTCATCGAGTTTCTCATCGAGGATACCGACAAAGATGATGTTCTTGCCGCGCGTATGCTGCAGATGCGTGAGCCAGGCGATCATCTCCCGGCCATGCAGGCCATAGGCGCCGCGAATATCGGGCTTGCCGCTTTTTTCGGAGAAGGCTTCGGGCTGGCCACGGCACCACTGAAAGCAAAGACGCCCCGCGACGCTGATGCTGTCCACAAACACGGTCTCGTAGCGATCAAGCGAGGCGGGATCGCCGAATTGCTCGCAGGCGGCGGCGTAATGCGCCGGCGAATAGGGCTGGTCATCGCGCAGTGCCGGGTTGGGCCCGCCGATAAAGGCCGCGAAGTCCCGGCATTCCTGCCAGGTGCGTGGGCGGATCGTATCGCCGGTCCAGCCTTCGACAGCGAGATCACCCGCCTCCAGATCCATGAAAATCGTGCGATCGGCAGGGAGCGTCCAAAGCAGGCTGGTCTTGCCCTGGCCACTACCACCGAAAATCGCTGCCTTGATGCCGCGCGATTCTGCCATACGCTCTTCGGCGCTGATGATCTTGAGGGCCATTACGCGCGCCCCCTTTGGAAAGGGCGGACGTCCGAAAGCCTTTCGGCTTGGACAGCACGCGCGTGGATGGAATGAGTCATTGCTGACCTCCGATCAGGGATTGGTTCAGGGGAGAGCGATGGCATGCCGCGGGTCCGTTCAATTCCGGCGGTCCGCCGAGGGTGAACACGCGACGCTCATGCCTGTGTGGCGCGGCCGCACGATCAGGACATAGGCAAAGCGTTCGGTGCCGAGGCGCCGCTGCACGAGATGGCAGAGCCCAGCCTCGGCCATGGCCCAGGCGCGGCGGGCGACCAGTTCCAGTGCGTCGCGATGCTCAGGAGCGAGCGCCGTGGCAAGCCTGTCGCGATCACGCGCCAGCATGCCGATGTGATAGGTGATCACCTCGTCAGGCTTGGCGTCTGCAAAGCGGTCACAAAGGCCGTTCTCGCTGAGCGCGGCCTCGCCCGAAGCGACGCTCTCCATCGGCTGCAGGGGAAGGTGCAGGTGGCAATCCATCACTTCGCCCCCACCGCGTCGGGCTGATGGGCGACCTCATTTTCGAAGGCCTCTACATCCTCCAGCCGATAGACGACCCGCCCGCCGATCTTTAGGTAGCGCGGCCCCTGATTGAGCCAGCGCCAGCGTTCCAGAGTGCGCGGGCTTAGGTTCCAGCGCCGGGCGAGATGGACCTGATTGAGGTGATTCATAGGACTATTATTCATGGGAGTTTTGTCCTCTTTCCTAACGCTTGGCGGCTCTGCCTCACCAGTTCCATGAAGGCGCGGACCCGATCGGCGGTCAGGAGGGTTGGCGATCGCCCTTGGCGCAAATGCCTGATAAAGTTGGGGTCTCCGATGGATTCACGGCCAAAATCAGTGGCTTTCATCCGGGTGGAGGCCAGGAAGGCTTCAACTTCGGTCTGGAATTCGTCGCTGTATCGGGTCGTCATGCAGCGTAGGATTTACAACCCAGTTTACATGCGTCAAATAATTAAAATAGGCTATTACCTATCACTGGCAGATCAAGGAGTTAGGCACCATGGACCTCGATCCAACGCGTCTCAGGGTCATGAAACTGATCCAGCAAAAGCGTACGGACCTGAAAAATGCCTCGCTCGCGATCGGGCGAAACGCCGCCTATTTGCAGCAGTACCTCTATCGCGGGATTCCGAAGACGCTGCCTGAAGATGCGCGCGAAGCGCTCGCGGCTTTCCTTGGTGTGCCTGAAGAAAGTCTGCGGCCGCCCAAGACAGAATCGGCAGCCGAGCCTGCTTTGCCACCGGTGATTGCCGCACCGCCACCAACTGCCATGGGCGGCGGCATGCCTGGATTCTCGCAGGTGCCGGAATTGGATGTGCGTGCTTCGGCCGGGCACGGCGCGTTTCATGAGGGTGATGAGGAAATCAAGGCAGTCTGGATGTTTCCCGATGCCGTAATTCGCCATGAATTGCGTGCACGAACTGCCAATCTCAGGATCATCACCGTTGATGGGGATTCGATGGAACCGCTTTTGGCCTCAGGCGACAGGGTGCTGGTGGATACGGCGCAGCGCGTGCCGGCGCCGCCTGGCATTTTCGTCATCTGGGACGGGCTTGGGATTGTTGCCAAGCGCATTGAGCATATCCCGACCGCGGAGCCATCGCGGATCGTGATCAAATCGGTCAATCCAATCTATGGCGATTATGAGCGCCCGACTGAGGAAGTGAACATCATCGGCCGCGTTATCTGGGCGGGGAAGAAGCTGTGATGCTGCGCATGTTTGGCAGGCCGCTGCTGATCGCCCTTGCACTGCTTGCAGCGCCGCCCGCGCGCGCAGATGGTGAAATGCAGCCCATCAGCCGCTTTGCCATTGACCGGACCGAGGTCTCGGTTGCTGCCTTTCGTCGCTTTGTTGCCGCCACCAACATGGTGACTATGGCCGAACGCCAGGGTGGTGGTTCAGTGTTCGAGGCCGGCTGGGTGCGCAAGCCAGGCTGGACTTGGCGCACGCCTTTCGGTGAGCCCGCTGATGAGCGCGAGCCCGCGGTGCACATCACCTTTGACGAAGCCGCTGCCTATTGCCGCTGGGCTGGAAAGCGCCTGCCGACGGATGCGGAATGGCTTGAAGCCGCGCATACCGAAAGGCGGGCGTCGCCTCCGGCACCGTTCCAGACTGACACGACCTATCTCTATCCCACTGGGGAACGCCCGACAGGCGCGAATTGCCTGCGTGATTGCGGGCCGACGCCCTTTGCCTTGGATCGCTCCGCGCGGCTCAATCGCGGCATCGGCCCCGCACGCGTTGGCACCACGCAGCAAGGCGTGAATGGACTTTACGACATGGGCGCCAATGTTTGGGAATGGGTGGATACCGCGCTTGGCAGTGAGCGCATCACGCGCGGCGGATCCTGGTGGTATGGCGCGGCGCAGATGCGCAACGACCATCGCGCCAGTAAGCCTCTGGAAACTGCGGTGGTGTATATCGGGTTTCGTTGTGCACAGGATCGCAGGTCCTGAAGTGAGAAAACCATACGCTGCATTCGCTATTGCGCTGCTTGCGATTGGCGTTGCTGCGGCGCCCGCTGAAGCCAAGCGCATGGATCCCATACTGCTGCAGGGCGAAGCGCGGGCGATTGATGGCGATACGCTCCAGGTCGGCGATACGCGGCTGCGGTTGCACGGCATTGATGCGCCAGAGCTTCGGCAGACCTGCGAGGATAGCGCCGGTGAAGCCTGGGCCTGCGGGCGACGCGCTGCATCGGAACTGGCGGCAGCTGTGTCGGGTGGAGAGGTTCACTGCATCAGCCGAGAGCGTGATCGTTATCAGCGCCTTGTAGCGACCTGCTGGGCAGGCGGACGGGATGTCGGCCAATCACTCGTCGCGCATGGCTGGGCTGTCGCGTATCGGCGCTTTTCGGTGGACTATGTGAGCGAAGAGAATCTCGCGCGCTATCTCACGCAGGGCATGTGGTCGGGGCGGTTCGAGATGCCCTGGGAATGGCGGCAGTCGCGGCGGCGGCAGTAGTTTTGTCGTCTCTTTCGCTCTGATGCTTTCTTTATAGCCGATTTTCCTGCGCCCCTAAATCCCTCTTTCATCAGCGCAAAAGCACGATCATTTTCAGTCAATCAAACGGGCGATGATGGTTCGCCTGCTCCCATTGATTGCAGATGGTCTCCATGCGCAACGCTCTCTCCGGCCCCAATCCTCTCCCTGCCGAATGCCTCTCAGGGCCGGAGCGCCTGGATGAAGTCGCGCGCATCCTGGCCACCGGGCTAAGGCGCCTTCAGGCCCAGGAGGCAAGTTCTTTATCTGCCGAAAACAGAGAAAGTTCATTCGACATTCTCGCCCTCAAACGCCGTGTTGGTCGTCGCAAACCAACCATCCGCGTCGGAGAAAGTTGATGGCAGCACTGAAGAAAAAACCTGAAGCAGAGCCGGTTCGAATGAACGCCGGCCCAAGCGATGCCAGCGTCGTCGCGCAGCTTGCAGCGTTGCAGAAAATGAGCGTGGTCGAGCTCAAGCAAAGATGGGAAACGCTCTTTGGCACGCCCGCGCCGAATAACAGCCGAAGCTACCTGGAAGTGCGCCTCGGCAATCGTATCCAGGAACTCATGCTTGGCGGGCTTTCGCGTGACACGCGCCGCGTGCTTGATCTGCTGGTCAAGGAACTTGAGGGCAAGAACACCCGCAAGGCCATCATGACCGACCCGCGCAAGCCCGTCCCCGGCACGCGCCTGCTGCGCGAATGGGGTGGCGCCGAGCATAGCGTGACCGTGCTGCGCGATGGCTTTGATTGGCAGGGACGGAAATTCAAATCGCTCTCGGCCGTCGCGCGCGCTATCACCGGCACGCAATGGAATGGCTATCGCTTTTTCGGCCTGCGTGAGGCCGGGCGGGATCCGCGATGAACCGCGCACCAGGATCCGTATTGCAGACGCCACGCCGCCTGCGCTGCGCCATCTATACGCGAAAGTCGAGCGAGGAAGGGCTCGACATGGAATTCAACTCCTTAGATGCGCAGCGCGAAGCTTGCGAAGCCTATATCGCGAGCCAGCGCTCGGAAGGCTGGGCGGCCATCCGCGAGCCCTATGATGATGGTGGCGTATCCGGTGGCACGCTGGACCGCCCCGCGCTGCAGCGCCTGCTGACCGATGTGGAGGCCGGGCTGATTGACGTGATCGTGGTCTATAAGATTGACCGGCTGTCACGCTCGCTGATGGATTTCGCTAGGCTGGTTGAGATTTTCGATCGCAACCAGGTCACCTTCGTCTCCGTCACCCAGTCCTTCAATACAACCACCAGCATGGGGCGCCTCACGCTGAACATCTTGCTGTCCTTTGCGCAGTTCGAACGTGAGGTGATTGGTGAGCGCATTCGCGACAAATTCGCGGCGTCCCGCAAGCGGGGGATGTGGATGGGCGGCTACGTGCCGCTTGGCTATGACGTGCGCGACCGCAAGCTGATCATCAACGAAACCGAAGCTGCAACCGTGCGGATTATTTTCAAGCGCTTCGTGGCCATCGGGTCCGCGACTAAACTCGCCAAGGCGCTGGTGGCGGAGGGCGTGCGTACCAAAAGCGGTAGGCCGATCGACAAAGGCTACATCTACCGGCTGCTGAACAGCAGGGTCTATCTGGGTGAGGCCACGCATAAGGACGCTTCCTATCCCGGCGAGCATGCGCCGATCATTGACCGCAGCTTATGGGACAAGGTGCATACCATTCTGCAAAACAGCCCACGGCTGCGTGCCGCCAATGCCCGGGCGCGCACGCCGGCCTTGCTGAAGGGTCTGATTTTCACCGAGACCGGCTGCGCCATGACGCCGGCGTTCACCAAGAAGGGCACTCGGCAGTATCGCTACTATGTTTCCATGGATGTGATCCGCAGCCGGGCGCTGGATGAAAACCCGGGTCCGCTACGGCTGCCGGCGCCGATGGTGGAAGACGCGGTGATTGGCGAAATCCACCGCATGATCCGCGCCCCGGAAATCACCGCCCGCACCATCGCCACGCTGCGCCGCGAGGGCGTGAAGGTGGAGGAGGCGGCCGTGGTCGCGACCCTTGCCGGGTTTGAGCGGCTTTGGGGCACGCTGTACCCGGCCGAGCAGGCGCGCATCGTCCAATTGCTGGTCGAGCGCATCACCGTCGGCACCAATGGCATCGCGGTTGATCTACGCAAGGAAGGGCTCGGCTTGGTCCTGCGGGACATGCTGCTGCCCGCGAAAGAGGGGGCCTTTGCATGAGTGAAACCGCCACCAGCATTCGGGTTGTGATTCCGCTGACCCTCCGCAAACGTAACGGGCGGCCAAAGATCCTGCCGCCCGAGGATGCCGGGCTGCCTGGCAGCCAGGGCCAGGACCCGCATGTGCTGCGCGCCATCGCGCGGGCCTGGAAGTGGCGGCGGCAGTTGGAGGAGGGGGAGATGGCCGGCATCCAGGACATCGCCGCCAGCGAGAAGATTTCCGACCAATATGTGGGCCGGATGATCCGGCTGGCCTTTCTGGCGCCGGAGGTGCTGGAGGCGCTGGTGGTGAAGCGCCTGCCGCCGGCGATTTCGATTAACGAAATGGTGGAGGTGGCGAAGCTGCCTTGGGCAGAGCAGATGGAGCGGGTGTTTAATTGATCGCACCACAAACCCGATGCACTGAAATTTTCATACCCAAGCTCAAGACTGAACGAGGCTCTCTAAGAAACTCGTAATTGACTGATCAAGGAATGAGAATCCATGATCTAGACACCTATTTATTGACGAAAAAACCGCGAGGTGAAATGGAAAACCTGACCAAGATGGGCCTCGGCAGCCGCATAGGAGCGCTGCGTCTCGGGAATAAATATTGTAACTAAAATAGAAGGAAGATTTGGGATGTGAGGCGCCAAATAAAACGAAGATGATTTTTTCTAGCTCTTTAATAAATCCTTGGCCATGTGAAGTACAACAAGCGCCTGGAAAAAGGCCGAGGCGGCAAAAGAATTTTTGGCATTTTAAAATTAGGTGAAAGCTTCACCAGTTCATGTCTGCCGCCTCGTCAAACACGTGGGTTAGATACTCAACATATTCGATCATCGCCTCGTCGGACTGCATTGCGGCTGCATACTGCCCATCAGTGACTTTTGAGAGAATTACAGGTAAGGAGCTTTCGACATAAATCTTGGCCGGCGACAAATCCCCAGTCCAAAGGTGCGCGATGAACTCGTGGATTAATTGTATCGAATCTGGCGCTACGAAATCTACGCCATTTCCGAAGAGAAATTGATTTGTCTGCTGCGTTTGAGGCAAAAGAAGGGGTACAGCTCCAGTCTCGGTATGAAAACTTAAGGCCTCGCCATTCTTACCAAATGCACCATGCGCAACAAAATTCCGGACTTGCGTTCTTAGCTTTAGTAGCCGATCGTAGAAGTCCTTGGTTTTTTTATTTTTTATGTCAAGGGCAATCTTGAATTTATCTTTCCAATCTTTACCCGCGACTTGTGCTACATCCTCGCCTGTAGCGATCCGACCTTGTAGGATAGCAGTAAGAATAAAAACATGCTCTGTCCAACTGTAGAATGCCTCAATCGCCGCTACTGCATACCATCGAGCCTCTTGACGATACTGCGATTTTTTTGAGAACCTCACGAGCCTTTCGGCGAAGTTACCATCTTGTGATACTTCATTTTCATTGCTCTCATATGTCTTGCCTTCGGCTTGCAGAGATTTTTCAGAATAACGCTCACAAAAATACATAAGCCGATCGAAGAGCTCTCCAGCATTGTTATGCACATTCAGGGCGGATCCCTTGGCCGCCGCCTCAGCAAGAGAAGCGAAGTATGGCTCAGCGGCTTTCACGCCAGCGCAGATACGCCTTGTAGCTTCCGCAGCAGCGGCCTCGTCGGCGGCATCTTTTATGAAGATCCCAAGTCCCAACTTGCGATACTCCACCATCAAGACTGTTCCATTTATCTCGACAGGGATGGTCCAGGCCACTTTTTCCGATCGCCCCAGATTTATGAAACCCAACAGTTTCACCAACAGAAAGTATACAAGGTAGTATGGAGGAAGAGAGCGTCCCGCGTTGCTGCGCGTGCCAAAGAACGCAGCGCTTGCATCAGCGGATTTAAGAGG
This sequence comes from Roseomonas sp., assembly GCA_020249465.1. GTDB lineage: Bacteria > Pseudomonadota > Alphaproteobacteria > Acetobacterales > Acetobacteraceae > Neoroseomonas. Next base: position 26,101 of record JADCFP010000025.1, on the reverse strand, counting down.
CGCAATCGCGCCGAGAACCTTTGCCTTATTCATAGTAGGATCCATCCTGGTGATCCATTATCGGTGAAATTTCCTGACGTCAGAACTTTATTTTTTCTCACGCTCATATTGGTCAAAAAGAAACGGTATCTGGCTTCGCATTGCAAGCGCCTTCATCCCCATTAGGAAGACTACCTGATGAAACTCCTGGCCGGGGGACTAAGCTCCTGCCCTACGGCTCAGGCTTTCGCGATCGGAAGAATGGCTGGTGGCCGATGATGCGCTTGTCTTTGGCGCAACCAATCAACGACAGCTGATCCTGGTACGGCCAAGCTGAGGCAACCCTAGGCACCTCGACTAGACCAGCTACTTGGAGCGTTCTGACGAAGGCCGAGGTAGCATCGAACGACCATGAGCTATGTCCTCTTTCTTTTCCTTATTGAATCGCCAACCACCAACAGGCACGTCAAATCCTGCGACGGCCCAAGACGCTACGCGCGCACACCCTCCGTTTTTCCCCACCACGTGCTTCAACGCCTACCCGGGGTTGAGACCCATTTTTTCTCGGCAGGCGAGAGAACCGTCACGAACTGGGCAGAGCGCCGAAAATCGCAATAGATTGAAAAGATAGGAATTTCTTAAAGTAAACCAATTTCGGCAAGGTTTGGTCAAAAAGAGACGAAAGGGCTTCAGAGACCCATTTTCAGCCATTTAAGGGTCTCGGAGGTTTACTCGCCGTCCCAAATTCCTTTGACACCCTCAAAGAAACCCGGGCCGTTTTCAGCCCTAGGACCAGTTCGCGACGAAAATCTGGCGGAGAGGGTGGGATTCGAACCCACGGTACAGTTGCCCGTACTTCGGTTTTCGAGACCGACCCGTTCGACCGCTCCGGCACCTCTCCAGCGGGACAGGGAAAACACTCCCCGGGAACGAGACGCGTCCTATAAATGCCTCGCCTCCCCGGCGCAATCTCTGGCGTTGACGGACCGGACCCGCCCGTCTATATCCCCGCCTCCTCCGGCCTGGGGCCCTGTGCCCGGGGCGGGCGGTTTGTGCCTTTGGCACCAACCGACCAGTCACTTTTTGAAAGAGTTTCGGGGCATCCCCATGACCTATGCAGTAATCCGCACCGGCGGGAAACAATATCGCGTCACGCCTGACGCCGTACTCACCGTTGAGCGGCTTGAAGCCGAACCGGGTGCGACGGTGACCCTGCATGATGTTCTCGCCATCGCGACCGAAGCGGGGCTTGCCATTGGCGCGCCGACCGTGCCTGGCGCCAGCGTCACCGCAACCGTGGTTGAGCAAAACCGCGGCGACCGCGTGCTGATCTTCAAGAAGCGCCGCCGGCAGAATAGCCGCCGCAAGAATGGCCATCGCCAGCACCAAACGGTGTTGCGCATTGCCTCCATCAACGCAGCCTGATCGGAAAGGAACCAAGCCATGGCACATAAGAAAGCAGGCGGTTCTTCGCGCAATGGTCGCGATTCCGCGGGTAAGCGCCTCGGCGTCAAGCTGTTTGGCGGGCAGACCGTGAATGCGGGGTCCATCATCGTGACGCAGCGCGGCACCAAGATGATCCCTGGCGCGAATGTCTATGCTGGCCGTCAGCACAGCCTGCATGCTTCCGTGGATGGCCGCGTGGTGTTCGAACGCAAGTCCGAAGGCCGCGTTCACGTCACGGTTCAACCGGTGGCGCAGGCCGCGGAATAACCCGCCCTTCAAGGTAGCCTTCAAAGAACGAGGGTCCCTTGGGGCCCTCGTTTTGTTTTTGGGGCCATGCTGCCCCGCGGATTGGTCATGAAATTCCTTGATGAGGCGAAAATCTGGGTGAAGGCCGGCGATGGCGGCGATGGCGTCATTGCCTTTCGGCGTGAGAAATTCATCGAATTCGGCGGCCCGGATGGCGGCAATGGCGGCAAGGGCGGCAATGTGATTGCCGAAGCCGTGGCTGGCCTGAATACGCTTATTGATTTCCGCTACGCCCAACATTTCAAGGCGCGCAAAGGCGGCAATGGCGCAGGGTCTGACCGTACCGGTGCGGCCAGCGAAGATGTTGTGCTGAAATTGCCCGTTGGTACGCAGATCTTCGCTGAAGATCGCGAAACCATGATCGCGGACCTTGATCAGCTCGGCAAACGCGTGGTGCTGGCGCAGGGTGGCGATGGCGGCTTTGGCAATGCGCATTACAAAACTTCGACCAATCGCGCGCCGCGCCGCGCCGATAAGGGCTGGCCGGGGGAAGAACGCTGGCTCTGGCTGCGGCTCAAGCTGATTGCCGATGCGGGGCTGGTCGGCCTGCCCAATGCCGGCAAATCCACCTTCCTGGCTGCGGTTTCTGCCGCGCGTCCCAAGATTGCGGATTATCCCTTCACCACGCTCCATCCCCAGCTTGGCGTGGTTCGCCTGAACGCGACGGAAGAATTTGTGCTGGCCGATCTGCCGGGTTTGATCGAAGGGGCAGCGGAAGGGGCAGGACTTGGCACACGCTTTCTGGGCCATGTGGAACGCTGCAAGGTTTTGCTGCATTTGGTGGATGGCTCGGCTGCCGATCCCGCGCGGGCCTATCGCACCATTCGCCGCGAATTGGCCGAATATGGCCATGGGCTGGAAGATCGCCCCGAATTGGTGGCGCTCAACAAGGCCGATGCCATGACACCCCAGGCGCGCATCTCCCGCGTCAAGGCGCTGTCCCGCGCGGCGGGCAAGCCTGTCATGCTGATCAGCGGCGCAAGTGGTGAAGGCGTGCCAGAATTGCTCCGCGCGCTGGCCGATATGATTGCGGCGGCGCGCTGACAGGCTGGGCTTTCGCGTGGTAAGCGCCAAACCATGATCAACCCGGCCCAGCCCCGCTTCAAGGACGCCAAGCGCATTGTTGTGAAGATCGGCTCTGCGCTGGTGGTGGATAACGCCACTGCCGCGCCGCGGGCTGCCTGGCTTGCCTCGGTTGCTGCCGATATCGCGGCACTCCGCGCACGCGGCGCTGAGGTTGTGGTGGTGTCTTCCGGTGCCATTGCCTTGGCGCGGAAGGCACTTGGCCTGACACGGCGGCGGTTGCGGTTGGAAGAAAAGCAGGCAGCGGCCGCGGTGGGGCAGATTCGCCTGGCAGGCGCCTGGCAGGAAGCGCTGGCCGCGCATGGGCTGAAGGCAGCGCAATTGCTGCTGACCTTGGAAGATTCGGAAGATCGCCGCCGCTACCTGAATGCGCGCGCTACACTCGCCACCTTGCTCAATCTTGGCTGCGTGCCAGTGATCAATGAAAACGACACGGTTGCAACAGCCGAAATCCGCTTTGGCGATAATGATCGTCTGGCAGCGCGTGTGGCCGAAATGATCCAGGCCGATGCGTTGCTGCTGCTGTCAGACATTGATGGTCTCTACACCGCCGATCCGCGCAAGGACCCTGAGGCCGAACACCTGCCCGTGGTGGAACGCCTAACCGAGGAAATCATGGCCATGGGTGGCGAACCTCCGCCTGGCTATTCCTCTGGCGGTATGCGCACCAAGCTTATCGCGGCACGCATCGCAACCGGCGCAGGTACCGCGATGGCGATTGCGCTTGGCCAACGCGACCATCCGCTGCGGGCACTGGAAGAAGGGGCGCGCTGCACCTGGTTTCTGCCGCTGCCGGAAGGCCGTAGCGCGCGCAAACGCTGGATTGCGGGCAGCCTTGCGCCGCTTGGTGTGCTGGTGGTGGATGCCGGTGCCGCACGCGCATTGAAGCGCGGCTCCTCGCTGTTGCCCGCCGGTGTGCGCGCCGTGGAAGGCGAGTTTTCGCGCGGTGACCCTGTAAGTGTGCGTGATGCCGAGGGCGTTGAAGTGGCGCGCGGGCTTTCTGCTTATGATGCCGAAGCGGCGCGGCTGATTGCCGGGCATCGCAGCGAAGCTTTGGAAGATATCCTTGGCTGGCGCGGGCGGGATGAAATCATCCATCGCGACGATATGGTCCTTCTGTAACAGAAGCCTCGGGCGCTATACGCGCGGTCTTCTTCGTGGCAGCCTTCACCCCAAGCGCGGCAGATGCAGCGCGGATAAGGGATCAGGAACGGCATGAAGGAAATACGCCTTCTCTCCACCAGCGCGATTCTGGGTTACGGCTTCCCGGAAGCGAGTCTTCAGGCCGGCATGGCGCGTGCGCCGCATGTGATTGGCGTTGATGGCGGCAGTGTTGATCCTGGCCCCTATTACCTTGGCGCTGGCGTGCCGTTTTGTTCTGTTATGGCAATCCGGCGCGATCTGCGCCTGATGCTACGCGCGGCGATTACGGCGCGCATTCCGCTGATGATCGGTACAGTGGGCGGTGCCGGTGGCGCGCCGCATCTGGAACTGACAGCGCGATTGGTGCGCGAAATCGCCGCCGAAGAAGGCTTGCATTTCCGCCTGGCGCTGATTGAAGCCGAACCACCGCGCGCGGAATTGCAGTGCCGCCTGGCGGCAGGGCGCATCCGCCCGCTTGGCAAACAGCCACCTTTGACAAGCGAGGCTTTGGAACGCGCCAGCCGCGTAGTTGGCATGATGGGGCCTGAGCCCTTCATGGAGGCTTTGGATAATGGCGCGCAAGTCATCCTGGCCGGTCGCGCGAGCGATCCCGCGCCCTGGGCCGCCGCCGCCATTCGCGCGCAATTGCCGCCCGCGCCTGCCTGGTATGCCGGCAAGATGCTGGAATGCGGTGCGACACCTTCGATTCCCAAGGGTCATGATTGCCTGCTGGTGACGGTGCGCGAAGATAGCGTGGAATGCGAACCGATGAACCCCATCCGGCGCTGCACACCGCTTTCGATCGCCAATCACTCGCTGCATGAAAACAGCAGCCCCATTCATCACATTGAACCAGGCGGCATGCTGGATACATCCGATTGCCGATTTGATGCGCTGAGCGACCGTGCCGTGCGCATCAGCGGCATGCGCTGGACGCCGGCTTCGCAATACACAGTCAAGTTGGAAGGCGTAGAGTTTGCCGGCCACCGCTGTATTTCCATCTGCGGCACGCGCGACCCGCTGCTGATTGCGCGCCTGCCGTTGTTCCTGGAAGAGGTGCGCGGGATTGTGCGCGAAAAGGCGGCTGCCTTTGGCGCGGCGCCGGAAAGCTATTCGCTCATCATCCGCACCTATGGGCTGGATGGCGTGATGGGCGCGCGCGAACCCGTGCAGCAAGTGTCGGGTCATGAGGTTGGCTTCGTCATTGAAGTCATCGCTGAAACGCCGGAAATCGCCGCAGCCGTTTTGGGCATTGCGCGCACCAATATGCTCCATACGGATTTCCCAGGCAGGCTGTGCCGCGAAGGCAATATGGCCTTCCCCTTCTCGCCATCCGATATCCCGGTCGGCCCGGTCTATCGCTTCAGCATCCATCACGTGCTGGAGCTTGATAATCCGCGCGAGATTTTCCCCATCACCTATGAAAATGTTTGAGGACGATCATGCCAAGCATCCGTGAATTGGCGCGCGTCTGCAAAAGCAAGAATGCCGGGCCGTTTGATCTGACGATTGATATCGTCTTCGACGATCCCGCGCTCTACCAAAAGGTGCGCGCTTCCGGCGTGATTACCGAAGCCTTGTTTGCGCGGCTTTATGGTGTGGCGCCGGATGATGTGCTGCTGACACCCTATGATGCCGCCATGGCGATCAAGGCGACATTCCCGCGCTTGGTGCCGGCAGGTGGCATTGGCGATACGGATGTCTATGGTTGCCAGCAGCATGCACCTTTGCTTGATGTTGAAATTCCCGTTTGACCTGAGGGGTTTTGTCTGATGCCGAACACCAATCGCCAAATGACCATGGTCGCCTTTTTGCAGGCGCAGAATTGCTCAAACCTACCGGGTTCCTGGCGCCATCCTGCTTCCATGAGTGATTTTTTGACGCCCGATTACTACCAGCGCATCGCGCGCATTCTGGAAGATGGCAAATTCCACATGGCCTTCTTCGATGATCGGCTGGCAATGCCCGATATCTACGCCAATGATTTCCGCAATACGGTCGCGCATGGCGTACGCGCGGTGAAGCTTGATCCGCTGACGATTGTGATGATGATGGCCGCCGCCACCAAGCGCATTGGCCTGGGTGCGACCTATTCCACCACCTATTACGAACCCTATCACGTTGCGCGGCTTTTCGCGACGGCAGATCTGATGACGCGCGGGCGCGTGGCGTGGAATATCGTGACGTCGCTGAACAATAGTGAGGCGCTGAATTTCGGCCACAGCGAACACTTGGAACATGATCTGCGGTATGATCGTGCCGATGAATTCATGGAAGTTGTCATGGGCCATTGGGGCGCCTGGGATGATGATGCGCTGATCGTGGATAAGGAATCCGGCGCCTTCGCCAAGCCTGATGGCGTGCGGCGGCTCGATCACCAGGGCAAGTATTTCAAATCGCGCGGCCCCTTCACTGTGCCGCGTTCACCGCAAGGCCATCCCGTCTTGTTGCAGGCCGGCCAAAGCGGGCGCGGGCGCAGCTTTGCCGCGCGCTGGGGTGAGGCTGTATTCGTGATCTATCCCAATCTGGAAAATGGCAAGAAGCAGTATAAGGAATTTCGCGCCGCCGTCGCCGCAGAAGGGCGTGATCCGGATAGTGTGAAAATCCTGCCCGCCTGCTACGCCATCCCCGCCGAAAGCGCCGATATGGCCGCCGAAAAACAGGCGGTGATCGAAGCAACCGCGCGGCCCATTGATGGGCTGACGCTGCTTTCCGAAGTGCTGAACTGGGATTTGGGCAGCAAGCCCTATGATGAACCGCTGACCGATGCGGAACTCGCGGGGCTTTCCTGGCATGGTTTCCGTGATCGCGTGATCATGCTGTCGGGCAAGAAGAACCCAAGTGTACGCGATTTTGTGGAGGTTTCAGGCCGCGGCACCATTCATGAACATCACGCCTTTGTCGGCACGCCAAAGCAGGTCGCGGATCAGATGGAAGAATGGTTCCATGGCGGCGCCTGCGATGGCTTTGTCATGGCCGCCACACATATCCCCGGCGCCTATGAGGATTTCGTACGCCTGGTGGTGCCTGAATTGCAGCGCCGAGGCTTATTCCACAAGGATTATCCGGGCAGCACTTTGCGCGACATCATGGGCCTGAAACGCCCGAGCGCCGCGGAATGTCGCGCTGCGGGCCAACCGAAGGGGACATAAGCGCCCCTTATGTGTCAGCCATGCTGTAGCTGTTTGATCATCGCAAGGGCTTCAGCCGGAAGCGGCCCTTGATTGATCGCAGCTACGGCGTGGTCGAGTTCGGCGATACTCGATGTGCCCACCAAGACCGTGCTGATCTCGCGCGGCATGGCGGAAAAGCGTAGCGCCAATTCAACGAGGTCCTTAGCGTAGCCAGCCTCGATCAGTGGCATCAGGCGCCGCGCCGCCTGCACATCTGCGGCATAACTGGCGCCAGAGGCGATGGGTTCCACTTTCGGAACACCAAGGGGGCTGCGATCTTCAGACCCACTCAGGGCGCCACCGGCAAGAATGCGAATAGCCATCACGCCAATGCCCGCCTTGCCAGCGTGATGAATGACACCACCCAAATCCGGCATTGCGGACGCTGCGGGCAGGGGCATCACACCGCTTGGGTTCAGGATGTTGTAGGGCATTTGCGCCGTGGCGAAGCCGCCCTCATCCAAGACGCGGCGCAGCATGGGCGCATCGCCAAGCCCCGTAATGCCATAGAAACGGATCTTGCCTTGATCGCGCAGTTTGCGGAGAGCCGGCACAGCCTGGTGCAATATCTGATCCGCGGTGAAACTTGGCGCCTCACCTGCTTGGGTGATGGGTTCGTGGAGGTGAAAGATATCCACGCTATCGCGCCCAAGCCGGCCAAGGCTGGCATCAATGGATTGCGCGATGGTGCCCGCGATATCCAGGCGTTGCGACCCGCGGATGCGAACCTTGGTGCCCACAATCAACTTTGCGCCGAGCGCTTTCAGCGCGCGACCCAAATTACTTTCGGAAACGCCGTCACCATAAGCCGACGCCGTATCGAAATAGGTGATGCCCTGGTCAATGGCGCGACCAATGGCGCGGTCCTGTTCGGCTGCGCTGCCCTTCACCATCAAACCGCCGATGGCACCACAACCATAGCCGAGAACCGAAACATGCAGGCCAGTCTTGCCCAGCGGTCGCTGTTCCATCGCATATTCTCCCATCTTCCTTGCGCTGATGCTGCGGCAGGGATGCCATATCCGCAAGCCATGCTTGCCCTTCCTGCGCGACAATGCGAGCCTGCCATCCTACGCGCATAGACGCGGTATGAGGGGATACGCACATGATTTCACGTCGGTTGCTGCTGGGTGCGGCAGCGCCGTTGGCCGCGGCTTCGATTATCCGTAGCGCCATGGCTTTTCCTGACCGCCCGATGCGCATGATCGTCCCCTTCGCTGCGGGTGGAAATACCGATATCCTGGCGCGTCTGGTGGCGGGCCCCATGGCGGAACGCCTGGGCAGGCCAATCGTGATTGAAAACCGCGCCGGCGCCGGCGGCAGCCTTGGTGCTGAATTGGTGGCCCGCGCTCCAGCCGATGGATATACGCTGCTGTTTGGCGCGGGCGGCCCCCTGACCGCCAATCCAGTGCTGCAAGCGAATATTCCCTATGATGTGGAGCGTGATTTCCGCCCCATTGGCCTTGTCGGTATTCTGCCCATGATCTGCCAGGTCACTGCGCGTTTGCCCGCGCGCAGCTTGACGGAATTGATTGCGCTGATGCGCCAGCGTGATGGCGCCTTGACTGTTGCAACGCCTGGCACAGGCAGTGCGGCGCATCTTGCCTTGGAATTATTGCTGGCTGGGGCGAATGTGCGCGCAACCCATGTGCCTTATCGCGGCGGCAGCGCCATGATTCCGGATTTGATCAGCGGCACGGTAGATGCCGGGATGGTGGAATTGCCCTCTGCCCTGCCGCTGCATCAGGAAGGCAAGGCGCCCATTATCGCCATCGCAACCGAAGCAAGATCAGCACATCTGCCAGGCGTACAGACCTTCATCGAAGCGGGTCTGCCCAACTTTACCGCCGGCAGTTATGGCGGCCTATTGGCGCCAGCCGCGACGCCGGCTGAGGTTATTGGCAAGCTCCATGCTGCACTGACAGCGACGCTGGATGATGCCGCGATACAAGCGCGCATCGGCGAAGTGGGCGCCATTCTGGCGAGCCCAGGCCAACGCACACCGGATGGCTTTGCGCAGTTCTTGCGCGATGAATTGGCCAATGCTCGACGCGCAGCACGGCTTGCGGGGCTTTCGCCATCATGAAGTAAGGTGAGCATCCCACGCTTGCTGTCCGCTGTGAGGGGTGCATATCCTTGATCATAAAAAACGCATGGGTCGTGGGCCCATGACGTGGTTCTTGGAGGGAGTAACGCTCATGCGCATCACACGTCGCGCCGCGCTTGGCCTTTTGGCAGCGCCCCCTGTTCTTGCCCAAAGCCGCGATTGGCCGAACCGTCCGCTCCGCCTGATCGTCCCGAGCGCCGCTGGCGGGTATGAGGTTTATGCGCGCATCCTCGCCCCCCGCCTTGGCGAATTGCTTGGTCACCCTGTTGTGGTGGAAAACAAGCCGGGTGCGAATGGCATTATCGGCATGCAGGATCTGCAGCGCAGCCGACCTGATGGTAATACTTTCATGTTCGCCCATATCGGCGCGATTTCCATCGGCAGCAGCATCTATCCCAATATGCCTTTTGACCCGGTGGAGGAATTCGCCTCGATTTCTGTGGCCGTTACCTCGCCTTTGGTATGGTTGCTGAACCCAACGCAACCCTTCCGCAGTATGCCGGAATTCATCGCGCGCGCCCGCGCGGAGCCGGGCGTTTGGCGCTATGGCAATCCATCATCAGGCAGCATTCCGCATCTGGTCGCGGAAGAAGCCAAACTCCGCCACCAGATTGATATGCCGGGCGTGCCCTATCGCAGCACCGTGCAATCCTTGACCGCGGTGATCGCCAATGAGGTGCCGATTACGGTGGATAGCCTAGGCGCCAGTGCTGGGCATATCGCGGGCGGCCGGCTGCGCGCCTTGGCCATGACGGGCCGCGAAAGATCGGATCGGCTGCCCGGCGTGCCCACCATGATGGAACTTGGCCTTGATCAGCGCGAATGGGTTGCCTGGTATGCCTTCATGGCACCGAAGGGCACGCCGGACGAAATCATCGAGAAGCTCAATGGCGTGATCAATCAGGCGCTCCGCGAAGACGCTATCGCAACCCGTATTCGTGATCTTGGTGCCGCGCCGCGCTTCACAACACCGGCTGAAATGCTGAGCTTCATCAGGGCAGAGCGGGAAGAATTCGGCGCCATTGCGCGCGCCGGCAAGATCAAGGTGGAATAAGGCGCGTCCCATTCACGGAAATCGTTTTCTAACTCCGTAGGCCAGGGGCTTCCTGGCCGGTGCGCGCGACATATTCCGTGTAGCCACCAGCGAAATCATGGATACCTTCCGGCGTCAATTCCAGGACGCGGTTGGAAAGAGCTGCCAGAAAATGACGGTCGTGGGAAACGAAAAGCATGGTGCCCTCATAAGCGGCCAAGGCGCTGATCAGCATTTCCTTGGTCGCCATATCAAGGTGATTGGTCGGTTCATCCAGCACCAGAAAATTGGGCGGATCATAGAGCATCAGCGCCATGACCAGCCTGGCCTTTTCCCCGCCGGACAACACGCGGCATTTCTTTTCCACCTCATCGCCGGAAAAGCCAAAACACCCAGCGAGGGCGCGCAGGGAACCTTGACCGGCGCGCGGAAAGGTGTCTTCCATGGTCTCAAAGATGCTGCGCTCACCATCCAATAATTCCATGGCGTGCTGCGCGAAATAGCCGAGCTTCACGCTGCCACCCAAAGTGACCGTGCCGTCATCGGGTTGCGTGAAGCCGGTCACCAGCTTCAGCAAGGTTGATTTGCCCGCGCCATTGATGCCCATGACACAGCAGCGCTCTTTTCGCCGGATCAGGAAATCCAGGCCATTATAAATCACGCGGTCGCCATATTTCTTGTGAATATTCTTCAGATTGACAACATCATCACCCGAACGTGGCGCGGGCGGAAATTCAAACAGGATGGTCTGGCGCCGCTTGGGTGGTTCCACGCGGTCAATTTTCTCCAATTTCTTGACCCGGCTTTGCACCTGCGCCGCGTGAGAGGCCCGCGCCTTGAACCTTTCGATGAATTTGATTTCCTTGGCCAGCATGGCCTGCTGACGTTCAAATTGCGCCTGCTGTTGCTTTTCATTCAGCGCGCGTTGCTGTTCGTAAAACTCGTAATTGCCCGCATAGGTGGTGAGTGAACCGGCATCAATTTCGATGATTTTATTGACGATACGGTTCATGAATTCCCGGTCATGGGATGTCATCAGCAGCGCGCCATCATAGGCCAGCAGGAAATTTTCCAGCCAAATAAGGCTTTCCAGATCAAGGTGGTTGCTGGGTTCGTCCAACAGCATGACATCAGGCGCCATCAACAAAATGCGCGCCAAGGCGACCCGCATTTTCCAACCGCCAGACAGGGCGCCTACATCGCCTTCCATCATGTCTTGGCTGAAACTCAGGCCCGCCAGAACCTCACGCGCGCGGCCTTCCAGCGCATAGCCGCCCAATTCCTCAAAGCGCGCCTGAACTTCTCCAAAGCGTTCGATCAATTGATCCATCTGATCGGCCTGATCCGGATCACCGAGCGCGATTTCCAGCGTCTTCAATTCGGCTGCCACTTCGCTGATGGCGCCCGCGCCATCCATCACCTCGGCCACCGCGCTGCGGCCGGACATTTCGCCAACATCCTGGCTGAAGAAACCGATGCTGAGGCCCTTTTCGGCGATCACCAAACCCTCATCGGGTTGTTCCTGCTGCGTCATCATGCGGAACAGGGTCGTCTTGCCGGCGCCATTCGGGCCGACCAGGCCAGTTTTCTCGCCCCTTTGCAGCGCGGCAGAAGCCTCGATGAAAAGGATCTGCCGGCCATTTTGCTTGCTGATATTATCCAGGCGAATCATGAAGGCTCTGCGTTTCTGAAAGGGGCAGTCGCCTTATAGGGGGATTTCGCGTGAGGGCCAGACCGCCTGGCCCCGGCAAAACTCAGCTTGGTTCGATCCCCGCCGCACGGATCAGCGGTTGCCACTTTGCCGCATCAGCCGCCAATTGCGCCGCAAAAGCGGCTTCTGTGGTGGGCCAAGCTTCCAGCCCGCGACGCTGAAAATCCGCAATCACGCCAGGATCAGTCAAGGCAGCGCGGATCACATCGCCCAGCCGCGCACGGATGGGCGCGGGCGTGCCGGCGGGCAGGACAAAGCCATCCCAATTCAGCACCTCAAAATCCGGCAGTCCGGCTTCGATCATGCTCGGCACATCGGGCAATTCACGCGCGCGGGTTTTGGTGGCGACACCCAAGGCGCGAATGGTGCCGGCCTGCACATGCGTCAACACCGTGCCCATGGGCGAAAAGCCGAAATCATGCTCACCCGCGACAAGTGCCAGCATTTGCGGCCCGCCACCACGATACGGTACCGGTACGGTGCGCGTGCCCGCGATATGGTCAAACAATATGCCGCAAAGATGCCCGGGCGAGCCGACACCGCCCGTGCCATAGCTGATCGTCTCAGGCCGCGCCTTGGCGGCGGCGATGATGTCAGCAACCGATCTGAAGGGCCGATTGGCCGGGCAGACCAGCACATTCACGGCGTTGAAGATGGTGGAAATCGGCATGAGATCGGCCATGGGATCAAAGCCCATATTGCGCACCAAAGCGGGATTGACCGCGAGTGTACCGATATTGGCCGAACCGATGGTATGCCCATCAGGCGCCGCGCGCGCCACTGCCTGCGCACCGATATTGCCGCCCGCACCGGCACGGTTATCAATCACCACCGGCTGACCCAAAGCCGCCTGCAAAACAGGCTGCATGATGCGCATGGCGGCATCTGAAGCGCCACCAGGCGGGAAGCCCAGAATGATCGTCACGGGGCGGCTGGGTGCCCAAGCCTGGGCCGAAGCGGCGCCAGGCTGGGCAAGAAGGCCGGCACCAAGGCCGACAAGCAGGCTGCGTCTTTTCATAGCGCGATGTTGTAGCAATTTTCGTGCCATTGCAGCAAGAAAACGAGGCGTCGCTGGGTCTATCGCCGCCCCGCCGATGCCATGATTTCCGCGCGGCGCTGAATGGCCCAGCCATAATTATCGGGCCACAGTTTCGCACCCGGATCACAACCCAAGCTTTCAGCGGCCTTCAAGGTCCAATAGGGATCATACATCAATTCGCGCCCAACCGCGATCAGATCAGCGCGGCCTTCCTGCAAGATCGCCTCTGCCTGATCGCCCGCGATAATCACGCCAACCGCCATGGTCGCCACACCCGCATCACGCCGCACGCGTTCGGCATAAGGCACCTGGAAGCCTGGCGGGCGTTCCGCGCGGGTGCGCAGCGGCTGGCCCGCATCATTGGCGCGGAAGGCAGGCGCACCGGAGACGCCACCAGCCGAGCAATCCACCACATCCACACCGCGCGCCTTCAATTCCTTGGCCAGCACAACGGAATCATCCAGGCTCCAGCCCTCAGCTGGGCCATCAACGGCAGAGATGCGGAAGAATAGCGGCAGATCAGCCGGCCAGGCGGCGCGCACCGCTTCGGTCACTTCAAGGGCAAAGCGCATGCGCCCGGCAAGGTCTCCGCCATAGCGATCATTGCGTTTGTTCGAGATGGGCGAGAGGAAGGATTGTATCAGATACCCATGCGCGCCATGGATTTCCAAAACGCGAAACCCTGCCTTGGCCGCGCGCGCCGCAGTGGCGGCGAAAGCCTGCACGGTTTCCTGGATTTTCGCTTCCGTCATCGCGGTTGGCGCATGCCAACCGGGGCCGACCGGTTCTGCCGTGGGGCCGAAACATTCCCAAGGCGGTGAGCCCGTGGCGGCATCTTCGGCGCGCAAGGGTGTGCTGCCCTTCCAGGGCGGCTGCACGGAAGCCTTGCGCCCGGCGTGGGCAATTTGAATGGCGGGCACAGACCCAAAGCCGATGATGGCATCCACGATGGGGCGATAGGCTTCCACCTGCGCATCATTCCAAAGCCCGCAGCAGCCATGCGTGATGCGCCCTTCTGGCACCACGGCCGTCGCTTCGGTGAAGATCAGCCCGGCACGGCCACGCGCCACCGCTGTCAGATGCGAAAAATGAAAACCATTCGCCATCCCATCCTTGGACGAATACATGCAAAGCGGCGAAAGTGCCACGCGATTTGGTAGCGTTACAGACCGTAGTGTGATGGGCGTGAACAGAAGGGGCATGGACATGCTGGGCTTCCTTGCGAAGGGCTGTGATAAAGGTAGAAAACCGCGTGGGCGATGACACAGATCCATTCTGCTTTACGCTGCCTTTGCCATTTGATCCAGTCAGGCATAGTAGATTTTTCCGTTTCGGCAGATACGGGGCGCCAGCAAGCGCCTGTTATCGAGCCGCTTCATTCATTCCAAATCAGCGAAGTCCGCGGCTTAGCGCTGATCTGGTGGTCCCGATCGCTGCTGTCGGTTCGACAGCGGCGTGAATCGGCCCACCACATATGTAGCTAGTGCTGCTCGTGGGCATTTTGGGGCAGGGAAAGGCCAGCATGAAGCGCATCGCTAGGAACCATGGAAGCCAAAGGAATTGCCGATGCCGCACTGGATCGACCAGTGATGATAGTATGACATCGGCAAACTTTCTTCGACGAATCCTCGCGGTCCTGCGGAGCTTTGGGTGGAAACTCAAGATGCCGGTATATCGTTTGGCACCTTCGGCCAAAGCTGGCATGCGCGGTTTCAGTAGTGCAGCATGCGCGGCATATCCTTAGCTGTGGCAATCCAACCCTTCACCGCGTTAAGTGAGGGTGTTTGACGCACCAGCTTCTTCTCAGCATTGGTTTGTGTAAGCGCCTCAAACAGGTTTTGTGCCTTGCGTTGGGCCAATTCAGGCACCGTATCGACACCAGCAGCTTCCAATAGATCCGCGTATTCCTCGCCCACACCATTCACGCGCATCAGATCTGCACGATTGGCAAATTTGAGGATAAGCTTGCCGGAGATACCCGTTTTGGCGGCCAACGCCGCTCGATCCTTGGGCGTTGCGGCTTTAGCGAGAAGGCCTGCGGTATCGGCAACACCATTGGCGCGCAACTTGTCGCCCATGACCTTGCCGATGCCTTCGATGGTTTCGATCTTGTAGCTCATGGTTTTCTCCTCCCTGATTTGACAAAGGCGCAGTGATGCTATGGAGATTCGCATTCTTTGCAAGCAGTTTGAGCGAAGCATTTGATTTTGTAGTCACCCCAATAGTTTAGGAAAAGCCATGCCGCACCATTTGGTGAAGCGTTCCTTTCGCCTAGCCGGACACGCGACTTCGGTTGCACTGGAAAGTCCGTTCTGGGGGGAATTGGAAGCGCTTGCGGGCCAGCAAGGCCGAAGCCTAGCCGCGCTGGTGGCAGAGGTGGATGCCGCGCGGTCCGATCAGGGGCTACCTTTGGCCAGCGCGCTACGCCTTGCGGCGCTGGCGCATGCACGTGGCCGATAATACACCGGCGCGCTTGGGGGAAATTTCAGGCGGGGGCTGTCCGAATGCCGCCTTCGGGCTTAGCCTTCGATTATGCAAGGCAGCGATTCCATACCGTGCTAATCGCCCTCGCCCTCGCTTTGGTGGCGCTGGCGATGCTGTCACTCGCCGCGCCATTGCTGGCGCGGACGGTGCTTGGCGTCCGGGTGGTTTATGCGGGTGCGGCTGGCGTTTCCCTGGTGTTTGCGGCGGGCGGGATTGCGGGGCTGGTTTCCGCCGCTGAAGCCTTGGCGCTGCCCTTCGGCCCGCCTTGGGGGCCAATGCGCCTCGCGCTTGATCCGCTTTCCGCCTGGTTCCTTCTGATCCTGGGGCTCTGTGGCATTGCCGCTTCCGCTTTTGCCTTCGGCCATGTGAAGGGGCCTGAAGCGCCGCGCCGTTTAGTGCCCTATCCACTGTTTCTCGCCGGCATGGCGCTGACCTTGCTCGCCGCCGATGGCTTTACGCTGGTGCTCGGGTTTGAACTCATGTCCTTCGCGTCATGGGTCTTGGTGGCGCATGAACATGAAAATGCGGAAAATCGCCGTGCCGCGCGGCTTTATCTGGGCTTCGCGGCCTTGGGTGGTGCGGCGCTGATCCTTTGCTTTGGCTTACTCGCGGCCGGCGTTTCGGCGGGTGCGGGTTTCGCTGCCTTGCGTGCCACACCGCCGGATGGGTTGCGTGCGTTGGCGATATTGGTGCTGGTGGTGATTGGTGCGGGGTCCAAGGCCGGGCTGGTACCTTTGCATGTCTGGCTGCCCTTGGCGCATCCCGCCGCACCGAGCCATGTGAGCGCGCTGATGTCAGCCGCCATGACCAAGGTGGCACTTTATGTGCTGGCGCGTGTGATCTTCGATCTGGCCGGCCCGGCGCAGCCTCTGTTCTGGGGTGCGGTGCTGATGGCGCTTGGCTTGGCCTCTGCCATCATGGGGGCGTTGCGTGCGGCGTTGGAAGAAGACACCAAAACGCTGCTGGCCTGTTCCACCATCGAAAATATTGGGCTGATCACCTTGGGGCTTGGCCTTGCGCTCGCGTTTCGCGCGGCGGATTTGGGGGCGCTGGCGGCCGTTGCGGCCGGTGCGGCGCTACTGCATGCGCTGAACCATGCCATGTTCAAGACGCTGTTGTTTCTGGGCGCCGGTGAGGTACTTTATGGCGCGGCATCGCGGCGCATGGATCGGCTTGGGGGTTTGATCAATGCCATGCCCTGGACCGCGGGCTTGGTATTGCTCGGCGCTGCTTCCGCTGCCGCGCTGCCGCCGCTTTCGGGCTTTGCCTCAGAATGGTTGCTGTTGCAGGCGCTGATTGCGGCTTGGCGTGTGGGTGATTTGGCGTTTCAGATTGGCGCGGCAGCCGCCACTGCCTTGGCAGCTTTGGCAGTAGCACTATCTGCCGCTGCGATGCTGCGCTTTTATGGCATGGTGTTTCTGGGCCGGCCACGCAGCCCGCGCGCCGCAGGTGCGACCGAGCTTTCAGGCGCGGCGCGTGCCGCGCTGACCCTGCCCGCGGCGCTAACGGTGATCTTCGGTCTGACGCCCGGGTTTTTGTTGGAACTCGCCGCGCCGGCGCTGCGCTTGCTGACCGGCGCGGGCGCGGGGTTATCCGCGCTTGGCGGCGTGACGGTGACGGTTTCAGAAGGCGGTGCGGGTTATGCGCCGCTGATCGTTTTTGTGCTGTTGCTGATATTGGGCGGTGGCGTTGTGTGGTTCGCGCGGCGGCAGGCGCCAGGCATTGTGCGCGGCCCCGCCTGGGATTGCGGTTTTATTGCCCCACCGCATCATCTGCCTTTCGGTAATCCGGCGACGCAAGTTTCGGCTGCCGGCATGGCGCAGCCCTTGCGCCGCATGTTGGGCAAAACGCTGTTGGCGGCACGAGAGAAAGTGGAAATGCCGCCACCGCCCGGCAATACCGCCCCCGCACGCTTGCAGGCAGGCTTTCATGATCCTGTGTTGGTGCTGATTTCCGGGCCATTGCCGCGCGCGCGTGATCGGCTGGCGGCGCTGGCGGAACGCTTGCGCGATTTCTCGCTTAGGCAATGTCTTGGACTTGGCTTTGCGGTACTGCTCGCGCTGATGGCGCTACTGATTTGGCTGGAACGGAGATGAGCATCCTCACCGGCCTTGTGACGCAGCTTTTGCATCTGGCGCTGATCCTGGCGCTGGCGCCGGTGCTGACGGGGTGCGTCCGTTGGCTGAAGGCACGGCTGATGGGCAGGCGCGGGCCACATCCCTTGCAGCCCTGGCGCGATCTGTTGAAGCTATTGAAGAAGCGCCCGGTGCTGGCGGAAAACGCCTCAGCCATTTCGCGCGCGGCACCTTATGTCGCGGTCGGCGCTGCATTGCTTGCAGCCGCGCTGGTGCCGAGTTTTGCGCGCGGCATGTTGCTCGCCCCCTTCGCGGATTTGCTGCTGATTGCTGGGCTTTTGGCGCTGGGGCGCTTTGCCATGGCGCTGGCGGGGATGGATGTCGGCACATCCTTCGGTGGTTTGGGCGCGACACGCGAAATGGCCTTTGCGGCGCTGGCGGAACCGGCCTTGGTGTTGGCGGCGCTGATCTTCGCCATTCTGGCCGGTACGACGAATCTGGATGTGATTACAGGGATTTTTCAGGAAGGCGCGCTTGGGCTTCGTGTCTCGCTTGGCTTCGCTGCTGTCGCGCTGCTGGCGGTTGCAGTGGCGGAGAATGCGCGCATCCCGGTGGATAATCCCGCCACGCATCTGGAACTGACCATGGTGCATGAGGCAATGATCCTAGAAGCATCCGGCCGGCATTTGGCGTTGTGGGATTTCCAAGCATCCTTGCGCCTCACGCTTTGGTTGGCGCTGCTGGCGGCGGTGTTTCTGCCCTTTGGCATGGCCGCACCCGGTGCGGGACCAATCGCCTGGATCATCGGGCTTCTGGTGTTTATCGCGAAAATGGCCGCGCTTGTCCTGGCGCTTGCCGTGTTTGAATCGGCTATCGCCAAGATGCGCGTCTTTCGTGTGCCGGAGTTTTTAGGTGCGGCGCTGCTGCTTGGCTTATTGGGTGCGGTGTTCCTTTTTGTTTCGACGGGGCTGTCATGAGTTTCGGGCAGCTTCCCTATGATTTGGCGCATCTATTGGGTGGGGCGGTGCTGCTGCTGTCCTTTGTGTTGCTCTATCAGCGGCGCATTTCTGCCGTGATCAATGCCTTCGCAACACAAGGCGGGCTGCTGGCGCTGGCGGCTGCCTGGCAGGGCTATGTGCAGGGCGCCGCAGGGCTTTACGTGACAGCAGCGATTGCCTTTGGCGCCAAGGCGGTGCTGATCCCCTTTGCGCTGCATCGGCTGGTGCGGCGCTTCAATTTGCAGCGCGGTGTTGATCCCGCCCTTGGCATTGGCGCTTCATTGATTGCCGGTGTCGCCTTGGCAGGCTTCGCGCTGCTGGTGGTGTTGCCGGCCACCGCCGGGCAGCGCGCCTTGGCGCGGGAGGATTTGGCACTGGCGCTTTCCGTGGTGCTGCTGGGCGGCCTGATGATGATCACGCGGCGCAATCTGATCAGCCAGGTGATCGGGCTGCTCAGCCTGGAAAACGGGTTGATTCTGGCAGCGGTGGGGGTCGCTGGCATGCCGCTGGTGATGGAACTTTCCACTGCCGCTTTGGTGCTGATGTTGGCGGTGATTGCGGGCGTTTTCGCACTGCAAATGGGCGAGAGCTTCCAAAGCCTGGATACGGAAAGTCTCGATACGCACAGGGGGGAAGGCGAGTGATGCCGCTACCCTGGATCATGGTTTTCTTCCCTTGGATTGGTGCGCTGATTTTGCTGGCCTTGCCGAGGCTCCGCATTGCGGCGGCGGTGAATATCGGCTGCGCGGCTGTTTCGTTTGTATTGGCGCTGGCGCTGTTTACCCTTCCGCATGGCGAACAGGGCTGGACGCGGATTGATGCGCTGAACCTGCCCTTTGTCTTGCTGGCGTCCTTTGTCGCTTTGACAACCGCCATCTTCTCCGCGGCCACGCTGGCGAATGAGGGTTTCGATCACTGGCGCATCCGCGCCTATCACGGCGCCTTTCAGGTGTTTCTTGGCGCGCAATACCTTGCGCTGCTGTCGGATAATCTTGGCGTGTTGTGGGTCGCGATTGAAATCGCGACACTCGCCAGCGTGCTGATGGTGGCCGTGCATCGCACGCCGGCGGCGATGGAGGCAGCTTGGAAATTCTTCATGCTTTGCGGCTTTGGCATTGCGCTCGCGTTGTTCGGTACCATCCTGCTTTATTCCGCCGCGCAAGCCTTGCTGGATGCGGAAAGCGGGCTGTCCTGGGTGGCGCTGAAGCGCGTGGCGGCGCGCTGCGATGCGAATACGCTGGACCTGGCTTTCGTTTTCCTGCTGGTGGGCTATGGCACCAAGGCGGGCTTGGTCCCACTGCATTCCTGGCTGCCGGATGCGCATGCGGAAGGCCCGATTGCGATTTCCGCCGTGCTGTCTGGGCTTTTGTTGAATGCCGCGATGCTCGCGGTGCTGCGCGCCAAGGCGATTATTGGCGCGCATCCGGATACGCTGGCGGTTGGACCCTTCCTGATGGCGCTGGGGCTTGCTTCCGTACTGCTGGCGGCGCTCGCCTTATGGCGGCGGCGCGATGCCAGGCGGTTCTTTGGCTGGAGTTCCATTGAACATATGGGCATCGCCGCCTTTGCCTTCGGGATTGGCGGCCCAGCCGCGACGCTTGCGGGCTTGCTGCACATGATCGGCCATTCATTGGTGAAGAGCGCGATCTTCTTTGGCATTGGCCGCGCGGCACAGCAAAGGGGCAGCCAGAAATTAGCGGATATTTCAGGGTTGGTGGCGAGTGATCCTTGGCTCGGCTGGGGGCTTGCCCTGGCGATTGGCGCCATTGCGGGGCTGCCGCCCTTCCTTTTGTTTGCGTCCGAATATGCCGTGCTGAATGCCGCCATGGCCGCGCAGCCTTGGCTTGCTGTGGTGCTGTCGCTTGGCCTGGTGGTGGCGATGACGGCGTTGATCCATACGCTGCAAGCGCTGTGTTTTGGCGCGGCAACGCCTGATGTGGCGGTTGCTGGTCAAGGGCTTGCGGTGCTGGTGCCGCTTTGGCTGCATCTGGCGGTGGCGCTGCTGCTGGGGCTTGCGATGCCTTCGATCTTCAGCAGTTTCCTCAAGGCAGCGGCGGGGATGATCGGATGACGGGGCCGGCTTCCAGCCTGATCCGCAGCGGCAATCCGCAAGGCGCGAAGCCTTATGAGCGGTTCTTGCTTTCACCCACCGCCTGGGGGCAATTGCCGGCGGCCTTGCGGCAGGAGACGACATTGGCGCTGCTCGGGCTTTGGGCGGATGCAACGCAGGTGCATGCCTGCTTCCTGCATGAACCAAGCAATGAAGCCGTGTTGGCTTCAACCCCAGCCACCGGTTGGAATTACGCAGCACTTTCGCCCGCGCGTCCCGGTGCGGTGCGCTTTGAACGCATGATCCTGGAGTTATGGGGCCATCACGCGGAAGGCGCGGTTGATTTGCGCCCATGGTTGGATCACGGCCGCTGGTCCCTGCGCCATCCGCTGGCAGCCAAGCCCATCCCCTTTGCAGGAGAAGCGCCGCAGCCGGAATTCCTGCCAACGGAAGGTGAAGGCATTCACCAAATCCCGGTTGGCCCGATTCATGCCGGTGTGATCGAACCCGGACATTTCCGCTTTTCCGTGCAGGGAGAAGTGGTGGTGCGGCTGGAACAACGGCTTGGCTATAAGCATAAGGGCACGCTTTCGCTCATGCTCGGCACCTCGCCACGTGCGGCGGTGCGTTATGCGGCGCGGCTTTCGGGCGATACCACGGTGGCGCATTCCTGGGCCTTTTCGGCGGCAGTCGAAGCCGCGCTTGGCGCCACGCCGCCACCGCGCGCGCTACATCTCCGCGCGCTCATGCTGGAATTAGAACGCATTCACAATCATTTGAATGATTGGGGCTTTGTCTGCAATGACGCGGCCTTTGCCTTCCCCCATGCGCGTTGCGGGTTGCTGCGCGAAGGCGTGCTGCGTGCCATCGCCGCCGCTTTCGGCCATCGGCTGATGATGGACCGCGTGTTGCCAGGCGGTGTCGCGCCCGATATCGCACCGCGCGGGACCGAGGCGATTCTGGCCGCGCTGGACGCAGTGGAAGCGGAAATCCCAGCGCTGATGCAGATTTATGAGGCGCATGCCAGCTTGCAGGATCGTGTGGTGACCACAGGATATTTGCGCCCCGATCTGGCGCGCGGCTTTGCCGCCGGCGGGTATGTGGGCCGCGCATCTGGCCGTGCCTTCGATGCGCGCCGCCTGCCACAGCATTTGCCCTATACGAATTTTCATTTCGATACGCCAATGCTGGAGGCCGGTGATGTGGATGCGCGGGTACGCATTCGCGTGTTGGAACTCGGCCACTCCATTGCGCTTGTCAGGCAAATCCTGACGAACCTTCCACCCGGTGAGCTGATGGCGCCTCTACCTGTGCGCGCTGGCGAAGGCATGGCGATGATTGAAGGCTTCCGTGGTGAGTGCCTGCATTGGATTGCGCTTGATGATGGCGGGCTGATCCGCGCGCTATTCCCGCGCGATCCTTCCTGGCTGCAATGGCCGCTGTTGGAGGCAGCCATCGAAGACAATATCGTCGCCGATTTTCCACTGTGCAATAAATCCTTCAATTGTTCGTATAGCGGGGTGGATTTGTGATGCTGTGGCCCAAGCTCGCCCGCGCGCTATTCGCGAAACCGCTCACGGATCAAGCACCGCTGGTGCCGCAGGAGACCGTCCAGGCGCTTGGTGAAAGGTTGGCCGTGACCAGCCGCGCGCGGCTTGGCCGCAGCCTCGCGATCCGTGAAGTGGATAGCGGTTCCTGCAATGGCTGCGAATTGGAAGTGAATGCGCTGCAGAATGTCGCCTATGATCTGGAACGCTTCGGGCTGCGCTTTGTTGCTTCCCCCAAACATGCCGATGTGCTGCTGGTGACCGGGCCTGCCTGCCTCAATATGCGTGAAGCCTTGGAACGTGCGCTGGCCAGCACGCCCGAACCACGCTGGGTGGTGGCCGTTGGCGATTGCGCCGTGGATGGCGGCGTCTTCAAGGGTTCCTATGCGGTGGAAAACGACATCGCCGCGGTGCTGCCTGTGGATTTGCTGATCCCTGGCTGCCCTCCCTCCCCGGCGCAATTGCTGGAAGGGCTGCTTTCCCTGCTGGAAGCGGAATCGGCAAAAAAATAGGGCCGGCCGGATCAAACCAGCCAGCCCAAAGGACCCGCCCGAAGACGGACCAGTTGCGGCGCGGCATGCCGGGAATGAGCCGCGCAACAACTTCAGTGTCGCAGCCCTCATCTCTCACCGCCGTGAGCGGAAGCTTAATTTTTATCAAGAATGGCGGGGATGGCTCAGATCAGGCAAAGCTCGGCCAAATCGCGCCTCAGCTTGGGCGGCAGCGCATCCAAGCCGCGTGTCGGCGGGCGCGCCTGGTTCACATCCGCCGGCGCTTCTTCTGGTTTCAGATAGCGCCAGCCTTGAAAGGGCTTCACCGGGCGCGCTTCGACCATCACCAGATTCGGGTCCAGTACCAATGCCGCGCAGGGGGTCTGGTCGTCCCATTCTTCTTCACGGATTTCCAGAATGCGCTGACGCACGCGGACAAAGCCACCGATCACCCAATAGATGGACCCGCCATTGCAGAGTTCTTCTACGCGCTTCGGGAACATGCGTGTCCAGGCGCGGAGCGGCGGGTCTTCCTTGAGGCGGAGCGCCTGCAAGGCTGCCAGCGCCGCAACATCCTTGGGCCCGACCGAGAGTTTGATGAGGTTCAACACAGGACTTCCATGGCCGGAACCGCCCCGAGTCGGCAAGAGGGCCTTATCTTAAAGCCCGCCAGCCAATATCCCGCCGGCAGAACCCGCCTGGCCAATCAAGCTGGTCCACCGCGGCATAGGCGGCGTCGCGCGCTTCACGCAGCGTCTTGCCTGTCGCCGCAATGCCCAGCACGCGGCCACCGGTTGCGATCAGCGCGCCATCTTCGCGCCGCGCCGTGCCGGCATGAAAAACTTGCACGCCGGGCACCTGACCCGCCGCTTCCAGGCTGCGAATTTCGCTGCCTTTCGCGTAGCCGCCCGGATAGCCCTGTGCCGCCATCACCACCACCATGGCATGCAAGGCTTCCCAGCGGAGATCAAACCGCGCCAATTCGCCGTCACAGGCCGCGAGCAAGGCAGGCAGCAAATCGGATTTCAGGCGCAGCATCAGCACTTGGCATTCCGGGTCGCCGAAACGCACGTTGAATTCAATCAGCTTCGGGCCTTGCGCCGTGATCATGAGGCCGGCGAAAAGCACGCCTTTAAACGGCGCGCCGCGCCGCGCCATTTCGGCCAACACCGGGCGGATGATGCGCGCCATGACCTTTGCCTGCAGCGCCTCAGTGAAAATCGGCGGCGGGGAATAGGCGCCCATGCCGCCGGTATTGGGGCCGGTATCGCCATCGCCCACGCGCTTATGGTCCTGCGCGGCACCAAGGGGCAAAGCGGTGGTGCCATCACAGAGCGCGAAGAAGCTGATTTCCTCACCCACCAGGCATTCTTCAATCACCACGGAAGCGCCCGCTGCGCCATGGACGCGATCTTCCATGATATCGGTGATGGCGGCTTCGGCTTCGGCAATGGTCGCGGCCACCACCACCCCCTTGCCGGCGGCGAGGCCATCCGCCTTTACCACAATTGGCGCGCCCTTTTCCCGAATATAGGCGCGCGCGGCGGCAGCATCGGTAAAGCGCGCCCAGGCGGCGGGGGGCGCACCGGCGGCATCCGCCACTTCCTTGGTGAAGGTTTTGCTGCCTTCCAGCCGCGCAGCGGCGGCGGAAGGGCCAAAGCATTTCAGCCCCGCGGCAGCGCAGGCATCGGCCAAGCCGGCGACAAGCGGCGGCTCACCGCCCACCACGACCAGATCAATGGAATTGTCCTTGGCGAAGGTCACAAGGGCTGGAATATCCTCGGCACCGATCGCGATACATTCCGCCACTTCGGCAATGCCGGCATTGCCTGGCGCACAGAACAGCTTGGTCAGCAGCGGCGATGCCGCCAAGGCCCAGCAGAGCGCATGTTCGCGGCCACCGCCGCCCACCACCAGAACGCGCATCGCACCCCTCGCTGATCAATTCGCGGGGCGTTGATTACGCCTTGCGCTGCGTGACGCCAAGATGGCGCTTAACCAAGCCTGTCCGGGTCCGAATCCAAGGCATAGCCGGCGGAACGCACGGTACGGATCAGGTCAATCTCATTGCCCTGATTGATCGCCTTACGCAGCCGGCGGATATGCACATCCACCGTGCGCGGTTCCACATGGATATCACGGCCCCAAACGGCGTCCAGCAATTGTTCGCGCGCAAAAACGCGGCCTGGGTGCTGCAAGAAAAATTCCAGTAGCCGATATTCCGTCGGCCCCAGATGCAAGGGCCGCCCGGCACGCGTGACGCGATGCGCATCCTGATCCATGGCAAGATCTGCATAGGCCAGCGACCCCTTGGATGCGACACGCCCGGACCGGCGGAGCAGGGCGCGGATGCGGGCAATCACATGTTCCATCGCGAAGGGTTTGGCGATGTAATCATCCGCGCCGATATCAAGCGCGCGCACCGCATCCTGGTCTTCTGTCCGCGCCGTTACCATGATGATCGGCAGATCGCGCGTTTCGGCACGGCGGCGAAGCTGGCGGCAAACCTCAATGCCTGAGAGCGATGGCAGCATCCAATCCAGCAGCATGACATCAGGCCGCGCTTCCGCCACGCGCAGCAGCGCTTCCTGGCCGTCTGCCGCCTCATCCACGCGGAAGCCCTGTTTTTCGAGGTTGTAGCGCAGCAGTGTCAAAAGCGGCGCCTCATCCTCCACGATCAGGACCGTCGGCTTGGTAAGGCTGCCGTAGTTTTCGGCCATCATGGCTGCGCCTATTCGCCCGGCGCCCGTACCACGGCGAAGGCCGAGGTATCACCCTTCGGCCGATCCTCCGGCAGGTTTTCGCCACGGACCGCGAAATGAATGCGCTCCGCAATATTTGTGGTGTGATCGCCGATGCGTTCCAGATTTTTGGCGATGAAAAGCAAATGGGTCGCGGCGGTGATATTGCGCGGGTCTTCCATCATATGCGTCAGCATTTCGCGGAAAATGCCGTTATAGATTTCATCCACCGGTTCATCCGCGCCCCAGACGCGTTCGGCTGCTTCCGCATCACCTTGCACCAGCGCATCCATCGCCGCCTTCAGGTTTTCCTGCACCAGATGGGCCATACGCTCAAAACCATTCATGCTGCCAAGACCGGGGAGTGAGGCAAGCACAATGGACCGCTTCGCCGCATTGGCGGCGTAATCGCCGATGCGTTCCAGATCATTGGAAACCTTCATGCCGGCGATGATCAGGCGCAAATCCGCCGCCATGGGTTGGCGTAGCGCCAGAAGGCGGACGCAAAACGCCTCAATCTCTCGTTCAAGCTGGTCAATCTGCACGTCGCGCTGCACCACTTCGCCAGCCAGATCACTATCGCGCCGGACCAAGGCGCGGGTGGCATCCGCCACCTGGCGTTCCACAAGTCCGCCCATGCGCGCGATCATGTCACGCAGCCTGCGCAAATCCTCATCATAGCTGCGGACGATATG
>JADCFP010000024.1 GCA_020249465.1 Roseomonas sp. | reverse complement strand
GCATGCGGATGAAGGATGGCCGCGAATTGCCGGCCGAGCTTTTGGTGCTTGCGACTGGCTATAAGGGCCAGGATCATCTGGTGCGCGGTTTCTTTGGCGATGCGGTGGCGGATCGCGTCGGCAAGGTCTGGGGCTTTGATGAGACCGATCAGGAATTGCGCAATATGTGGATGGAAACGCCGCAGCAGGGGCTGTGGTTCACCGGCGGTTCCTTCGCACAATGCCGGATGTATTCCAAATACCTCGCCATGCAGATCAAGGCGCGGGAGGAAGGCTTGGTCTGATTAGGGTCTTTCTGATTTGTTGGGGATTGTACCCGCTCCACTGACCTCGCCATTGATTGGCGCGGGGTCTGGTTCAATCTGGGTGTCTGATCGGCCTCGGCCTACCTAACTTGGCACATCGCTAAAGGGGTTTCGTACTGTAACCCCGCGCCAGGTAAAGCCATCCTGCATGTCTTCGGAAAGCAGGAAGCGGCAGCCGGCCTGCGCCGCGGCGGCAAGCATCACGGCATCCCAAAAGCTAAGGCGATGGGTGGTCACCAATTCCATCGCCTCCACAATCACATCCGGCGTTGTCTCGATCATAGCAAAACTATCGGACCAGCCCAGCAAGGCGCTGCGCACCTCGGCTGGCTCGCGCTTTGCTTTGCGCGTCAGCACAACAAATAATTCGCCAAGAGCCTGAACGGGAAGCATCACTTCACGCTCCCCGAATTCCTGCAATATCCTAAGGGCCGCCACCTTGCGCGCCTCGCCATTCACGCCTTCGGCATAGGCAAGGATATTGGTGTCGAGTGCGACGCGCATTTCAGCGCTCGTATAATTCGTCGCGGCTCCAGCGGCCTATATTCTGAACGGGTTGCGCCGCAAGGCGCGCCAGCAAAGCCTCGCGCGCGGATTTGCGGCCCGCTTCGGCAGCGCTGCAGGGTCCGATCTGGGCAACCTGCTCGCCATGGGAAGTCACCACGAAACGTCGACCTTCTTCGCGAACTTCGCGGAGCAGACGGGAAAAGGCGCGGTTTGCCTCGGCGGCTGAGATAAGCTGATCCATGGCACAAATATAGTGAATTGCACTACATTCTGCAACTGGTAGTGCCGGCGGCCTTTGGACTCCGTTGGCGTCCCTTAACGGGACTTGGTCTCACGGGCCTCGCGCAGCGCCCACATCAGGCTTGCTGCGAAACCCGCCAGCAATAGCCAGAAAACCGTCAGCGTCGCGCCGGCGCCAAAGGCATCCATCGCAAATCCCGCCATCAGCGGCGGGATGCAAAAGCCGATATGCGCCACCAGAAAAACCCCCGCCGCTGCGCGGGCGCGGTCAAGCCCTGCTTTTTCGGAAACCCCCGCCAGCCCGCCAATATACAAAAACCCGTAAGCCGCGCTGCCCACCAAGGCGCCACCCATTAGCAGCGCGGGCAGCGCCGCATGCAGCGTCCCCCACATCACCAAACCGGCCCCCAGCACGAGTACCGGCAAGCCAATCAGCACCAGCCGCTTGGCCGCGATGCGCGCCATCAATTGTTGCACCAAGGCGCCCACCAGAATCATGAAGCACACCGCAAGCGGGCCCATGCGCGGATAGCCGGCTTCCGTCAGCGCGGTTGGCACGGCGGTGATCACTGTGCCTGTCACCGCCCAGGCGGCCAGCATGCTGAGTGAAAGCGGCAGCGTGCCGCGCGGAAAGCTTGGCATGCGGAGCCACGCCACGCGCGCCGGGGTTTTGGTTTCTGGCAGGAAAACCACTAGCAGAAAGATCGTGGCCAGCGCTGTCAGATGCAGCCAGAAGGTCAGCGGCGGTTCGCGGCCACCGAAGATTTCAATGGCGATCATGGTGGCTATGCCGCCCGCAGCAAAGCCACTCGCGCTGGCAAGTGTGGTGACTTGCGCGGCGCGGCGCCCGGCTTCAGGGCCCTCGGCCAATTCCGCCGCCCAGGCGGTGGCGCCGCCCGCCAGCAAGCCCACCGCCAGGCCCTGCATGCCGCGCGCAAAAGCAAGCGCCGCAAGCCCGGGTGCGGTGATCAGCGCAATCGTACCGCAAATGGTCAGCGCCAGCGCGGCCAGAATGCAGGGCTTGCGCCCAATGCGGTCCGACATGCCGCCCAATAACGGCGCTGAGATGATCGCACTCGCCGCATAGGCGATGAAGGCGGCGGAAAGCCCACCCGCGCCCTGGCCATCCCGCGCCGCATAGGTGGTGAAAAGCGGCATGGCGAGGGTTGTCGAAAAGCCAATGGTGAAGACCGCCGCGCCAATCACCCAAATACCACGAGAACTTGCCAAGTCTGGCGCTCCTGAAACTGCTCTGATGTTCCGGGCGTTGCGCTGCCCCGTCAATCACTGTTTCGTGGCGACGCGCGGCATGATATACACGCGCATGGCCCGAGCATCGGCCAAACCCTCACAAGGTCGCGGCGCGCCCCCCCGCAGCCCGGCCAGAGAGGCTCTCGGCGCACGTCTTTCCGCCCCCCCCTCACGTCCTGCGGCGCGTCCGCGGCGGCGCTGGGGCCTGTTGCGCTTTGGTTTCCTTGCCGTGATTTGGGGGCTGATCGCGGCTTCCGTGGTCTTGCTGATCCTGGCTTGGGATTTGCCACGCCCGGAAGCGGCACTGGCGACCACGCGCCGGCCTTCCACCACGTTATTGGCATCGGATGGCAAGCTGCTTGCCACCAATGGTGATTTGTATGGGGAAACGCTGCGCTTGCGCGATATGCCGGCGCATCTGCCGGCGGCTTTTATCGCCATTGAAGATCGGCGCTTTCGTGACCATTGGGGCATAGACCCGATCGGGCTGGCGCGCGCGGTCCATGCCAATTTCACCTCCGGCCGCGTGGTGCAGGGGGGCTCAACCCTCACGCAGCAATTGGCGAAAAACCTGTTTCTGACGCCGGAACGCAGCCTGAAGCGCAAGGCGCAGGAAGCGATGCTCGCCTTTTGGTTGGAACAGCGCTTCAGCAAGGATGAATTGCTCGAGATTTATTTGAACCGCGTTTATCTCGGCGCCGGCACTTACGGTGTGGATGCAGCGGCGCGGCTTTATTTTGGTGTTTCGGCACGGCGGCTGACGCCAGGGCAGGCGGCGGTGCTAGGCGGGCTGCCCAAGGCGCCGTCGCGCATCAATCCGCGCGTCAATGAGGGGGCAGCGCTGGCGCGCGCCTTGGAAGTGCTGACCGCCATGACGGAAACCGGCGTGCTGACGGCGGCGCAGGCCCTACAAGCGGCCGAGGCTATCAACTTCACCACCGCACCGTCGCGTGATGCCGGCTGGTTCGCTGATTGGGTGCAAGAAGGCATGGTGGGGCGTGCGCCTGGCAATGCCGATCTGGTCTTGCGCAGCACGCTTGACCCGGTGCTGCAAGCCGCTGCTGAGGCGCGGATTGACGCGATCCTGGCCGGACCCGGCGCGCGGGCCGGGGTGCATCAAGGCGCGGTGGTGGCGATGGATGCCGCAACCGGCGCGGTGCGGGCCATGGCGGGCGGCAAGGATTATCGCAACAGCCCCTTCAACCGCGCGACTCAGGCGCGGCGCCAACCTGGTAGCGCCTTCAAGCCCTTTATCTTTGTCGCGGCGCTGGAAGCAGGGCTTGGGCCACAGGATATGGTTCTGGATACCGCGCTCAATCTTGGCGGCTGGTCGCCAGGCAATGGGCAATGGCGCGCGCGCGGCGAAATCAGCCTGGAGGAGGCTTTGGCGCATAGCGTGAATACGTCTGCCGTGCGGCTGATGCAGCGCGCGGGTGGGTATCGCAAAGTGGCGGAAGCGGCGCGGCGCGCGGGGCTTGATGGCCCCTTCCCGCGCGATGCGACCATTTCGTTAGGGACCGGCGAAGTGACCTTGCTTGATCTGGTGGCGGCCTATGCGCCCTTCGCCAATGGCGGCTTTCGTGTGGAGCCATTCGGTGTGGCGCAAGTGCAGGCCGAAGGTCGCCCCTGGCCCTTGCCTCGGCCCCAACCCGAACGCGCCTTTGCGCCTGAGCACATGGAAGCGATGCGCAGCATGATGGCGGCGGTGGTGGCGCGCGGCACTGGGCGTGCGGCGGCGATCCCGGGGCGGAGCGTGATCGGCAAGACCGGCACGACCCAGGAATATCGCGACGCCTGGTTCATCGGCATCACCGGCGGGCTGGTGATGGGGGTTTGGCTGGGCAATGATGATGGCGTGCCCATGGATAATGTCGCGGGCGGCGGGTTGCCGGCGCGGCTATTTCGCGAAATCCTGGAAAGTGCTGCTGCCGCCAGCCCGCGCGGGTAAGTGCTGGCCGCCGACCCATTTCCACTTGCGGCGCGGCTGCCCTAAATGCCCGGTGAACCCCGTCCCGATCTTGGCGATATCCATCACGTGAAAATGACGCCGCATGACTGACCAGCCGAAAACCCAGGCAGCCGAAGATGGCGCCCGGAAGAAGCCTCAACCGCACTTGCTGTTGAGGCTGTGGTCGAGCATTCAGGCCGGGCTTTTCGCCGTGATGCCCATGATCATCCTGGTGGCATTGGCGATCATGATCATCCGCGAAATTCACCAGGACACGATCGAGGTGGCGCCCATTCAGGTGCCTGCCCGGCTTGCTGAAACCGGGTTGACGGCGGAAGTGGTGGCGCTCCGCCTGCTGGATCAGATTGCCGCAGCGGAACGGGTTGTGACATCAGAAAGGGTGGTGCGACCCAATGTGGAACTTGTCGGCCAGAAGCCCGATTTCAACGTGCCTATTGCCGGCATTTCGCTTCGTTCCCTGGCGGATATCGCGCGCAATCTTTTGGGCATCGCGCCGCGCCGAGTTTCGGGCGAAATCATCCAGGATGAGGATAGGCTGAAGCTGCGCCTGCGCCTGGCGGGGCATGGCCAGATTGCCGATATCGGTGGCTTTGCCTTCAACCAGGTGGATGAGCTTCTGGCCGCCGGTGCGCCCGAAGTTTGGCGCTTTGTCTTCCCCAAGCTTTATGCGTGGCACCTTGCGCAAACCCTTGGCGTTGAAACCGAAGTGCGTGAACGGCTGACCCGCATGCTGCTGCTGGATGGGTTGGACGCGGATGCGGAACGCACGGTGCGCGCGCTGATTGGCCGATCCTTCCTGCGTTCCGGGCGGGGGCAGGAAGCGCATGCGATATTCTCGGCGCTGGTTGCGCAGAAGGCCAATGATGGCGGCTTCATCTATGGGCGTGGCCGCGCGCATTTTCTGCTGGGTGATTTGGATGCCGCGATGCAGGATTATGCGCGCGCCCGCCAATTGGACCCTGGCGCCTTCTGGATCCATACCGGCATTGCGCAAGTGCTGCGTGTGCGCGGTAATTACGCGAAGGCGCTGGAAGAAATCGAAAAAGGTCTTGCCGTACGGTCGGATGATCCGACAGCCATGACCGAAAAGGGCGAAATCATGCTGCGCCTTGGGCGTAGCCAGGAAGCTCTGCAGCTGGTGCAGGATGCGCTGGTCTATGACCGTTTCAGCCCGGCGGCCTATCTGCTCTTGGGCAGGCTGCGGCTTGCGCAATATGATGGACGGGGCGCGCTGGAGGCGATGAACGAAGCCACGCGCCGCGCCCCGACTTCGGCGGATGCGCATATGGGTCGGGCGGAGGCGTTTCTTTTCACCGGGCGCACCGCTGAGGCTGAGGCCAGCCTGAACCGCGCGCTGAGCTTCGGCCCGGTGCCCGCGCGGCTGGAAGCGCAGGTGGCGCGGCTACGCGGCGCCATCAAGGAAATCGGAGATCCCGCGAATTGAAGGCCAGGAGAGCCTGCATTCGCGCTTTCCAGTCGGGCGGTTGATGGTTTAATCTTCGCCGAAATCAAGCAGGGATGAAGCCCATGACCGATATCGTAATCCGTGGCGGCGTTGTGGTGGATGGTACGGGGGCTGCGCCTCGTGAAGCGGATGTGGCCCTTGCTGGCGGACGCATCACCGCCATTGGCAATGTGCCGGAACGCGGTGCCACCGAAATTGACGCGCGCGGCAAGCTGGTGACACCCGGCTTCGTTGATATCCACACGCATTATGACGGGCAGGCGGTGTGGGATTCGCATTTGGCGCCTTCCGCCTGGCATGGTGTGACGACCGCGGTGATGGGCAATTGCGGCGTTGGCTTCGCGCCCTGCCGTGCCGCGGACCGCGATAAGCTGATTGAATTGATGGAAGGCGTGGAAGACATCCCCGGCCCCATTTTGCATGAGGGGCTGAACTGGTCCTGGGAAAGCTTCCCGGAATATCTGG
Source organism: Roseomonas sp. (assembly GCA_020249465.1). Lineage (GTDB taxonomy): Bacteria > Pseudomonadota > Alphaproteobacteria > Acetobacterales > Acetobacteraceae > Neoroseomonas. Next base: position 10,804 of record JADCFP010000024.1, on the reverse strand, counting down.
ATGCCTTGGCCGCGCGCCCGCGTGATATGGATATCTGCGCCCTGCTGCCGCATGGCGCGGTGCGTGTGCATGTCATGGGCGAACGCGCGCTCAATCTGGAAAACGCCAATCAGGCGGATATCGCCGCCATGCGCGCCATTACCGCCGATGCGGTGCGCGCCGGTGCCTTTGGTGTTTCCACATCGCGCACCATCAGCCACAAAACCTTGAAGGGCGACCCGACGCCGACACTCCGCGCGCAGGAAGATGAGCTGCGCGGGCTGGCGCAGGGCTTGCGCGATGGCGGCGGCGGCTTGCTGGAATTGGTGTCCGATTGGAATACGCCCGACCCCGCCACCGAATTCGCCATGGTGCGCCGCGTGGTGGAAGCCACGGGCCAGCCTGTCGTTTTTTCACTGACCGCGCGGCATGACCGCACGGAAGCCTGGAAGGAATTGCTTTCCCTTTCCGATAACGCGGCGGCGGCGGGGCTGCCGATCCGCCCTGTGTTTCCGCCGCGCCCGATTGGCATTCTGCTGGGGCTGGAAGGCAGCCAAAACCCGTTTTCCGGTTGTCCGAGCTATAAGGAAATTGCGTATCTGCCGGCGGCCGAGCGCGCCGCCGCCATGGCGGAACCGGGCCGCCGCGCGCGCATCCTTTCGGAAGATCGTATTTCGGGGAGCAATTTTCCGCTGATCTCCAGGCTCGCGTTTGAACGTATGTTCCCCTTTGGTGATCCGCCGGATTACGCGCCGCCGGCTTCGGCTTCCATCGCCGCCATGGCCGCACGGGAAGGGCGCAAGCCTGAGGAAGTCGCGTACGATCTGCTGATCGCCGATGATGGGCGCGGCTTTATCTTCGCACCACTCACGAATTTTGCGGATTACACACTTTCAGCAAGTGCGGAGTGTCTCCGCCACCCCAATGCCATTGCCGGGCTTTCCGATGGCGGCGCGCATGTTGGTTTCATTTCGGACGGGTCCTTCCCGACCTTCCTGCTTTCCTATTGGGCGCGAGATGCGAAGGAGGCTGTGTTTCCGGTGGAGGATATGATCCGACGCCTGACATCAGACACGGCACGTGCAGCGGGCTTGCATGATCGCGGCATGTTGCGCGCTGGCATGAAGGCGGATGTGAATGTGATTGATTTCGCCGCGCTCAAGCTGCAAGCGCCGCGCATGGTGCGCGATTTGCCGGCGGGTGGGCGGCGCTTGCTGCAAAAGGCCGAAGGCTATGCTGCGACCATTGTGAATGGTGCATTGACTTATCGCGATGGCGTTGCGACTGGCGCGCTGCCGGGGCGGTTATTGCGGGCGGGGCGGGTGGCTTGAAAACCGCGCCTGACTTTCCTCCGCAGCGCATCTGTTCGGGCGGGCTATAATGCTGCCCGCATCGCAGCGGCGATTATCGCCATATCCGAATCGCTCACCGCCAGGGCCCCAAAGCGAAGCTGAAAGCCCCAGGCGGAACCTCGGGACGCCGTGAATTCGAGCTTTCCGAGTAAGGGGCGGATGTCTGCTTTTTCGCCGACCAGCCAATCAACATTGCGCCGCCAGGGCTGAAATCCGCCGCCCATATCGAAGCAATATGGTTCCGTATCACGAATGATGCCGATGGCGGTGAAGGCTTGGAGTGGTTGGCGCCCGCGGAACGCCTTGGTCGGCGAATAATAGGCGACATGCTGCCCAGGGCGCATGCGCCGGAGCGGCGCTGCCTTGCCATGGCACACCTGCATGAAGCCGCCCGCCACGCCCGAGGCGACATGATCAGCGCAGGCGACCGCAATCCAACCGCCCGTCATGGCGCAGCGAATACGCGCAGCCGATGCCCATCGGGGTCTTGCGCGAGAAAGCTGAAGCCGAAATCCATCTGTGCTGGCGCCGATATGATGTCCAGGCCGCGCGCCACCCAATCCGCATGCAGCCGAATGACCTCTGCGGCATCCGCGAGCTGAAATGACAACTCGCAGCCCCCGACCGCCCCGGCAGGGGGCTGAACCGCCGAACGCAGCCATAGGCCCAGCATCATGCCGCTTTGCAGCGCGAAGAGCGCGAAACCGGGCGATGCCTGGACTGGCGGGCGACCCAGCAGATCGGTGTAGAATTTCGTGCTTGCCGAAACATCCGTCACATAAAGCACGGTGAAATTGGGTTCAGCCATCGGGTTCCTCCTTTGATGGAGGTCCAACCTAATCGCTGCCACTGACAGATTCTGTCAGCAATCTTCAGAAGGGGCCTTTACACTCAATTTCTTGCCATTTTTGCAGCAGCGCTTGGCGTCGCTGCGGATAGCGCTCCCCTGTTTCGGTCAGGCCGGCAATACGGTCGGCGCGAAAATGGCGGAAGTCGCCACGTAATTCGCACCACGCCGCCAGCAAACGCACTTGATCGAAGTAAACCAACCCAAAGGGCCAAACGCGCCGTTCGGTTTCCCTGCCCTGTTCGTCGCGATAGCGCAGCACCAGGCATCGCCCGGCACGGATGGCGCGGCGCAGTGCCGGCAATAGATCAACGGCTGCCTGATCCGCCGGCGGCACCACGAGCGACGACTCCTCAAGTGCACTTCTTGCCCCGACTGGCAGAACCCCCGCGAGCTTCGCCAGCGCCACACGAGAGGCATCCGCCAATACCTCATCACCCTGTTGCGCGACCCAACGCAAACCAAGCGCCAGGGCTTCGATCTCTTCTTCCTGGAACATCAGGGGCGGCAGCAGAAAACCAGGCCGCAAAACATAGCCAATGCCGGCTTCGCCGCTGATTTCAGCGCCTTGTCCCTGCAGGGTGGCGATGTCGCGATAGAGGCTGCGCAGGCTGATGCCGAGTTCCGCCGCCAACACCGCCCCACTTACCGGCCGCCTATGCTGCCGCAAGAGTTGCAAAAGATCGAGCAGTCGGGCGGCGCGCGACAAGTTTCATTTCCCCCGCGCTTCCAGCAAGCGCACCAAAGCCGCGTCACGCCAAGCCGCAAGTTCCCGCGTAGACGCCCCCTTGGTGCCTTCCGCGACACCTTCCGCAAGCGTGCGCTGCAAGGCTTCATCTACCTTGGGATGGCCCAGATCATCCCACCAGCTTGTCACCGCCGGCAGTAAATGGCGCAGGAAATGCGCCATGCCGCCCTCGCCGCCCGCCAGATGGAAGGTGGTATGCGGGCCCATCAGCGCCCAGCGGAGCCCCGGGCCTTCGCTGATCGCGGCATCCACATCGGCAACACTCGCGACCCCTTCCGCCACCAGATGCACCGCTTCGCGCCAAAGCGCCGCCTGCAAGCGGTTCGCCAAATGGCCGGGCACTTCCTTCTTGATTTCGATCGGGTATTTGCCAATCGCGCGATAGAATTCCATCGCCGCCTGCACGGCTTCTGGGCTGCCCTTGGCGCCGCCCACCACCTCAACCAGAGGGATCAAATGCGGCGGGTTGAAGGGATGGCCGATCACGACGCGTTCCGGATGCGCGCAATGTTCCGACAAGCGGCTGGCGAGAAGGCCCGATGTTGAAGACGCAATCACCACATCCGCCGGCAGCGCGGCATCAAGGCGCGCGAGCAAGGGCTGCTTCACGTCCAACCGCTCAGGCGCGCTTTCCTGCACGAAATCCGCCCCTGCCACCGCCGCCACCGGATCCGCTTCAAAGCGCCAGGCATTGGGGTTGGCGTCCGCCTTGCCACCAAGCCGCATCAGGATCGGCCAGGCATTTTCCACCATGCGGCCGATCAGGTCCGGCGCGCCGGGGGAGGGATCGCTTGCCGTCACACTCAGGCCACGGCTCAGGAAATAGGCCGCCCAGGAAGCGCCAATGGTGCCCGCGCCAATCACCGCGACATGCTTGATATCCTGCCTCATGCTTCGATCCTCCTGCTTTGATGCCAGCCTAACCGGAAAAGCCGCGCCCTGGCCATGCTGCCCGGCGGGGGATAGGCTTTGCGAAAAGGAGAACGCCCATGCAGGATTTGATCGCGCGCATGAATGCGGTCTGTGACGCGCAGCCCTTCACCACAAGCTGGTATGTGAAAGATCTGGTGACCGGCCGGGAAGCGGATCGCGAAGGCGATATGGTGCTGCCTTCCGCCAGCACGCGCAAAACCTCTATCCTCATGCATGCGCTGTCCCGTGTGCACGCAGGCGCACTCAGGCTCGATGAGCCATGCACCATTGAAGCGCGCCTGCAGGAAGGTGTGGATAGCGGCACCTATCAATACATGACGCCAGGCTATGTCATTCCGCTGCGCGATGCTTTCGTGAATATGATCATCACGAGCGACAATGTCTGCACGCAGCTTGTACTGGAAAGATTGGACCGCGATGCGCTGAATGCCTGGTGCAGCCGCATCGGCATGAAGGGCACGACGCATCGGGTGAATTTCCCGCCGCCGGGCCTTGCCTGGGATCATCCGATTGAAGCGGTCGCCAGCACCACGGCGCATGATCAGGGCATTTTATTGGACAAGATGCTGAAAGGTGCCGCGGATGCGGGTGCGGCGGCGGAACTCGGTGCCAGCAGGGAACTTTGCCAATTGGGGCTTGATATCCTGTCCTGGCAGAGGCTGCGTAACCTCATCCCCTCCATGCTGCCGGGCAAGACCAAGGTTGCGCATAAAACCGGGCGCGGGCCGCGTGGGCGGATGGATGCAGGCGTGGTGTATCGTGGCAATACGCCGCGCTTCATCATCAGTGTTTTCACGGATCGGGTGCCCGAGAGCTTGCCGGATGGCATGCCGGGCTTTACCGCTGCCTTCGCCACCGCTGGGCGGCTGACACGTTTGTGCTGGGATGCAATGCCATGACCGATGCTGAATTTGATGCGGCGATTGCCGCGCTTTCCCCGTGGGTGGGGCGCACGCGTATTGTGGAAGATGAGATCGGGCTGTCATCCGCGCGCCGCATCGCTGGCATGTTGGATCTGGACCCGGCCCGCATCACCCAGGGCATGGCGCTGCCGCCGCATTGGTTCAGCATGTTCTTTCCCGATATCGCCAAGCAATCCGATATCGGCCCGGATGGACACCCGAATAAGGGCGTGTTCCTGCCGCCCATTCCGCTACCGCGCCGCATGGGGGCGGGCCGGCGCGTGACCATCAATGGCCAGCTTGTGGTGGGTGAACCCGCGATCAAAAAGGCTGAGGTGGCCGCGATTGCGCCGAAGCATGGCCGCACCGGGCGCATGGCGGTGCTGACCATGCGCCACACCATCGAAAGCCGCGGTCAGGTGATTGCGGTGGAAGAATTTGACGCGATGTATCGCGAAGCAACGCCGCCCGGCCAGAAAACTACCGCAACGCCGCCCGTGCCGGCGCCAGAGAATGCTGCCTGGTCGGATAAGGTCTTGCTGTCTTCGCCCTTGGTGTTCCGCTATTCCTCGGTCACCTGGAATGCGCATCGCATCCATTACGATGCGGATTATGCGCGGGATGAAGAAGGCTATCAGGCAACCGTGCAGAATGGCGGCCTGACCATGCAATTGATCCTGGATGCGGCGCTGAAGCGCGCAACCGGGCGGCTGGTGGGTTTCAACGCGCGGCTCGCGCGGCCGCTTTGGGTGGGCGATACTGTGACACTTTGCGGCGCGGCGCAGGCCGATGGAAAGATGGAATGCTGGGCAGCGGATAAGGATGGCTATCTCTGCGCCAAGCTGGAAGCGGCGTTCGTCTGATGCCGGCATCAAACCCAAATAGCTGGCGGTCGCTGCTGTTCATCCCGGCGGTGGCGGAGCGCTTTGTCGCCAAGGCGCATACGCGCGGGGCGGATGTCATCATTCTTGATCTGGAAGATTCCATCCCGCCCAGTGAAAAGGATGCAGCGCGCGCTGCCCTGCCGGCTGCGGCGAAGGCGATTGCCGCGCATGGGCAGGAAATTTGCGTGCGCATCAACCGGCCCTTGGAATTGGCGGTGCCGGATATCGCGGCGGCGATCATGCCGGAGGTTTCATCGCTGATGCTGCCCAAGGTGATGGGGCCGGAACATATCAAGCTTCTGTCGGAAGTGGTGGCCGTGCGCGAAGCTGCCCTTGGCATGCGCATCGGCCATACGCGCTTCATCGGCGTGGTGGAAACGCCCGATGCGCTGCCTGCCTTGCATGCGATTGCTGTCGCTGATCCGCGCATGGCAGCCCTTGGCGTTGGTTCGGAAGATCTCTCCACCGAATTGGAAGCGGTGCCGGGCGCTGATTCGCTTTATGTCTATGGCATGATGGCGGTTGCCGCAGCACGTGCGGCGCGCATCCTGCCGCTTGGGTCCATTGGCGTTTTTGCTGATTTTTCCGACCTTGATGCCTATCGCGCGTCACTCCGGCGTTCTCGCGCGCTCGGCTTTGGCTGTGCCGCCTGCATCCATCCCGCGCAAGTGGCTGTGGTGAATGAGGAATATGGCCCGGCGCCGGCCGAGGTGGAACGTGCGCGCCGGCTGATCGCGGCTTTTGATGCAGCGCTGGCGGAAGGCAAGGGCGCCGTCGCTTTTGAAGGCGCGATGATTGATTTGCCGGTAGTGGAACGCGCGCGGCGTTTGCTCGCGCGCGCGCGCTAAGCCGCCATGCGCCGCCGAGGTTTGCTTTTCGCGCCAGCGCTGATCGGCGCTTCAGCGCAGGCGCAAGCCTTCCCCGAAGTGGATTTGCTGTTGGTGCTGGCGATGGATGCCTCCGGGTCCATTGATGCGGATGAATTTCGCCTGCAACGCGAAGGCATTGCGGAATCCATCACGCATCCGGCGGTGCTGGATGCCATTGCCGCCAATCCGCGCCGCGCCATCGCGATTGCGATGACGGAATGGGGCAGCCCCGGTGGCGCTGCCCTGGTGGTGGATTGGCATCGCGTGGCTGATGCGGCCTCTGCCCAGGTATTCGCCAATGCCGTATTGGCCGCGCCGCGATCGCGGCAAAGCTATAATGCGATTGGGGACGCGATTACCCATGCGGCGGCATTGATAACCGCCGCACCTTTCCGCGCGAATGAGCGTGTGATTGATGTGGCGGGTGATGGGCCGGATATGCGTTCCAACATCCTGGCCCCCGATGCGCGGGATGCTGCGGTGGCGCAGGGCATCACCATCAATGGCCTCGCCATCGAAATCGCGCCGGTGACGCGCGGCAATGAACCGCTGCATGTGCATTATGAACGCAACATTATGGGCGGGCCTGGTGCTTTTGTGATGGTGGCTGAAACGCGGCGCGATTTCGCCCGCGCCATGCGCGCCAAGATGCTGCGGGAAATCGCTTAAACCCGATTACTGCACCAAGTACCGCGCCCGCAAATGTTCCATGAAATCACTTGGGTCCAGTGGCTTGCCCGTTGCCGCGCGCAACAAATCCTGAAAGCCGAGCAGCGATCCCTTGCCATGCACATGGGCGCGCAGCCAACCAAGCAATGGCGCCATATCGCCTTCCGCCAGCGCTGCATCCAAGCCCGGTTCCGCCTTGCGCGCTGCCTTCATCAATTGCGCCGCCGCCATGGCGCCCAGCGTATAGGATGGGAAATAACCGAAGGCGCCGTCATGCCAATGGATATCCTGCAAGCATCCCTTGGCATCATTGGGCGGGTGAATGCCGAGTAGCTTTTCCAACCCCTCATTCCAGGCCGCCGGCAAATCCGCGACCTGGAGCGCGCCTTCGATCATCGCCTTTTCCAGGCGAAAGCGCAGAATGACATGGGCGGGATAGGTGATTTCATCCGCATCCACACGAATGAAGCCGCGCGACACGCGTCGCCATAGCCGCGCCAGATTCTCGGGCGCCACTACCGCCGAATCGCAGCCGAAACGCGTGCGCAATTCGCCGCCCAGAAAGCGCAAAAACGCATCCGAACGGCAGGCCTGCATTTCAACAATCAGCGATTGGCTTTCATGCGCGGCCATGCCCGCTGCCTCACCCACCGGCTGGCGCGCGTAGGCCGCCGGCAAGCCGCGTTCATAAAGCGCGTGGCCCGTTTCATGCAGCACACCCAGCAACGCCTTGGCGATATCCGCTTCATCATAAAAAGTCGTGATGCGCACATCGGTGGGCGTGCCACCGCAAAAGGGATGCAGCGATTCATCCAGCCGCGCATGGGCATATTCCAAGCCAATGCGGGCGGAGAGCGCCTGGCACAGCGCCTTTTGCGCCGCCACGGGGAACACACCATCTAGCGGAAGGGCCGCGCCGCGCCTGGCCTGGATTTCCTCAGCACGCGGCAGGGCTTCCGCCAAAAACGCCTCATAGGCTGCGAAGACTGGTTCGACATCCGCCGCGGTCACACCGCGCTGATAGCCATCCATCAGCGCATCATAAGGCGCCATGCCAAGCGCTGATGAAAGTGCCGCCGCGGTTTCGCGTTGCAGGGCGACAACTTCGGTGAGCGCCGGGCGCACCATGGCGAAATCAGCGCGCGCCTTGGCGTCCCGCCAGATTTTCTCGCAGGCCGAATTGGCGCGCGTGGTGGCTTCCACCAGGCTGGTTGGCAAGGCAGTGGCGCGCGCATGGGCGCGGCGCATCAGGGCAAGGTTCGCGCTGTCCCATTCGCCCGCTGCCTCTGCAACCGCCAAGTCGCCCGCCACTGCCGGCGCGGTCAGCAATTCATGCGCAAGCCCGGCAAGGGTCGCCAATTGCTCACCGCGCGCCGCACCGCCACCGGCGGGCATCATGGCGCTCGCATCCCAATGCAGCATGGCAGCGGCTTCATTCAGCGCGGCGATGCGCCCAAAACGGGATTTCAGGCTGGCATAGGCGGCGTTTGACATAGGTCATTCCTGCGAGCGTGGGTTACCTTTAGCCTTTGAACATAGCGGCGATCTTCTGCCAGCCAAGGCCTCGAAAGGTGGAGCACCGATGATCAAAAACTTTCTGCACCTGCTGCTCTTCTGCCTTACGCTCAGCCTGCCATGGTCGGTACAGGCCCAAGCGCCGCAGCGTGTCACGGTGGATAATTTCGCCCGCGCTGAAACGGATCATTATTTCGCTACCTATGTCGCGCAAGGCGCTCTGGGCCGCTTTTTTCACCTGCGCGATGTCACGCCGCTGGACCAGCAGGGCGTGGTGCGCATGAACCGCGATACGCTTTATTCCTTCGCGATTATTGATCTTGATGCGGGGCCGGTCACTGTGGAATTGCCCGATACGCGCGGGCGCTTCATGTCCCTACTGCTGATTGACCAGGACCATTACAACCCGGCTGTCTTCTATGCGCCTGGCAAGCATCGCTTCACGCGGGCCCAAATCGGCACGCGCTATCTGGGCCTTGCCATCCGCACCTTCCTTGACCCGAATGACCCCGCCGATGTGGCCGCAGCGCGTGCGGCGCAGGATGGCTTGCGGATCGAACAACCAGGTGGCCCCGGGGTTTGGCAAGTACCGAGCTGGGACAAATCCTCTCAGGAAGCGCTGCGTAATGCCTTGAGCGCGCTTGTCCCCTTCGCGGATTTCAAGAATGGTTTTGGCGCGCGCGGGCAGGTGGACCCGGTGGCGCGGCTTGTGGCCACGGCCGCTGGCTGGGGCGGCAACCCGCCCCATGCCGCCATTTATATGCCCATCTTGCCCCCAGAGCCCGGTCGCAGCTGGCGGATGCGCCTTACGGATGTGCCGGTCGATGGGTTCTGGTCGGTCACGGTTTATGATGAGCGCGGCTATATGGTGCCCAATCCGCGTCATGCCGTATCGCTCAATAACGTCACGGCGCAGCGCGGGGCTGACGGGTCAGTAACCGTGCAATTCGGCGGCTGCACCGATGGCACGGCGAATTGCCTGCCAGTGCCAAGCCCGTGGAATGCCGTGTTGCGGCTTTATCGCCCGCGGGCAGAGATTACTGATGGGCGCTGGAAGATGCCGGCGCTTGAAGCCCTACCCTGAAAAACCCACCGACCGCCGCCTTCAGGCCTTGCTTCGGTTACGCCAGGCAAAGGCGACGAAGACGCCAATCAGGGATAGCGCCAAGCCATACCAGGTAATGGCGTAGCCCAGGTGATTGTTGCGTGGCTTTGGCAGGGTTTGCGCGGGCTCTGGCAGGTTGCCCGGCTGGCCAAGCACAACCAACCCATAGGGTGCCATCCCCGGCACGCCAAGCGCCGCGCCAATCGCCGCAGGGTCGTAGTGATAGAAGCGCCGGCCCGCGACATCATCCTGCGCCGCGAAGCGCCCAGCGGGCTCGCCAAAGCGCACATAGCCCATGATGCGCTGCGTGCCTTCGGGGCGGGGCAGGCCGGCCAGCCCATCAAGCGGCACCCAACCGCGATCCACCAGCAAGGGTGGGCCGGTATCGCGCAGGAAAGGCACCAACAGCCGCGCGCCCATCCGATTGGCGCGGATTTCAACGCCGAGCAAGGCTTCTCGCCCATGATCGAAGCGCCCAAGCACTTCAAGCTTGGCGTAGGGCGCTGGTGGGTCGCTAAAGGGCGCGGGCGGCGCAGCCTCGGCCGCCGCAATACGCGCCAGCACATCATTCTTCCAGGCGAGGCGCTGCGCCTGCCAGGTGCCAAGGCCAAGCAGAATGAGCAGAACAGGCAGCCCCGCCAAAGCGGGCCACAGCATACGTCGAGAGAACATCACCCACCCAAGTCGTGCCAGGGTAGCGCCATTGCAAGCCAAGCAGCATGCGTGGCGACATCAGCGCCGCATGCTGCAAGACCCGGGCGGATATCCGATAGGCCAGCAAGAAAATGGCCGCCCCCGCATCGCGGGTAGCGGCCAAGCAAGGCTGATGTCAGCACGCGGGCAATGCCCGGCTCCCATCAGTGATGCGCGATTTCGCCCGCGCCCCACCAGTAGATGCAGACGAACAGGAACAGCCACACCACGTCCACGAAGTGCCAATACCAGGCGGCCGCTTCAAAGCCGAAATGCTTCTCCGGCGTGAAATGGCCTTTCATGGCGCG
>JADCFP010000023.1 GCA_020249465.1 Roseomonas sp. | reverse complement strand
GTGGTGACGCCTTGTATCCAGTCAAACCGATCAGCGCCATTGCCGAAATCCAGCCAATCATTCCCGCCGCCACCAAAAAGCGAATCAGAACCATCGCCACCCATCAGGGTATTGGTGGCGCTATTGCCGATCAGCGTATCGTTGAAGTTGCCGCCGATCAGCCCTTCAATGCCAAATAGGCGATCTGAACCAAGCGCACCTTCGGCGCCACCACCAACCGTCTCATCATTGCTCAGGAAGGCCCTGATCGTATCGTTTGCATCGGCGTAACTCGCAAAGTCATTGCCGTCACCGCCAGTCAGCGTGTCAGTGCCAGCGCCGCCGAGCAGCGTATCATTGCCGGTTCCGCCATCCAACAAATCGTTGGCGGCACCACCAATCAGATTGTCGTTGCCTGACTCGCCAAACGCTTGTTGGGTGGCGCCGCTCCCGGTCGTGATCCTATCATTGCCATCACCGCCGCGAAAAATACTCCAGCGGGATGTGCCGCCAACCAGCGTATCATCGCCGCCGTCGCCGCGGAGGTTGTTGACGCCTGGATCGGAGCCGCCAAGCAGGCTATCATTACCTTCACCGCCAAATAAATCGGAATTGAAGGCACCGCGCGAAACTATGGTATCATTGCCATCCTCGCCTCGTAGCCGCTCAGCCTGGCCATAGAGGTCATTCGCCCCCCCCCCCACCGAGCCTATAATGCTATCGTCGCCAATGCCGCCACTTATATCCGGATTGAAACCATTACCGACTAAAATCGTGTCATTGCCGTCGCCACCATCAATAAACTCTCGTGGCCCTCCGTCAATAATGCCGTTGCCGCCGATAATGCTGTCGTTATCGTTGCCGCCGATAAGGTGATTGACGCCATTAACGCCGCCAACAATGGTGTCATCGCCATTGCCACCGTCAATGGTGTCATTGCCATTGCCACTGCCGCCAATCAGGATATTGGCAAGGCTGTCGCCCAACAGGCAGTCATTGCCGTTGCCGCCACGGACATTTTCAATCCCCGTCAGGCTGTCAATGCCCTCCGCACCGGCGCTGCTATTGGCGCCTAGGTTGACCGTGACATTGCCCGCCGCATTGGCGTAGCTGGCCCAATCATTGCCATCGCCACCTTCAAGGCAGTCACTGCCCGCGCCACCTTCCAGCGTGTCAGTGCCAGCGCCGCCGAGCAGCGTATCATTGCCGGTACCGCCAACTACCGAGTCATTGCCAATGCCGCCATCAAGATAGTCATTCGACGCATCGCCATTCAGCGTATCATCACCTGCGCTGCCCAAAAGGGTATTGGCGCCATTATTGCCAAACAGGCTGTCGTCGTGACCGGAACCGATGATGCCTTGGACAGCATAGATCACATCATTCCCGGCACCGCCTGTAGCGCCACCCGCCGAGATAATATTCTCGCCAGCGCCGACCGCCAACCAAACAGTAACGGCTGACGCCGCGTCGCTATAGCTTACCAGATCGGGGTCATTACCACCGTAGATCGTGTCATTACCTTCACGACCTTGTAGCGTATCCCGGCCGCCGGTACCGAGCAGAACGTTATCAAGGCTATCGCCAGCGATGCTGTCATTGCCGGAAGTACCAAGAGCACCCTCAAACCCTGCCAGTGAGTCTACATCACCGCCTGCTATCGTTGCCCGACCTGCGGCAAGGTCAATGGTGACAGGACCCGCGCCTCCGACATAGCTGACGAGGTCCCCCTGCCCGGTATGGGTGCCACCATCAAGCGAATCATTCCCGGCGCCGCCGAAGATGGTGTCATTGCCAGCTTCGCCACTTAGCGTTTCGGCATTCGAATTACCGAACAGGCTGTCATTGTCGGCACCGCCAAACAGGTATTGGCCCCCGCCGCCACCCGCCGCCAGCGTATCATCCCCGTCACCGCCATCCAGCTTCTGGGAGATGGCATGAGCACTGCCAACAATGCTGTCGTTATTTGCGCCACCCTTGCCGCCACGGCTGTCAGTATCGCCAAGAACTATGGTGTCATTGCCGGCTTCACCCTGCAACGCATCGTCGCTTGAACTGGAGCCTGCGGTTCCAAATAGGCTATCATCGCCATCACCACCTTGCGCGACGATGAGGGAGGAATTGCCGACGAAAATCGTGTCATTGCCAATACCTGCCTGGACCCGCAGGTAATCTATCCGGTCCAGCCAGATGCTGTCATCACCGTCGCCACCCTGGTAAGCGAATGGGCCGGGGGAGAAATTAGACGCGGCAATCGTATCGTTGCCAGCCCCGGCATCAACGAGGGAGGCGGAAGTCACCTGAATACTGTCATTCCCCTCACCGCCAAAGTAGCCCAGGCGGCTTGAGGTACCACTGATCAGCGTATCGTCGCCGCCACCACCATCCAGGTTGTAACCACCATTCGGGATATCATCGGTCCAAGCGCCGCCGCCAACCAGGCTGTCATTGCCTTCGCCGCCCGCGAGATTATCAAGCAAGGCATCATTATCATTACCCGCAATCAGCGTATCCGCGCCATCGCCACCAACCAGGCTGTCCCTGCCTGTGCCGGCAGTCAGTAGGTCATCATTATTGCCGCCATCAAGCGTGTCATTGCCCGCCGCACCTGAAAGCGTATCATCACCGCCACTACTCACTAAAATATTGGCCTTGCTATCGCCCAGGAGACTATCGTTGCCAGTACCACTCAAGACTTGTTCAATATTGATCAGGCTATCATTACCAAGCCCACCTGAAACCGTGGCGCCACCAATGGCAAGATTAACCGTGACCGATTGGGGGGCGCTAACATCCACATAGCCCACCATGTCATTGCCAGTACCACCATCAATCGTATCACTCCCGGATCCGGCGCGAATGTAATTAGCGACGCTGCTACCCAGAATACTGTCATTGCCAGCAGAGCCAACGACGTTTTCGATACTGGTAAAGCTATCATTACCCGCGCCTGAGGTTGTGGCGCGGCCCGCACCAAGATCAACCGTCACCCAGGAAGTCGACGCCGTTAGATCGCTATAATGAATTGCGTCCGAGCCTGCGGCACCATTGAAGGTATCGTCCCCGCCGCGGCCCCAAAAAGTATTACCTAAAGAGTCACCAAGAATACTGTCACTGCCGGCACCGCCATAAACCCATTCGATACCAGTAAGGCTATCCTCACCCAACCCACCGGCTACGGTTGCCCGGCCAAACGCCAAATCAACCGTGACCGATTGGCCGGCTAGGGTTAAGTCGCCATACTCCGCCGCATCCTGAGTACCGGCACCCCCAATCAGCGTGTCATTGCCGTTGCCGCCATTCAGCGTGTCATTATCTGCGCCGCCATCAAGAATATCATCGCCACCAATGCCGAGGATGGAGTCATTACCGGCCTGGCCAAGTACCGAATCGTTATTGCTGGTACCTGCAAATGTTTCGTTACCATTACCCAGCGCCGTCTCATTGAATCCACTCATGGCAACTACCTTTTCGAAGCCTACGCAGGCCGAAGCCAGGTAAAGCCCAAGCAAATTTGGAAATGATATCGTATCGATCTAAACCCTTACGGCCACGATATCTGTAGTCCAAATATGGAAGACAGACTTAACCGCTAAAGTTTAAGAGATTCCCTTCTTACCTTATTGGAGTATCTTAAGCATATTTTTTAAGGAGGCTAGATCAGAAAATCTTAACCTACAGAGTTCTATTAAAAATTCTAGAATAATTCCGGATGACGGAAACAACCAAATAGTTGCTTAAGATTTTTCCAAAGCAACTATAAGTTGTGTTTTCTTTGTATTATCGGGTGCAGTGGGTGCTATGTTTGTCAGCCTTAGGCAAACACCGACAGAATAAGCCCGCGCCACCGTCGCATAATGGTCTGATCGATTATGGGTTCCCGATAACGGCGTGAAGCAGTCCACCAGACAAATGGCTAGTGATGCGCCGGGGCATTTTGGGGATGGGAAGGCTCAGCGCGAATCGCACCACCGGCCTGCTTCAATCACCGGCGCATCGCAGCATACTCAACCCGCGAGCAGCGCATCCAACTTGCCAGCGCGCTCCAGCGCCACAAGATCGTCCGAACCGCCGATGGATTTTCCGTTGATGAAAATCTGCGGCACGGTTGTGCGGCCACCCGAACCCTCAATCGCGCGGCGCCGGGCGTCAGACCCATGCGGCGCGTCATATTCCTGATAGGCGACGCCCTTTTTCTCGAGCAGCGCCTTCGCACGCTCGCAATAGGGGCAGAAATAGGTGGTGTAGATTTCGATCTTGGCCATGCGCGCAAGATTGGCGTTCAGGTGCCTGTGGTCAAGCGGCGCGGAGCCGTGGGTCCGGCACCCGTGCGGCGGCCAGCACCTCCACCCGCGCCGCACCGGCAGCAAGCAGGGCGCGCGCGCAGGCTTCCGCTGTGGCGCCGGAGGTCATGACATCATCCACCAGCAACACGCGCTTGCCGGCAACGCGCGCGGGGCGCGCCACGCTGAAGGCATCGGCCACCAGCGCCGCGCGCTCTGCCGCGCCCTTATCGCCCAAAGGCAGGGTCGCGCGCGTACGGCGCAGCAAATCAGGCACCACGCGCCGCCCCGAAAGCCGGCCCAGCCGTTGCGCGAGCAAAGCCGCCTGATCATAGCGCCGCGCAATCAGGCGCCGCCAATGCGCCGGCACCGGCGCCAGCACATCTGCCGCCGCCAACATCTCGGCCCCAGCCCGCGCCATGAAGCGCGCAAGCGGCACGGCCATTTCGGTGCGATCCGCATGCTTGAAGGGCAGGATCAGGCGCTTTGCACCCTCGTCATAGCGCAGCGCCGCGCGCGCCACGGCGAAACCCGGCGCGCGGTTGAGGCAGGGCGCACATACCAACGCGCCATCCGTGCTGCGCTCGGCTTCGCCTTCATGCGCGAAGGGCACGCCGCAGCGCGCGCAAAACGGCGCGGAAATCAGGTTCAAGCCGCTGAAACAGGCAGCGCAAAAACTGCCCTGGCGCTCAACTTCCGCTTCGCAAGTCAGGCAATGCGGGGGGAGCAAAACATCCAAAAACCTCTCCGGCGCCGGGCCAAGCGTGGCTTTGAAACGTCCAAGCAAGGCGCCGGAGGCACGCATTCAATGCCAATGGCCGAACGGTGCATCGCCGTCCTTCGCCACTTCATTGACCAGATCAATCTCCCAAGACAGGTATTCACGCATCGCCGCTTCCACCTCGTCATTCCGGTCATAGGGGCGGAGGTAGAAATCAGCGCAGTCGGCATCAGCCGGAATGCGCCGATCCGCTTCCATCGGCAGCCCGGCTGCGCGCCAAGCCTTGGTGCCGCCTGCCAGAACAAAAACCGGCAAGCCCGTGACGGCGGCGGCTTCCGGTGCCACCAGCCGCGCCAGCGCCGCATCGGGTGCGGCAATCGCCACCAGCCGCGCACCAGCCAAAGCACCGCGCAGCCTATCCAGCCGCGTGCGAATGCCCCAAAGCGCGCCGGGGATATGCCCATCACGAAAATCAATGGACCGCGCGAGGTCAATCACGCGGACGCCCCCCTTCACGCTTTCGGCGGCAAGTTCTTCTGGCGTCAGGCTTGATGGCTTCACTGCTTCGGCTTCCGGGCTTTCCGGCTGCCAAGGGCCAGTGGCGAGCGGACCACCCAGCCCATCGGTCAGCACCATCACCTCCCAGCCGCCCAATTGGCGCAGCCAGCCGCCGGTCATGCGCGCGCGCGTGCCCGTGTCATCCACAAGCACAATGCGCGCATGGCGCACCGCGACCCATTGATCAGTCGCCTGCACCAATTGCCCGCCGGGCGCGGAACGGCTCCCTGGCAGATGCCCCGCCGCATATTCCGCCGGGTCGCGCACATCCAAAACATAGGTGCTGCGCGACGCATCCGCCTGCCAGCGCGCCAGATCAGCGCGCGTACCGAACACCACACCATGGCGCTTGGCGAAAGCATCCGCACGCGCAAAGGCTTCAGCGGCACCTTTGGGCGTGCCCTGCGGGAAGCTCGCGGTCTTGCCGCGGTCACATTTAAAGCCCGCCAATTCCCAACCCATGGTGCCATTGCGCAACGCCACCACCTTGTTCGGAATGCCCGCACTGCGGAGCGATTCCGCCCCCATGATGGACCGCGTGCGCCCGGCGCAATTCACCACCACGGTCGTTTCGGGCCGTGTGACGAATTCGCCGATGCGATAGACCAATTCACCCCCCGGCACATCCACGGCACCAGGGATGGACATGCGGTTGAATTCTTCCATCGGGCGGCTATCCAGAATCACCATATCGGTACTGGCATCCATCATCGCCTTCAGCTCCTCGGGATCGACCGAGGGCGTTTCATAATGATGTTCCACCCATTCACCGAAAGCCTTGGACGGCACATTCACGCCCGAAAACGCGACATAGCCCGCCGCGACCCAGGCCGGCGTGCCGCCTTGCAGCACAGCAACATCCGAACAGCCAATCCCTTCCAGATAGGAAGCGAGACGCTCCGCCAGCCCTTCCCCGCCATCCACGCACACAACGCGCGTGGCAAGGCGCGGCAGAATCGCACGGGCGCGGAGTTCCATGCGCGACAAGCCGCAGGGATTGGCCCAGAAAAGATGCGACCGGCCAAATTCGCCATCTTCCCGCGCATCCAGAATGGCCAATTCCCGCCCATCGCGGATCCAGCCTTTCAGGCTGGCCGCATCAATCATGCGTGCCATGGCGGGTTCAGCCTTTTGGCGTTGCCGTCGGTGCCATGAAATTCGTGTTATAGGGCTTCACTTCGCCAGTTTCGGCATCGAAAGCCTTTCGATCATCCAGCTTTTCCAAAGCCAGCCCATACATGTGCAAATGCCGCGTCGGCACGCTGCCCGTTGTGTGGATGGAATGGATATCTTCCGGCATCAGCGCAATGCCACGGCCTGGTTCCACCATGATTTCCTCACGCAGGCGCAATTCGCAGCGTGCGGGGTCGGACCCATCATCCAGCCGGTCATAAACCTTGTTCAATTCCTGCCCATCCACGGCCACCACACAGGCCCAGGTGGTGTGGTCATGCGGCTTGGTTTCATTGCCGGGATTGAGCGCATTCAGATAAAGCGCGAACAGATTATTCTCATCTTCCTGAAGCATGTAGCGCCGGCTGCCCTTTTCGCCATTCGGCGGCGGCGGGAATTCGCTGGAAGGGAAAAGATGCTCTTGCGCGGCGAGCTTCATCAATTCGCCCTTGATCTCTTCAAGCGACGAACGGCTGACACCCTGGCTCCGTTCAATCACGCGAATGCGGTCAATGGTGGAAGCAACAGCGGCGGCGCGGGCGGCCTTCACATCGGTGGCGTTCATGGTTTTTTCCTCCAGAGGCAATTTCGGGGAAAACCCTAACCCGTCTTGCGCCCTTGGGAAACAGGGTGCATCCCAAGGCCCCATGACCGACCAGATGCGCGTCTTTGACCGGACCCTTGTCGCACGCCGCCGTGCGCGGGCCGCCGCGCGCGTGGATCAGGTGGCGCCAATCCTGGAGGAAGCCGCCGATAGGCTGCTCGATCGGCTGGATGACACCACGCGCCGCTTCACCCGTGCGCTTGACCTCGGCGGGCGCGGCTTCGTGGCGCCGAAGCTGGCGGCACGCGGCATTCCCTTTATTGTCTCGGCCGATCTGGCACCGGCCATGGCCACACGAGGCGGCGGGCTGGCGCTGGCGGCAGATGAGGAGTTTCTCCCCTTCGCGGAAGGCGCCTTTGACCTGGTGGTGGCCTCCCTCTCGCTCCATTGGGTGAACGACCTGCCGGGGGCGCTGATCCAAATCCGTCGCGCCTTGGCCCCCGATGGCCTGTTCCTGGCAAGCCTGCCTGGCCTGCCGAGCTTTGGCGCGCTGCGTTCGGCGCTCGCCGAGGTTGAGGCGGAATTGCGCGGCGGTATCTCGCCGCGCATCTCCCCCTTCCCGGAATTGCGCGATGGCGCGGCGCTATTGCAGCGCGCTGGCTTTGCGCTGCCGGTCGCGGATGCCGAGGATATGGCGCTCCGCTACAAATCCGCCTTCGGAATTTTCGCTGATCTGCGCGCGGCGGGTGAGGCGAATGCCGTGCTGGCACGCGATGGCCGCACCCCGCCCCGCGCGCTGTTTCCCATGGCGGCAGCGCGGCTTGGTGGCGCCGAGGTTGATCTGCCGCTGAGGCTTTTGGTGCTGACCGGCTGGGCGCCCTCACCGAATCAGCAAAAGCCGGCGCGGCCTGGCAGTGCGACCGCGCGGCTGGCGGATGCCTTGGGCTCAGCCGAAATCAGCACCGGTGAGAAAGCCGGCAAACCTCAGTGAAGCCTTGCATCCTGCCGCGTCGCAGCGCATTTTGGACGCTCAACCAGCACGAGCCTTGAGACCCCATGGAGCAGCAAGGCGGCGAATCGCGCCGCATCACCATCCACAAGCCTGAGGATTTCGCGGCCATGCGCCGTGCGGGGCAGCTTGCGGCTGAAACGCTCGATATGATCACTGCCCATGTGCGGCCTGGGATTTCGACCGGGGAGATTGATAAGCTCTGCCATGATTACATGGTGGAACGCGGCGCGATTCCGGCGACACTCGGCTATCGGGGCTACACCAAATCTTCCTGCACTTCGGTCAATCACGTGGTCTGCCATGGCATTCCGGGGGACCGCGTGCTGGTGGATGGCGATATCATCAATATTGACGTCACCGTCATCCTGGATGGCTGGCATGGCGATACAAGCCGCATGTATGTCGCCGGTGAGGCTTCCACCAAGGCCAAGCTTCTCATGGATGTGACTTATGACGCCATGATGAAGGGCATTGCCGCCATTCGTCCCGGCGCGACTTTGGGTGATATCGGCCACGCCATTCAGGTGCATGTTGAAAGGCATCGCTTCAGCGTGGTGCGGGATTTTTGCGGTCATGGCATTGGCCGCCACTTCCATGAACCGCCCAATATCCTGCATTTCGGGCGCCCCGGCGAAGGGCCGAAGCTGAAGCCCGGCATGTTCTTCACCGTGGAGCCCATGGTGAATGCCGGCCGGCCCGAGGTGAAAATCCTGGATGATGGCTGGACCGCCGTGACGCGCGACCGGTCCCTTTCGGCGCAATTCGAACATATGGTGGCGGTGACGGAAACCGGGGTGGAGATTTTCACCCTTTCCCCCAAGGGCATGCATAAGCCGCCTTACAGCGGATGAATCTGGCGCCGTTGATGGCCGCACCATGGCTGGTGCAGGCGCATGTGGTGGCGGCGCTGGCGGCTCTTGTGCTTGGTCTGTTGCAATTCGTTGGCCGTAAGGGCACCGGCGCGCATCGCTTGCTTGGCTGGTGCTGGGTCATGCTGATTGCAATTGTGGCGTTATCATCCATCGGGATCACTGGGGTTGCCGGGCCTGGGCGCTACAGTTGGATTCATGGGCTTTCGGCCTTCACCCTTTGTGGTTTGGCAGCGTCAGTGTTCCTGGCGCGGCGGGGGCGGATCGGGGCGCATCGCAGGTCCATGATTGGGCTTTATCTGGGCGCCCTGCTGGTGACCGGGGCCTTCACCCTGCTGCCTGGGCGGATCATGGGGCGCGTTGTTTTTGGCTGGTAAATTTCTACCATAGGTTTTATTGGTCCATCGGGTTTCGCGCATAAAGCAAGGGCGAACATGTTGGAATATGGCTATTCGCAAGACCAAGGGCCTCGCTGAGGCCAGCGCCCTGCCGGGGCTGGAGCTTGCTTCCGATATGGCCGAGGCACCCCCCGGCCATTTGGGGCATCGCGCCCGCATGCGCGAAAAGCTGCTGCGCGCCGGGCCGGATGCGCTGCTCGATCATGAATTGCTGGAAATGACACTGTTTCTGGCGCTGCCGCGGCGCGATACCAAACCCATCGCCCGCGCGCTTCTGGGGCGCTTCGGGTCCTTCGCGGGCGCCATCAGCGCCCCGGTGCAGGAGCTTGGCCAGATTGAGGGCCTGGGCGAGGCCGGCATTGCCGCGCTCCGCTGCATCCAAGCCGCAGCCTTGCGTTTGGCGCAGGAAGAAGTGCGCGAAAACCCCGTGTTGAACAATTGGGAAAAGCTGCTCGCCTATTTGAACGCGGCCTTGTCGCGCGAAAGGATCGAACAATTCCGCATCCTGTTTCTGGATGCCAAGAATCGGCTGATCGCCGATGAGGCGCAGGCCAAGGGCACGGTCAATCACACGCCCGTCTATCCGCGCGAGGTGGTGCGCCGCGCGCTTGAATTGCAGGCGACAGCGCTGATCTTGGTGCATAACCACCCCTCGGGCGATCCTTCGCCTTCTCGTGCGGATGTGGAAATGACGCGGGAGATCGGCCAGGCCGCGACCATGCTCGGTATTGTGCTGCATGACCATCTGATCATCGGCAATGGCCGGCATTATTCCTTCCGGCGCGAAGGACATCTTTGACCCTGCGCAGGTCATGGCAAAGCGCACGAAGCCTGATAGGCTCAGCGCCATGAGCATGACTTATCGGGTTGAGGCCTATAACCTCTCTCACTCTTCCGAAAATCGCATCCATGATGATGCGACCGCGCAGCGCTTTGGCTTCACCGGCGGGCTGGTGCCGGGGGTGGAGGTTTTCGCCTATTGCTGCCATCCAGCGGTGGCGCAATGGGGGCGGGATTTCCTGGGCCGGGGAGATATTTCCGCTGGTTTCCAAAAGCCGGTCTATGATGGGCGGATCGCAACCATCACCGCGACGCCTGAGGCCGATGGCTTGGCACTTTCAGTGGAAAGCGAGGGGGCTGGTTGTGCCACCGGCTTTGCGCGCCTGCCGGAAGCGTCGCCTGGAGAAGTGGATTTGACTGACTGGCCCGCCGCATCACCGCCCGAAATACGCCCGAAGGCGAGCGATGAAAGCCTGGCCCCTGGGCTTTGGCTTGGCACGCGCGTCTTGGAACTGACGCCGCAAGTGCTGGCCGATTATTTGCGTGATGTGCGCGAAGCCGCGCCGATATACGCCGAACAGGGCATCGCCCATCCCGGCCTGATTTTGCGCATGTGCAATTGGCTGCTCACGCAAAATACCGTGCTGGGGCCTTGGATTCACATTGGCAGCAAGCTCCGGTTTCACAGCGAGGCGCGGCTGGGTGAAAGCCTGACCGCGCGCGGGCGTATCATCGCCAATAGTGACCGCAAGGGGCATCGGATTGTCTCGATTGACGCGCTGGTGCTGGCGGGTGGCGCACGCCCCGTGGCCCGGGTGACGCATGACGCGATTTGGCGCCCGCGCCAGGTGGCGGAGGCGGGGGTATGAGCTTCGCCATCCGCAGTATGGCGGCCGATGAAATTGGCCTGGCGCTGGATTGGGCGGCGGCTGAGGGCTGGAATCCCGGCATTGCCGATGCTGCTTGCTTTTATGCTGCGGACCCTGGCGCGTTTCTTGTTGCAACCCTGGATGAGGCGCCGATTGGTTGCATTTCCGCGACCGATTATGGCGCTGCCTTTGGCTTTATCGGCTTTTACCTGATGCGTCCGGCATTTCGCGGCAAGGGCTACGGTATGGCCCTGTGGCGCGCGGCTATGGCACGCTTGCAAGGCCGCGTCATTGGCCTGGATGGCGTGGTGGCGCAGCAGGCAAATTATCGGAAATCCGGATTTACGTTGCTCCATCGGAATATTCGCTTTGGCGCCGCCGCGCCCTTGATGCCGGCGCTGCCTGGGCCGCAGCCAATCGAGGCGACTGCGCAGCACTTCCAGCAAATTGCGGCCTTTGATCGCCGCTTTTTCCCAAGCGCGCGTGACGCCTTTTTGCGCCAATGGCTGACCGCGCCGGGGCATGTCGCCCTTGCGCTTATGGGCGCGGGGGGCGTGCAGGCGCTGGGTGTGCTGCGCCCTTGCCGCGAGGGTTCGAAGATAGGCCCGCTGTTCGCCGAAACGCCCGAAGCTGCACGCGGGGTTTTTGCAGCCTGCTTGCCAGGGCGCCGGCAGGTCCGGTTTTTTTGGATGTACCTGAACCGAATACTGACGCGATTGCGATGGCGCAGAAAGCCGGCATGGCGCCCGCCTTTGAAACCGCGCGCATGTATGCCGGGCCCGCGCCGGACCTGCCCTTGGCGCAAATCTACGGCATCACCAGCTTCGAATTGGGCTGAAACGCATCACGGCTGCACAGTGCGCTGCAGCTTTTCCATCGCAAAGCCTTCCCGCCGCGCAATCGCGACAGCTGCCGCATAATCCGCTTCCGCCATCAACGGCGTGCGCGACAGAATCCACAGGTAATCGCGCCGCGGCGCCCCCACGACGGCCCAGCGATACTCAGGATCAAGCCCAATGATCCAGTAATCGCCAAAGAAGGGCCAGAAGAAGCTGACGCGAAGCCGGTCATTCCCGGGGCTGGCACTGCGCGCAATCGCGGTCGCGCTGCGCATCGCACCATCGGCAGCGGCATTACGACAGCGGTTCAACACATCCACCGCGCCATCGGGGCGGAGCGTATACTGCGCGGTCACGCCTTCACAGCGCACGCGGCTGCTATCCTGAAAACTCGTCGGGAAGCGCGCGGCTTCATGCCAAAGCCCAGCATAGCGCGCCAGATCAACCTGCCTCACGGTGGCCGGCGTATTCGGCCCCGGCTGGGTCGCGCAGGCGCCAAGCGCCAATAAGGCAACAAGCAAAAGATGGCGCATCTTATTCCCCCGGAATGCTGCCCTTGGGCAGCGTCAGCACATGATCATAAATCGCCCCGGCCGTGGTGAGCCAGATATCACTGCGCCGCGCGGTGATGTGTTCCAGCGCGCGGCGCAAATACCGCAGCCGATAGGGCTGACCGACCAGATAAGGATGCAGCGCAATCCCCATCACCTGCGGCTTGCCATCGGCAATCTGCCGGCGCCGTTCCTCAAAATCATCAATCACCATATCGGCGAAATAAGCCGCCCCATCCTTGCGCCCGACAATGGAGGGAATGTCATTCACCTCCTGCGGGTAGGGAATGGCGAGCAGCTTGCCGGCACGGGTCTGCATCCAGATCGGCGCATCATCCGCGCACCAATTGAGCGTGTAGCCATAGCCCGCCTCCACCAGCAGATCAGGCGTGGTGCGGCTTTCCGCAATCCAGGGGGAAAGCCAGCCACGCGGCGGCTTGCCTTCATGATTGGTGATGGCAGCGGTGCTTTCAGTGATCAGCGCGGCTTCTTCGGCTTCCGGCAGGATAGATTGGCGTTCTGAATTGGTCCGCCCATGGCCCGCAATCTCATCACCGCGCGCGCGATGCGCTGCCACCAATGCGGGCGCGTAATCATACATCGCGGCGTTTAGCAGCACGGTCGCCGGCAGGCGGAATTCATCGAACATTTCAAGCAGCCGCCAGGCGCCCACGCGATTGCCGTAATCCCGCCAAGCGTAATTCAGCACATCGGGCTGCGGCCCGCCGGGCGCCAGCTCGGCCCCCAGCCCCTCACCAAAGGCGAAATGTTCAAGATTGAGGCCCAGATACACCGCAAGCTTCGCCCCGCCTGGCCAGGCATAGGGCGCGCGTTCCCGCCAGGGGTGGTAGCTATAGCGTCCATGGTTTGGCAGCATTGCGGTGATCCTTTCGCAGTCTTGTTTGGGGGCGCGCTTGGCTTTCGGCAAGGGTCCGGGGCTTGCCTGCCGGCTCGCACCGGGCCAGCCTTCTGCCCAACAAGGGAGGAGATCAAATGAAAATCGGCGCCGCCATGTTCTTCACCGATTATTCCATGGCGCCCGGCGAATTGGCCGTAGCCTTGGAAGAACGCGGTTTTGACAGTCTTTGGGCGCCGGAACATTCGCATATTCCACTGGCGCGCACAGCAGCCTATCCGGGCGGCGGCGCCTTGCCGCGCGAATATTATGAGGTGATGGACCCCTTCGTGACGCTGACCGCCGCCGCAGCCGCCACCAAAACCTTGCTGGTGGGAACAGGCATTTGTCTGGTGGTGCAGCGCGATCCGATCCAGACCGCGAAGGCGGTGGCGACGATTGATCATATCGCGGGCGGGCGCTTTTTGTTTGGTGTCGGCAATGGCTGGAACCAGGATGAGATTGAAAACCACGGCACCGTCTTCACCACGCGTCACAAGCTGGCGCGCGAACGGATTGAGGCGATGAAAGCCATCTGGACCCAAGCGCAACCCAGCTATGCCGGCGAATTCGTCAATTTCACGCCAATGGAAACCGGGCCGAAGCCACTGCAAAAGCCGCACCCGCCGATCATTGTCGGTGGCGCCTTTCCCTGGGGTGCCAAGCGCGCGGTGCGCTATGGCAATGGCTGGATGCCGCATCGTGTGCGCAAGCATTATGCCGATGTTGGTGCGTTGATCCCGCAATTCCGCCAATTGGTGGCCGAAGCGGGCCGGCTTGATGAGGATTTGCCCATCACCATCTGGGGCGTGAAGGAAGACCGCGACTCGCTGCTGGCGGACCAAGACCTTGGCGTAGCGCGCGTGGTCCTCAGCCTCGCTTCCGCCAAGCGCGATGAGATCCTGCCGCAGCTTGATCGCTGGGCGGCGCTGATACGCGCGGTGGCCTAAAGCACCGTCTCGGCCGCCAGACGCAGCGCTTCTTGCGTGCCACCCGTCAGCACTAGCGTCGAAAGCTTGCCTTCACGCGCTGCCGCCTGCCAATCCCGCAAGCGGGCGCGCACGCGATCCGCGGGGCCGACCAAAGCGATTTCATCCACCAGCGCATCCGGCACGGCGGCAATCGCCTCCTTACGATGCCCGGCCAGAAACGCCTTTTGGATCGCCGCCGCCGCATCAGGAAACCCCAGGCGCTTACAGTAATCATTGTAGAAATTCTTGCCTACGGCGCCCATACCGCCGATGTAAAGCGCTAGCTCCGGTTTCACGGAATCACGGCAGGCTTGCAGATCATCGCCTACCCTGATTTTTGTATAGGGCGCGATATCAAAATCGCTTAAGGCGCGCGGTACGGCGGCCTTCGCCATGCCTTCCAGGGTTGGTTTGACGACCAGATCGGCTTTCTCCGGCGACATGAAAATCGGCAAATTGCCATCCGCGATTTCACCCGCCAGCCGCATACCGCCCGGCGTGATGGAAGCGCAATAAAAACGCATCGGCTTGCCGTGCAGAATGCTTTTCAGCGGCTTGCCGAGCCCTGTGGCATCCGGCCCGTCATAGGGGATGCGATAATGCGTGCCCTGATATTCCAGGGGTCTTTCGCGCGCGATGATGGCGCGCATGATGTCAATATATTCGCGCGT
Source organism: Roseomonas sp. (assembly GCA_020249465.1). Taxonomy (GTDB): domain Bacteria; phylum Pseudomonadota; class Alphaproteobacteria; order Acetobacterales; family Acetobacteraceae; genus Neoroseomonas. The sequence continues at coordinate 41,823 of JADCFP010000023.1, read as the reverse complement.
GCGCACAATCGGGCTGCCATAGGGCTGGCCATGCCAGCCTTCCACCACCTGCGGCCCGGACGGTCCAACACCGCATAAAAAACGATCCCCGGAAAGCGATTGCAGCGTCATTGCGGTGGAAGCCGCACAGGCGGGGCTGCGCGCGGGCATTTGCATAATGCCGGTACCAGCCTTGATTTTCGTGGTTTGCGCCAGCACCCAGGTGATCGGCGTCACCGCATCCGTCCCGTAGCTTTCGCCGCACCAGACCATGGTGAAGCCAAGCCTTTCCGCTTCCAGCACCAGCGCCATATCAATGGTGCCGGTCATGCCCAGCGTCATGCCAAGGCGCATGGTTCAGATCCTTTCCATCACAGTCGCGCGAAAGCTTTCCATCTGCCCCAGCACTTTTTCCACCGTGGAACCGAGGAAGTTGAAATCAATCGCGCTGACACCCAGCGCGCGTAAGGCCTGGATGTCTTCGACAATCTGCGCCGCACTGCCGGAGAACAAATGCCGTTCCCCATCGCCGGCAAGCGCGGGCAATTCCGCGCCAAATTTTTGTACGCGGAGCGAAAGCCCAACCGCGGCAGGGTCCCGTCCGGCCTCCCCGGTCAGGCGACGCAGCTTGGCAACCGCGGCCTTGTAGCGCGCCAGGCTATCCAGCGGGAAAGCCGGATTCGTGCCGATGGGATACCAGGCATCACCAAGCCGTGCGGTGCGCCTGAGCGCCGGACCGCTTTCGCCCCCCACCCAAATCGGCGGCCCGCCTGGCTGCACGGGCTTGGGTTCAAAGCTGATCTTGTCGAAGCTGACATACTCGCCCTGAAAGCGCGGATCGGGCGCGGTCCACAATTCCCGCGCTGCCAGGATATATTCATCCGTCACCTTGCCGCGCGCGGCAAAATCCGGAGCGTCGAGCGCCTCAAACTCCTCCTTCAGCCAGCCCGCGCCAATGCCAAGTGTGAGCCGTCCATTGGAGAAAATATCAATCGTGGACAGGATTTTTGCCGTCAGCACCGCCGGGCGATGTGGCACCACCATCACCGAAGTCACCAGCCGCAGCTTGCTGGTGCGTGCGGCGGCGAACATCACCTCGGTCAATTGTTCATGCCGCGCACCGCGCGCGCCAGCGGGGAATTCGCCATTATCCGAATAGGGGTAGATGGCGTGAATATCGGTCGGGATCACCACATGGTCGCTGAAGGTGGCATAGGCATAACCCATGGCCTCCCCGCCCTGGAGCAACCGGGTAATCGCCTCGGGCGAGGCAAGCGGGCCGGCAGTTGGGGCGTTGAAACCGATTTGCATGCTGGGCCTCCCATCCCCGCGCATTGCATCTGGCGCGGCCTTCCCACACGATGGGGCCAGGGGAAGGAGGATGGCAAGGGTGCAGGATAGGCTGGAAAACACACCACTGGCGGAGCTAATGGCGGAAGCGGCCGCCTTGCGCGATGCCGGACATGGCCGCGTCATGTCCTATTCGCGCAAGGTTTTCATTCCGCTGACCAGACTCTGCCGCGATGTCTGCCATTACTGCACCTTCGCCGAAAAACCACGCGCGGGGCGGGCAGCGTATCTGACGCCGGATGAGGTGCTGGCTATTGCGCGCGCCGGCGCCAAGGCCGGTTGCACGGAAGCACTATTCACATTGGGCGATAAACCCGAATTGCGCTGGCGCCAGGCACGTGAGGCTTTGGCGGAAATGGGCCATGCCAGCACCATCGAATATCTGGTTGCGATGTGTGATCTGGTACTGCGCGAAACCGGCCTGCTGCCCCACGCTAATCCCGGTGTGATGGATAAGGCGGAGTTGCTGGCGCTGCGCGCGGTGACCGCCAGCCAAGGCATTATGCTGGAAAGTAACAGTGAAAGGCTTTGCGCACCCGGCGGCGTGCATCATGGCAGCCCGGACAAGCACCCGGCCATTAGGCTTGAGGTGCTGAACAACGCTGGCGCGGCGCGGATTCCCTTCACTACCGGCATCCTCATCGGGATTGGCGAAACCCGCGCCGAACGGTTGGAAGCGCTGCGCGCCATCGCAGCAAGCCATGCGCGTTACGGCCATGTGCAGGAAGTCATCATCCAGAATTTCCGTGCGAAGCCGCGCACCAAACGCGCAGATGCGGATGAACCCGATTTGGATGATCTGCTATGGACCATCGCCTCAGCGCGCATCATTCTGGGTGCTGAGGCGAATATCCAGGCGCCGCCCAATCTTTCACCCGGCACCTATCCGCAACTAATCGCCGCCGGGATCAATGATTGGGGCGGTATTTCGCCGGTGACGCCGGACCATGTGAATCCGGAAGCGCCCTGGCCCGCGATTGCGACACTGGCTGCCAAAACCGCGACCATGGGCAAGGTACTGGTACAGCGCCTGCCGGCCTATCCTGCCTATTTGCGCGCCCCGCGTGATTGGTTTGCGCCACGGATTGCAACCGCATTGCTGCGGGCGAGTGACGCTGCCGGCTTCGCGCGCGGCGATGGTTGGTCCCCTGGCGCACTGACGCCGCCACGCCTGGCCGCGCCGCTACTGGCTGCGACTGACGCAACGCTGTCAGCCTTGGTGGAACGCGCCGCTCAGGGTGAAAGGCTGGATGCGCCCGCCATCGAAACGCTGTTTGCCGCGCGGGATACGGATCAGGCGCATGTCATGGCGGCGGCTGATCGGCTGCGTCAGGCAGTTGCGGGTGATACCGTGCGTTATGTTGTCAATCGCAACATCAATTACACAAATATCTGTAGCTATCGATGCAGCTTCTGCGCCTTCAGCAAGGGCAAGACGCATGAAGCCCTGCGCGGCCCGGCCTATGATCTTGATCACGCGGAAATCATCCGCCGTGCCAAGGAAGCCTGGGCGCGCGGTGCGACAGAAGTCTGCCTGCAAGGTGGCATCCACCCCAATTATACCGGCGCCACCTATGAGGCGATTTGCCGCGCCATCAAGCAGGCCGTGCCGGGTATGCATATCCATGCCTTCTCGGCGCTTGAAATCCATCAGGGCGCGCGCACGCTCGGGCTTTCGCTTTCAGCGTTTTTGGCACGGCTGAGCAATGCCGGGCTTGGCACTTTGCCGGGCACCGCTGCGGAGATACTGGATGATGAGATACGCGCCATCATCTGCCCGGATAAGGTGAATACGGCGGAATGGCAGGCGGTGATGCGTGCCGCGCATGGGCTTGGGCTGCGCAGTACCGCGACCATCATGTTCGGCCATGTGGAAGTGCCCTTGCATTGGGCGCGGCATTTGCTGGTTCTGCGCGATTTGCAAGCAGAAACCGGCGGCTTCACCGAATTCGTACCCTTGCCCTTCGTGCATATGGAAGCGCCCATGTATCTGCGCGGCCTGGCGCGCCGCGGCCCCAGTTTCCGTGAGGCACTGCTGATGCACAGCGTTGCGCGCTTGGTGCTTCATCCGCATTTCACGAATATCCAGACAAGCTGGGTAAAGATGGGCCCCGAAGGTGCCGCCATGGCCTTGCAGGCGGGCGCGAATGATCTGGGTGGCACGCTGATGAATGAAAGCATCAGCCGCGCCGCTGGCACAGAACATGGTCAGGAATTCCCGCCCGAGGCAATGGAACGCCTGATCCTTTCGATCGGCCGGCAGCCGATGCAGCGCAGCACCACCTATGGCACCGTTACGCACGAACGCGAAGATGCTTCGCGCCGCGCCGCGCCGCTTTTGCCCATGGTGCAGACGGCGCCGCGCAAGCGTCTGTTATTGGCAGGCGACTAGGCGACGCGCTTCAAAATACCGTTCTGCTGCAACCAAAGCAGCGTTTGCGTAGCCTTGGCTTCGGGAATGCCGGCAAAGCGCGCGATATCGGTAGGATGATCAATATCCATCGCAATACCCGGCAGGCGCAGAATCTGTGGCGTGATGCCGGCTGCGCGCGAGGCAGCCAGATGCGGGAAATAGCTATCCTCGCCAAACCGTAGCTTCACCGCATCGGGTGGTGACATCAGGATGGCATTCGAACCCTGCTCATCATGCGCGGGCGCTATGATAAAGGAGGGCGCGGCGCTTGCGGCTGTAATCAGCGCCTCAACCTCTGGCGTTTTCACAGCGGGAATATCACCTGGCAAGGTCAGGATCGCCGCAACACCTTCCGCCTGTAGCACTGACGCCGCCGCTTTCACCGCGCCGGTATGCCCTGCCCGCGCGCCTTCCGTGATGATCCGCGCGCCATATTCCCGCGCAAGCGCCTGCGCCCAAGGATCAAGCGTCACCAACGCAACACCAGCCAAGCCTTGCGCGGTAGATAGAGCCGTCAGCACATCGCGCAGCATCACCTGCATCAGCGCGATGCGTTCCGCCGGTGACAGCAAGGCTGCGAGGCGCTGCTTTGCCCCCACCATTTCCTTCACCGGCAGAATGACCCAAGGCTTCATCTGAGCGCGTCAATCGCCGCCAGCACCTGCCGCGCCAGCGCGATCTTGTCCGCCAGATCGCGCATCAGGGTTGCTGCATAAAATACGCGCGGCACGATGCCCACAGCGTCATCGCCATGTTCCATCACGAAGCCTTGCAGCAAATCACCATAGCGTGCGGCCACAGCGCCAGCACTTGGCGCCACACCAAGCGCTTCAAACATGCGCGCCGTTGGCCCCTTCACCGCTTGGCCAGCAATGATGGGCGATACCGCCACCACCGGCGCGCCTGACGCCTTGATGGCCTCGCTCAATCCCGGCACGGCCAGAATGGGTTCGATGCTGATGAAGGGATTGCTCGGGCAAATCACGATACCGCGAGGCTTCGCGCGCAACGCTTCCAGCAATGCAGGTTGTGGGTGCGCCTGTTCAACACCAGCGAATTTCACGGCCCGCGCCAAGGGTTCAGTGCGCAACCGAACAAACCAATCCTGAAAATCAAGCCAGCCCTGATCTGTACGGATTTGTGTGCGCACCGGATCATCACTCATGGGCAGGATGCGTGGGCCAATGCCGAAGCGCCTGCGAACATCATCCGTAATCGCCGAAAGTGTTTCGCCACCGCGCAGCCGATGGCTCCGCAGCACATGCAGCGCCAAATCGCGATCACCCAGGCGAAACCAATCCGCCCCACCAAGCGCGGCCAGGGTTTCCATAAAAGCCCAGCTTTCATCCGCGCGCCCCCAGCCAAGCTGGGGATTATCCAAACCCGCCAGCGTATAGAGCAGCGTATCCGTATCCGGACAAATCGTGAGGCCGAAATGTTTGAAATCATCACCGGTATTGGCGATGATCAGCAATTCCTCCGGCGGCAAAACACGCGCAAGACCAAGTGCCAACTTCGCCCCACCAATGCCGCCGGAAAGCGCGATGATCACGGGAAAAGATCCTCCTGCGCGGGGCGTAGCAAATCGGCAGCAGGGTTTTCCGCGCCTGACCAAGACAACCCACGCAACAACACAGCAGGCTGCCCCTCAGCACCTTGCCCCATCACAAGGCCCGCCGCTGCCGCAATTTCATCGGCGAAGCCGGTGATACTCACCATCAGCGTACGGCCAAATAAATCGGGCTGGCCACGCAAATCGCACAATGCCGGCAAGCCCGCCGAACCGATTGCCACGCCGACCGTGCCACGACGCCAGGCGCGGCCAAAACTATCCGTGATCACCACAGGCAAACCAAGCCGCGCGGCGAGCGCCGCCGCACTCGCATCTGGATCGCGCGGCAGAAGCAGCGCATGGCCATCAGCGCCGATATTGGATTGGTCAATGCCGGCATTGGCCATGACAAAGCCCAGCCGATGCTTGACGATAATCAGGTTTGGCCGCGCACGCACGATGTGTTTCGCTTCAGAAATGATCAACTCCACCAAACGCGCATCCTTGCCGGTTTGCGCAGCAAGTTCGCGCGCTACGGCTGATGGCTGCACAGACGCCAGCGCTACACTCCGCCCTTCCGCCTTGCTCACGATTTTCTGCGCAACCGCCAGCACATCGCCCTGTTGTGGCATAAGGCCAGCGCGCGCCATGGCAGCCGAAAGCAAACCTGCCAGATCATCGCCTGCCTGCACCATGGGCAGGCCAGGCAGCGCAAAAAGCTGCAGCGTGGCCTTCAAGTGAAGCGGCGGCGCAGCAGTGGCAGCACCTGCTCCCCATAGAGGCGCAAGAACCGCGCCTGATCCGGCCCCGGCGCATGAAACACCAAATGTCGGAAGCCGAGGCTGACATAATAGCCAATACGCTCCACATGCTCTTCCGGATCGTTGGAGACGATCCAACGGCTCGCCGCGCGTTCAAGCGGCAGCGCATCGGCAAGGCGCTCCATTTCCACCGGGTCTTCCACCGACATTTTTTCTTCGGCCGAAAGCGCCAGCGCCGCCCAATGGCGCGTGTCTTCCAAGGCACGCTGCCTGTCCGTATCGAAGGAAACCTTCACTTCGATCATCCGATCATAGTCGGGCTTGGGCGTTGCTGCGGCTTCCAGACCTGCGAGAACATTCGGCAGCAGGGTTTCAGTGTAAAGGTCCGGCTTCTTGCCGCTGGTGCAGATGAAACCATCACCGCCACGGCCAGCATACTTCGCAACCATGGCACCGGCAGCCGCAACATAAATCGGCACAGGGGTTTCGGGCCGATCATAAATCGTTGCGTGTTCGGTGCGGTAATATTGCCCCTCGAAACTCACGCGTTCTTCGGTCCAAAGCTTGCGCATCAATTGCACGGCTTCACGCATACGGGCGAAGCGTTCCTTGAATTCCGGCCAGGGTTGGCCGGTGGAAGGCACCTCATTCAAGCCCTCACCAGTGCCGATGCCAAGAATGACGCGGCCCGGAAACATCGCGCCCAAAGTGCCGAAAGCCTGCGCCACAATGGAAGGATGGTAGCGAAAGGTTGGCGTCAGGACACTGGTGCCCATTACAAGCCTTTGCGTGCGCGCCCCAAGCGCGCCAAGCCACACCAGCGAATTCGGCGCATGGCCGCCCGTGTGTTTCCAGGGCTGGAAATGGTCCGAGATGAAGCAGCTATCGAAGCCCATCTCCTCAGCCAATACACCAAATTCCAGCAATTGCGCTGGCGCGAATTGTTCGGCAGATGCCTTATAACCAAGTTTCAACATGGCCATCACGTATCTGCGAGTGCCGCAAGCATCGCATCCCGATGCGCAACATCGCCATCTTCTGTCACCGGCTGGATGCAAACATGCGTGGCACCCGCGGTGAAATGCGCGCGCAAGCCTGCCTTCACGGTCGCGGCATCGCCATGCAGCACCATCGCATCAATGAAACGATCACTACCACCATTGGCGAGCTCCGCTTCACTAAAACCAAGCCGCAGCCAGTTATTCACGTAATTCGGCAGCGTCATATAGCGTGACAATTCGCGCCGCCCGAGCGCGCGCGCACGCACCGGATCGGTTTCGATGCATACCTTCTGTTCCACCGCGAGCACCTTGCCAGGACCCAGAATGGCCGCGGCCTGGGCAGTATGTTCGGGTGTTACGTTGTAAGGCACAGCGCCTTCCGCCGCGCTGCCAGAAAGTGCCAGCATTTTCGGCCCAAGCGCTGCCAGCAGCACCGGCCCTTCCAACACATCACCGCCCGCCTTGCGCAAACCTTCCAAATAGCCGCGCATGGCAGGGATGGGTTTTTCATAGCGATGGCCGCGCAAGCCTTCCACCATCGGGATATGGCTGACACCAAGCCCAAGCGCGAAACGCCCGCCATGCAGCGCATTCAGCGTCGCGAGGCCCCGGCGCGCGGTGAAGGCATCACGCGCATAGATATTCGCAATCGAGCTACCAACAATAAGCTTCTTGCTGTTTGCCAGCAAAAACCCCGCCAGCGCCATGGATTCATAACCGCGCGATTCCGGATACCAGAAGCTGCCATAGCCCAGGTCTTCCACGCGGTTCAGCAGCGCGCGCAAGGTCGCCGCATCCAGCCGATCCGTGGAACACCAAACGCCCAAACGACCGAATTGCATGATAGACTTCCTTTCCCCGAGACGCGGGTTAGCCGTAGGTTTCATCCAACGCCTGAAAGCGCGGCAGATCAACCAGGGCGCTGAATTCCGCATAGCTCATCATGGCACCCGCTGCCTTGGCTGGCGTGCCATCACGCTTCAATACGGCAAGCGCATCAGCTACCGCACGCGCGGCGGTGAACAGCGCCGTCACCGCATAGAACACGACAGCGAAACCCATCTGTTCCAGATCCCGCACTGTCAGCGCGGTGGTTTCATTGCCATCCACAATGCTGACAACCTTGGGGCCAGGCACCTGCCGCGCCACAATCTCGACCTCTGAGATTTTCTTGATGCCATCGACGAATACCAGATCAACCCCGGCATCCTGATACATCAGCGCGCGGCGCACGGCTTCTTCCGGGCCAGTCGCCGGCATGGCATCGGTCCGCCCAATAATCAGTGGCCCGTTCGCGGGGCGGGCCGCAATGGCGCATTGCAGGCGCAGGACATTCTCTTCCGCCGGGATCAGCCTGATGCCGGCCAATTGCCCGCAACGCTTCGGCGCCACCTGGTCCTCCAGATGGATCGCGGCGACGCCGGCCTGCGCATATTCTTCAATCGTGCGCGCGATATTGGCCGGGCCACCATAGCCCGTATCCGCATCGGCAATGATCGGAATTGTCACCGCGCGCGCCATATCCCGTGCATGCGTGGTCATTTCCGTCTGCGTCAGCAACCCAATATCGGGCCGACCCAGCCGAGACGCCGTGGCGCCGAAGCCGGTCATGTAAATCGCCTCAAACCCCGCCTGTTCAATCAGCCGCGCGGTCAGGCTATCGGGCGCGCCTGGGGCAGCGATGATGCCACCGGCCTTGAGGCGTTGGCGCAAGCGATCGGAAGCGTTCATGGCAGCCTCCGTCCGTTAAATCTGCTGTTCCCAGGCAGCGGGTAACAGCTGATACCCGCTGCCGCGCGGCACCAGATGCGAGAAACCCGGGAAATGCAAATGCATCCCCGTGACCAAAAGCCTGTCGGCCGCGACCATATCAAAGACGCGCCTGCGCGTTGCTTCCGCCGCCTTGGTATCGGTATCGAATGCCATGCAGACTTCCGGGCGCGCGGTTTGCACTTCCGGCACATGCACAATATCGCCCCAGATCAGCAATTGGTCCTGACCGGACGCAACCAGATAGCCGGAATGGCCTGGCGTATGGCCATGGAACGGCATCGCAGTCACGCCAGGGAAGACCTCACCTTTCTGGAACAACCGCCACCGGTCCTTATACGGCAGCACCTGTTCGCGCCCGGCCTGGAAGAACAGCTTCTTTTCACGCTCCGTGCCCTTGGCCATAGCGCCATCATCAAACCAATGCTTCGGCTCGTTTTCATGCATGACTAATTCGGCATTGGGGTAATGCGTGAGGCCGGTTGCCACATCCGTGAGGCCAGCGGAATGATCAGGATGCATATGCGTCAGCATCACCACTTCGATATCGGCGGGATCAACGCCAAGCGCATTCAGATTAGTCAAGATTTTGCCGGAACTTGGCTGCATGTAAGTACCGCAACCGGTCTCGATCAGGGCAAGCCGCCCCGCAGACCAGATAAGGAAGGCATTCACCGCCGTCCGACGCGCGGGGCGGAAATTCGCCGTCAGGATTTGGCGTGCTTCATCTTCGGTGATGTTGCGCAGCACTTCCAGGTTGCCATCAAGGAAGCCATCGCTGATGGCGGTGACAATAATCTCCCCAACACGGCGATGATAAACGCCTGGAATCTGCGTGCTTGGCGCGGCTTTCATAACAAACAATCTCCCAATCCCACATCAGGCCGCAGCCTGATGGTGGTGTGGCATCGCTCAAGGATGCTTCTTGAGGAAGCCTATAAGAGGTAGCGGCCCGTTGCAATCTAAGGGCGCTAAGGCCGCCTTATCCTGCAACTTCGAAAAAATAGAATATGGAAACCCCCATCAGCCCCGCTGCATCAGCGCAGCCACATCGCGGTCCTTGGCATCCTCGCTGCCCGCCAAGCCTTCCACGACGCCATGCCTATCCTGTTCCGGCCGGTTCTGGCTGAGTTTGCGTTTGCCGATCAGCGTTGCGATTTCCATGCGCAGCCCCACAATGCCCTTGAGCTGGGAGGCAATGAAATCCTCCGGAGCATCGTCCACTGCCCAGGGCTCAGCGCGCGGTGCTTCGTGGTGATTGGTCAGCCGATCCACCAGCGCATGCAACCGCGTAGCATCCTCGAACACCTCAACCGCGCCGATGGCATGCACGGCAACGTAGTTCCATGTCGGCACGACCTTTCCATGCTCTTTCTTGGAGGCATAAAAGGACGGCGAGACATAAGCCTCCGGCCCCATGAAAATGGCGCGCGCGCGGCCAGATGTGGCAAGCGCGCGCCAGTGAGGATTGGCGCGGGCCAGGTGCCCATAGAGCGTACCCTGCGGCCCTTCATCAGCCGCAAATTGTAACGGCAAATGGGTTGCTTCCGGCAAGCCATCCGCCCCTGCGCTTACCAGAATGGCCAGCCGCGCCTCACGCAGAATGGCGTGCAGGATTTCAGGGCGTTCTTCGCGGAACAAGGGCGGATTATACATGCCGGGTCTTCTCCTATTCGGAATGTCTGATAGCCTGCCTGATGATGAGGGGAAAGCCATATGTCTGAAGAACTGATCCGCCTGACAGCAACGGAAGCCGCCGCCCGGCTGAAAGCGCGCGATATCACGCCGCTTGACCTGATTGACGCTGCCGAGGCGCGCATTGCCGCGGTGGATGGCTCGGTAAATGCGCTCCCCACACTTTGCCTCAATCGTGCGCGCGACCATGCCCGCGCGCTGATGGCGGGCCAGCGCCGCGACGCGGAACATGAAGCCGGTTGGCTTGGCGGCATTCCTGTTGCCATCAAGGATCTCGCGGAAGTGGCTGGCGTGCGCACCACCTATGGCAGCCCGATCTTCGCCGATTACGTGCCGCGCGAAAGCCATCCCCTGGTGGAACGCATCGAACGCAAGGGCGGCATTGTGATTGCCAAATCCAATACACCTGAATTCGGCGCCGGCGGTTCTACCTTCAATGAGGTGTTCGGGCGCACGCGCAATCCTTGGAATACGTCGCTCACCTGCGGCGGTTCTACCGGCGGCGGGGCTGTTGCCTTGGCGACAGGGCAGGTTTGGTTGGCGCATGGGTCGGATCATGGTGGGTCTTTGCGCCGCCCCGCGACGTACTGTTCTGTAGTGGGGCTGCGCCCTTCACCCGGGCGGGTCAGCCGGGGGACGGCGGATGATCTCTATTCGCCATTATCCGTGCAGGGACCGATGGCCCGAAATATTCCCGATCTGGCGCTGTTTCTGGACGCCATGGCGGGCTGGGATTTGGCCGATCCGCTGACCTGGGAAGCGCCCGCGCGCCCCTATGTGGCAGCGGTTGCGGCAGCAGAGGCTGAGGCACCGAAGCGCATTGCCTTCACCGCACGTTTCGGCGGCGCGCTTGCGATGGACCGGGAGACTGAGGCAATTTGCGCGCGCGAAGTGCGCCGCTTTGAAGCGCTTGGCGCCGTAGTGGAAGAAGCCCATCCCGACATTGGCGATTTGAACGAAGCCTTTCTTGTGCTGCGCAGCCAGCATTTTGTCATAGACCGCGAAAAAATGCTGCAGGAGCATCGGGACAAGATCAAGCCGGACATCATCTGGCAAACCGAACGCGGTCTGAAGGAAACTGCATCGCGCCTGGCTTGGGCGGAACATGAACGCCGGCGCTTTTTCATCAGCATGCGCGATCTGTTCAAGCGCTATGATGTGCTGATCACACCTGGGGCGGCGACACCCGCCTTCGATGTGATGCTGCGCGCGCCGGAGAGCATTGGTGGCAAGAAGCTCGAAAACTACATGGGCGGGTCTTTGATCAATGCCTTTGCGACACTCGCGGGTTGCCCCGCTGTCGCGGTGCCTTGCGGCTTTGATCAATATGGCCGGCCCGTTGGGCTGCATATTGTGGCGCCACCGCGGCAGGATGCGCGCGCCTTGCAGGTGGCAGCGTTGTTTGAAAAAATGACTGGCCTTGACAAGCTTTTGCCGATCACGCCACGGCCCGGAACCGTGCCGCCGGCTGAGGGGGGATGAACATGCAGCGCCGTTCGCTATTGCTTGCAACCGGCCTTTTGGCCTCCCCCAGCCTGGCCCGCGCGCAGGATTTCCCGGCGCGGCCCATTCGCGTCGTAGTGCCCTACGCGCCTGGTGGCCAGTCCGATACGGTGATGCGCCTTTTGATCCCGCGCATGTCGGAATTCCTTGGCCAGAATATCATTGTGGAAAATCGCAGTGGCGGTGGTGGGACGATTGGTGCTGGCATCGTCGCGAATGCGCCGGCTGATGGTTATACGCTGTTCTTTGAAAGCTTTGCCTTTGCGGTTGCGCCGCTGATCCATCGCGGCCTCCCCTTTGATTATGAAACCGCCTTTGTGCCAATCGGCCAAGCGGTAGCGCTGCCCTATGTGCTGGTGACGAAGCGCGATTATCCCGCGCGCAATGTCGCGGAATTCATCGCATCCGTGAAGGCGTGGTCCGGCTTCACCTATGGCACGCCTGGCATTGGTACCATCGGCCATTTGGCTGGCGCGCTTTTGGAAATGCGCGCAGGCATCAAGATGGAACATGTCGCCTATCGCGGCGGTGCTGAATCTGCGCGCGATGTCGCTGCCGGCAATATTGATGGCGCCATCGGCACGGCCAATAGCTTCGTCCCAGTGATACAGACCGACCGCGCCCGTGGCATTGCGTTAACGAGCGGAGAGCGTCGCGGCACCCTGGCCCATTTGCCGACCCTGGCCGAAAGCGGCTTTCCCGGTTTTGATCTGACAAGCTGGAACGGGCTATTCGCGCCAGCCGCAACACCCGGGCCAATCCGCGCCCGGTTGGAAGCCGCCTTGCACCACGCCACTACAGATGAACCAACCCGCCAAAGGCTGGCCGCTTCCGGCAATGATGTGGTCACGGAAAGCGCCGAGGCTTTCGGTGACCGTATCAGGAAGGACCGGGAATTGGTCCGGCAATTGATCCGCGAAACCGGCCTCAAGATCGAATAGCCGAAGCGCCATCCGAGATCAGCGCGAGCACGGCCTCCAGCCGATCCGCTTCCTCGGCCGGCTTGTCGCGCCTGATGCGTGCAATGCGCGGAAAGCGGAGCGCCACGCCCGATTTATGCCGGCTGCTGCGCTGCGCGGCATCGAAAGCCACTTCCAGCACCAATTCCTTTTCCACTTCCCGCACGGGGCCGAAGCGATCCACCGTGTGGTTGCGGATCCAGCGATCAAGCCAAGCCAATTCCTCATCCGTATAGCCGGAATAGGCTTTGCCGATCGGCACCAATTCGCCGTCGTCGCGCCAGACGCCGAAGGTGTAATCCGAATAGAAGCTGCTGCGCTTGCCATGGCCGCGCTGCGCATACATCAACACCGTATCAAGCGTGAGCGGCGCGCGTTTCCATTTCCACCACTGCCCCTTCACGCGCCCCGGCAGATAGGGACCATCAGCGCGCTTCAGCATGAGCCCTTCAATCGCCGCATCCCGCGCGCCATCGCGCAGGCCTTGCAAATCACTGATCTGGCTGAAGGGAATGAGTGCGGAAAGATCCATCCGTTGCGGTTGCTGGCGCTGATGCCAGGTTTCCAGCCGCGCACGCCGCGCCGCGAACGGCAGGGGGCGCAAATCCTCAGCCCCCTCATACAACATATCATAAAGCCTGATCGCCACCGGGTAATCGCGCTGCATCTTGGCGGTGACGCTTTTGCGGTTCAGCCTTTGCTGCAACTCGGCAAAGGGTGCCACTTCGCCATCCCGTAGCACCAGCAATTCGCCATCCAGCACGGCGTGGAAATCAAGCGCTGCGATGATTTCGGGGAAGCTTGCCGAGATATCTTCGGCCCCGCGGCTCCAGAGCCTTGCACCACCGGGCCCTGAGGTGACTTGGACGCGAATGCCGTCCCATTTCCATTCCGCGCAATAGGCAGCCGGATCAAGTGCGGCTAGATCGGCGTCTTCCAAGGGATGCGCCAGCATCAAGGGCCGGAAGATGGGGGCGGCCTGAGGGTCAGGCTGCGGCGCGCGGCCTTCCAGCCAGGCAAAAAGCGGCTGATAGGGCGCGGGGATGGCGTGCCAGGCTTCCTCAATCGCCTCCACCGCCGTGCCGGACCATTCGGCCAAGGCCACGCGCGCCAAGCGGGCGGAAACCCCAACACGCAACCCGCCCGTCAGCAGCTTGATCAGCGCGAGCCGCCCGCTGGCATCGAGTGTATCAAGCCAGCCCGCAATCAGTGCCGGCACATCGGACTTTGGCGTGGTTTCCAGCGCGCCGATGATATCGGAAAGTGCGGGCGGCGGCGCATTCACGCCGGCGCGTTTCGGCCAGATCAGCGCAATGGTTTCTGCGAGATCACCGACATAATCATAGGAAAGCCGGAACAGTTCGGGGTCCACCCGCGCCATGGTGATCTCTCGCAGCATCGCCGGTTTGGCGGTGGCGAGCTTCAGGCTTTCCGTAATTGCGGCCAGGCCAAGGCCGCGTTCAGGGTCTGGCTGCCTGGCAAACCATTGGCCAAGCAGCGCCAGCTTGGCGTTGCGGCCAGGGGAAAAGACCAGCCTTTCCAGCAATTCAGCGAAGGCGGGCAGGCTCATGGTGCTGCCCGGCGCAGGCTGACCTTGCGCAATTCCGTTCGAGGCCCGATTCTGATCCCATGATTCCCGCGCAGCACCCGACAGATGCCGGCCAAGCCCTTGCCGGGCCGCTGTTCAGCATTTGCACGCTGGTCACGCGCCATGCGGAATATGCGGCCATGCTGGAAAGTTTTGCGGCGCGCGGCTTCACGCCCGACAAGGCCGAATTTCTTTACCTGGACAATAGCAAGGGCGATCAATGGGACGCTTTTCAGGGTATCAGGCGTTTCTTGAGCCTGGCACACGGCACTTATGTGATCCTTTGCCATCAGGATATCCGGCTGCTGGCTGATGATATCGCAACCCTCCGCGCCCGCCTTGCGGCGCTTGATGCGCTGGATGCGGATTGGGCGCTGGCGGGCAATGCCGGGGCCATGGCGGATGGCAGCCTTGCGATCCGCATTTCCGATCCGCATGGCGAAGACCAGCGCCGCAGCGCATTTCCCGCGCGCGTGGTCAGCCTGGATGAGAATTTCATCATCATCCGTCGCGATGCGTTGGTCAGCGTTTCGGCAGCGGGTTCCGGCTTTCATCTTTATGGGACGGATATGTGCCTGCAAGCGCGTTGCGCCGGGCGCAGCGCCTGGGTGATTGATTTCCATCTGCGCCATTTGAGTCCGGGGAAGGTGGATGCCAGCTTCCATCAGGCGCAGCAGCGGCTTGAAGCGCATTATGACAAGCTCCTTAACCTGCCCTGGCAAATTCGTACCACCTGCACAAAGATGATCCTGGGTGGCGGGGGGCTGCGCCGCTGGCTCGCACGCCGCAAATTGGCGAAGCGTTTGAAAGAACCACAGTGATCGTCCTGTTCACGCGGCTGCCTCCTCATCTTCCTCACCGCGCCCAACCAAGTTCAGCGCGCGGCCCCTGATCCCTTGCAGCCCAAGCGCATGGATCAGCGCATCTTCGCGCCCATGCGTCACCCAAACCTCCTGCGCGCCGGTCTGCTCGCAAGTTGCCAGCAGCTCATCCCAATCGGCGTGATCGGAAATCACCAGCGGCAATTCCACGCCCCCCTGGCGCGCGCGTTGCCGCACACCCATCCAGCCCGAGGCATTCGCGACCACAGGTTCCGCGAGCCGCCGCGCCCAGCGATCGGCAATGGCGGAAGGCGGCGCCAACACAATCGCGCCCTTCAGCGCATCCTTGCGCGCCACCGTCGCGGGCAGCAGCGGGCCGAGGGCCACGCCCAATTCCTCATAGACAGCGCAAAGCCCCTGATGCGCGCCATGCAAATGTATCGGGCGATCATAACCCGCTTCGCGCAACATACGGATCAGGCGCTGGCATTTGCCAAGCGCGTAGCAGCCAATCACATGGGTGCGTTCCGGGAATAGCGCTGCCGAGCGCAACAGCCGCGCAATCTCTCCCATCGCATCGGGGTGACGGAATACCGGCAACGCGAAGGTCGCTTCCGTGATGAAAACATCGCAGCGCTCAACTTCAAAGGCGGCGCAGCTTGGATCGGCGCGGCGCTTGTAATCGCCAGAAACCACCACGCGACTGCCCTGCCATTCCAGCGCCACCTGCGCCGAGCCCAGTACATGCCCCGCCGGCCGCAGCCAAAGCTTCACGCCATTGATGGTGATCACCTCCCCATAGCGCAGCGCCTGTTGCGTGGTGCCCGCGCGGCCTTCACCCAAGCGCGCGGTCATGATGGCGAGTGTCTCGGGCGTCGCCAGCACGGCCGCATGGCCGGGGCGCGCATGATCCGAATGGCCATGGCTGATCACGGCACGATCCACGGCGCGGAGCGGGTCAATGAAAAACCCGCCCGGTTCGCACAATAGCCCGGATGGGGTGACTTTCAGCCAGGTCTCGGGATGGGGGGCGGTGGTAAAGGCCATGCGGTTCCGGTCTTGCGTCGGCGGCTTGTCACGCCATAGATAGCGCTGAATGCGAACATTACCAGAACCTTTTGCCGGTTGGTTTGCGGCGCGTGGCTGGCAGCCGCGCCCGCATCAGCTTGGCGTTCTGGAAGCCGTGGCGGGCGGGGAGCACACGCTGCTGGTGGCACCAACCGGCGGCGGCAAGACGCTGGCGGGGTTTTTGCCGACGCTGATGGATTTGGCCGCCACGCCGCGAGAAGGCTTGCACACGCTGTACATCTCGCCCTTGAAGGCACTCGCGGTGGATATCGCGCGCAATCTGATGGCGCCGATTGGCGATATGGCGCTGCCCATTCGCGTGGAAACCCGCACCGGCGATACGCCGGCCAATCGCCGCGCGCGGCAACGCGCGGCACCACCGCATATCCTGCTGACCACGCCGGAAAGCCTGACGCTGTTGCTGTCTCAGCCGGACGCCGCCGAATTCTTCGCCGGGCTTGGCGGCATCATCATTGATGAAATTCATGCCCTGGCCGGCACCAAGCGCGGCGATCAATTGGCGCTGTGCCTGTCTCGCCTTGCCGTGCTGGCGCCCGGTGCCAAACGCATCGGGCTTTCTGCAACCGTGGCCATACCGGACGCCTTGCGCGCCTGGCTGGCGCCGGATGCGCGGGCGAAATCGGTGCGGCTGGTCACGGCGGAAGGCGGCGCCGCGCCGGTATTTGATCTGCAATTACCCGAAGGCCATTTGCCCTGGGGCGGGCATATGGGCCTTGCTTCGATGCCGGAGGTCTATCAGCGCATCGAAGCAGCACGCGTCACCATTGTGTTCGTCAATACGCGTGCCCAGGCAGAGCTTTGCTTCGCTGCATTGTGGCGATTGAATGAGGCTTCGCTGCCGATCGCGCTTCATCACGGCAGCCTCGAAATTGACCAGCGCCGCAAGGTGGAAGCGGCCATGGCGGCGGGCAAGCTGCGCGCCGTGGTCGCCACTGCCTCACTCGATCTCGGCATTGATTGGGGGGATGTGGATCAGGTGATCCAGATCGGCGCGCCCAAAGGTGTCGCGCGGCTATTGCAGCGCGTGGGCCGCGCCAATCACCGCATGGATGAACCTTCGCGCGCCGTGCTGGTGCCGGCCAATCGGTTTGAGGTGATTGAATGCGTCGCTGCCATGGAAGCCGCGTCGGCCGGCGAATTGGATGGCGACCCGCCACGCCCCGGCGGGCTTGATGTGTTGGCGCAGCATGTGCTCGCCATGGCGTGCCACGCGCCGTTTCATCCGGATGAACTCTATGCCGAGGTGATTCGCGCCGCGCCCTATGCCGCGCTGACGCGGCGTGATTTCGATGATGTGGTACGCTTTGTCGAAGATGGCGGCTATGCTTTGGCGGCCTATGAGCGTTTTCGCCGCCTGTTTCGCGATTCCGAAGGGCGGCTGCATATCCGCGATGCGCGTGTGGCGCGGCAATTCCGCCTGAACCTTGGCACTATTGTCGAAACCCCGATGATCAAGGTGCGGCTGCGCGGTGGCGGCACCTTAGGTGAGGTGGAGGAATGGTTCGTCTCCACGCTCGCGGTCGGCGATTGCTTTCTGTTTGCCGGGCAGGTGGTGCGCTATGAAAGGCTTGACCCGGCGGCGGTGATTGTCAGCCCCGGCGGTGGCGATGAACCGCGCGTGCCGGTTTATGCCGGCAGCCGCATGCCGCTTACCACCTGGCTTGCCGCGCGCGTGCGCGCGATTTTGCATGACCCGTCGCGCTGGGCGCATCTGCCCGCACCGGTGCAGGAATGGCTGAAGCTGCAAAGCCTGCGGAGCGAATTGCCGCCGCGCGATGGGCTTTTGGTTG
The DNA here is from genome assembly GCA_020249465.1 of Roseomonas sp. Classification (GTDB taxonomy): domain Bacteria; phylum Pseudomonadota; class Alphaproteobacteria; order Acetobacterales; family Acetobacteraceae; genus Neoroseomonas. The sequence goes on along the minus strand of JADCFP010000023.1, from coordinate 23,552 downwards.
AAACCTTCCCGCGCGGCGGGCGCTGGTTTCTGGTCGCCTATACTTTTGAAGGCCGCTTGGCGCATCAAACGCTCGGGCTTTTGGTGACGAAGCGCATGGAACGCCTCGGCATGGGGCCGCTTGGCTATGTCGGTACGGATTATGTGCTGGCGATCTGGTCCGCCTTTGAACCAACCGGCGTTGAAAGACTATTCGCCGAAGACATATTGGGCGATGAAATGGAGGAATGGCTTGCGGAATCTTCCATGCTGCGGCGGAGTTTCCGCAATATTGCGACCATTGCGGGCTTGCTGGAAAAACACCATCCGGGGGCGGAGAAATCCGGCCGGCAAATGACGATGAATGCAGATTTGATTTATGATGTGCTGCGCCGACATGAACCGGATCATATTCTGCTGCGTGCAACGCGCGAAGAAGCCGCGCGGGGCCTCACGGATGTGGCGCGCATCGCTTCCCTTCTCACGCGCATTCAGGGGCGCATCACGCATCGGGCGCTTTCACGTGTCTCGCCACTTGCTGTGCCCGCTTTGATCGAGGAAGGTCGCGAATGGGTGGCCGGCGGAGCGGAGGATGCCTTGCTCGCGGAAGCCGCTGCGTTGGTCAGTGAAGCGACCGATGGCGCGGAGGAGTTTGGCGAAACGCTCGCCGATGTGACGGATGGCATTATCACGCGTGGCGCCTCGGCACGGGCCAAACCGCGTGAGGCACGGCGGTCGCGCTTTATCCGTTCCGCCCCAAGGCGCGCCTCATGAACGCCGCACCTCTACATTTGGGGGCAGAGCGTGTCATGCTTGACCCCGCTGGCGTTTTGCATTGGCCGGCGCAGAAGCTGCTCTGTGTGGCGGATCTACATCTGGAAAAGGCGAGTGCTTTTGCCCGCGCCGGCTATTTCCTGCCGCCCTATGATACGCGCGAAACCCTCGCACGGCTCGCGCTGCTGATCCGGCGCTATGGCCCGAAGCGCTTGGTGTTTCTGGGCGACAGTTTCCATGATGCGGAGGGGGCTGCGCGCCTTTCGCCCGCAGATCGCGCCGCGCTGCTTAAGCTGCTGGAAGGGCTAGAGCCCATCTGGGTGCTCGGCAATCACGACCCTGCGCCGCCCTGCGATCTGCCCGGTGAGACCTTTGCCGAATGGCGCCAGGGGCCGATCACCTTTCGCCATATCCCAAGCCCCTTCTCCCGCCAGGCGCCGCCGGAAATCGCTGGGCATTTCCACCCGAAGGCGACAGCGCCGACGCGTGCGGGCGGCATCTCCCGCCCCTGTTTTGTCGCCAACCCGCGCCGCGTGGTGATGCCGGCCTTTGGCGCCTTCACGGGCGGGCTTTGTGTGACCGATCCCGCCATTGCCAGGCTTTTCCCGCAAGGCGGGCGCGCCTTTCTTCTTGGGGAAGAACGGCTTTACTCTTTCCCTCTCACCGCTGGCCGGGGGCATGGCGCGGCGCCGCAACAGGGGCCATGATGCACTTCGTGCCCCGTAATGACGGGTCACGATGTGCCTGAATTTGAGCGACTGATTCACCGCTTCGGCCTTCAGCCTACGCGGATCAGGCGCTAGCTGGAGGAACAAGCCATGCCCGATGCCCTGCCAACTCCCGAAAAACCACCGCTTGATGCCAAGGCGATTGCCGAATTGGCGCGGCAATTGACCGAATTGCTGCGTATTCGCACCTTCCCCTTCGGCATGAAGCTGTTTGATGATGCCGAGGAAATGGCGAAAATCCCCGGGCTTCGCCGCCCGACCGAGGGCAAGAAATTCTCCACCTGCCAATTGGTCACGCAAGCGCGCATCGCGGGCTTCACCATGGGCATCACAGAAGAAAACGTGCCCGGCTTCAGCAATTGCGGCGGCGTGATCGGCTTGAACGAACCATCAGAACTATACCTTTCGGGCCGTAAATTCGAAGGTGTGTGGTTTGAAAACCGCGAAGCCGGGCGGCTGCATCAGGCGCAAATGCCGCGCGTGCCGGCGCGCTATAAGGGCCTGGCGGTCTCACCCTTGCGCTCCGCGCGGTTGGACCCGCCGGATATCTGCCTGTTTTATGCCAATCCCGCGCAAATGATCCTGTTCATCAACGGGCTGCAATGGAAGAATTACAAGCGCTATGATTTTTCCATCACCGGGGAAAGCGCCTGCGCCGATTCCTGGGGCCGCGCTTTGCGTGACCGCACCGTCTGCCTTTCCATCCCCTGCTATGCCGAACGCCGCTATGGCGGGGTTGCCGATGATGAAATGCTGATGGCCTGCCCGCCCGAGGATCTGGCGCGCGCCGTGGAAGGTTTGCTCGGGCTTTCCAAGGCGGGGCTGCGTTATCCCATCATGCCCTATGGCCCGCAGGCCGATCCCGCCGATGGCATGGCAAAATCCTATGCGGGCAAGACCTAACCCACGCGATTGGCGCGCCGCATGAAAAAGGCCAGCGGCACGCTGACGGCTGCCGTTGCCGCCATCAGGTAAAACGCATTCACATAGCCAATCATCGCCGCCTGGCGCTGGATTTCTCCCGCCAGGCGGAACAGGCCGGATGCGCTTTCAATGTCCCAACTTGCTGGGAAATTCGGCAAGGTCAGCAGCTTGTTGTAGGGGGTCACGAATTCCCCAAGCCGCGCGTAGTTTTCGCCGCTCGATCTGATCAGCATCATCACCGCGATGGAAATGAAAAGGCTCGATCCGAAATTGCGCATCAGCGTGAAAATCGCTGAACCCTCCGTCACCTGATGCGCCGGCAGGGTTGAAAACGCCATCACCGTCATGGGCGTGAAGGCGATGGATTGGCCGAAACCTTGCAGCAAATGCGACCAGAATATCTGTGATTCGGTCACATTGATGTCGAATTGCGCCATCCAGAATCCGGACAACGCCTGAAAGAACATCCCGAGCCCAATGGTGAAACGTGGCGCCCAGCGCGTCAGTTGCACCACCACCAGAAACGCCACCCAATTCCCCATGCCGCGCGCTGCGATCAGAATACTCACCGCATTATCCGGATAGCCGCGCAGATCATGCAGCATGGTCGGGAACAGCGTGAGGCTGGTGAAGGCGAGCATCCCCATCACAAACGCAATCGCCGTGCCGATGGCAAAATTGCGATCCAGGAATAGCCGGGGATTGAGGAAGGGTGCCGGCGCCGTCAGGCAATGCGCCACGAAGATATAAAAACTGATGGCGCCAATCACGGCGCAGGCGATCATTTCCGGCGCTTCGAACCAATCCATCCTCTGGCCACGATCCAGGATCAATTGGATGCAGATGATGGCGATGGAAAGCGCCAAAAATCCTGTCCAGTCAAAGGAAATCGGCTTGCGTTCGGTGCGATCAGACAGCGCAAACCAGATGCAGATCAGTGTTGCGATGCCCGGTGGTACAATCATGAAAAACGCCGCGCGCCAATTCCAAGCCTCGGTCGCCATGGCACCCAGAATGGGGCCAAGCACGGGGCCAAAAACAGCGCCAACACCCCAGATCACAATCGCGGTCGGCTGCAAATGGCGCGGGAAGGACGCGAGCAAGATCGCCTGCCCCATGGGCATGATCGGCGCCCCAAAGGCGCCCTGCCCGATCCGCGCCAGGATCAGCATATCAAGGCTGGTCGCCAAACCACAGAGCAGCGAACAGATGGTGAAACCGGTCACCGTACCAAACATCAGATTGCGCCAGCCAAGACGACTCGCGAGCCAACCAGTGACAGGCGTTGCGACCGCGGTCGCCACCAGATTGAGCGTAATGACCCAGGAAATTTCATCCTGTGTCGCCGAAAGCGCACCCCGCATATCCGGGAGCACCAGATTCGCCAATGTGATGGTCATGCCAAACAGCAAATTGGCCAATTGCACCATTAGCAGAATCAGCCATTGCCGGCCGCTGATGCTGAATATGCCTCCCTGAGTCGCTGCCTCGCTCATGCCCGTCCCGGTTTCCCCATAGGGAAGCCTAGGCCGGATTGGGCGCTGCCGTCACCCGAGAATTAGGGCTGGGCAGTTCAGGCGCTGATAAGGCGGCGGCGAATACGCCCGGAAATCCAGTCAATCGCGGCGACGGTGATGATCATCAGGATGATGATGAAAGCCACCTCATCCCAATGGCGCACGCGAATGCGCTCGGCGATTTGCAGCCCAATTCCGCCCGCGCCCACCACACCCAGGATGGATGCGGAACGCGTATTGCTCTCAAAGAAATAGAGCGCCTGAGCGAGCATAACGGGCGCCACCTGCGGCAGCAGCCCAAAGCGAATGCCAAGCAGGCGCCCACCGCCGGCGGCCGTGACACCTTCGGCCTGGCGCTTTTCGGCGTTCTCGATGGCTTCCGCATAAAGCTTCGACAAGATCCCGATATCCGAGACGAAAATCGCGAGCACCCCGGCCAAAGGCCCAAGCCCGACCGCGCGCACAAAAGCCAGCGCCCAGATCAATTGATCCACGCCACGCATGCCATCCAGCACGCGGCGGAAGGAAAAGCGCAGCAGCGTCACCGTCACCACATTGCGCGCCCCCATGAAGCCCAGCGGAATGGCGACAATGGCGGCCAGGAAAGTGCCGAGGAACGCCATGGCGACACTCTCCGCCATGCCCTTCATGATTTCGATCCAAAGCTCCCCTGGGGAGGGTGGAATCATCAGCACAATGATCTTGCCAAGCCCGCTTAAGCCATTCCAAAGCCGCGCGGGCGAAAAATCAAAATACCATAGCGTGCCGATGAACCAAGCCAGGAATAGCGCCAAGCCAATAAAGCGGAGGCCAAGCCGGAAAGGCCCAGGCCCGAAGGCAGCCGGCATGCGCGCGCGCCAAGCGGCGATGGTGGCATCACTCATCGCGCAGCCTCCAGCCGGCCAATCGCGGCGTGACGCAGCCTTTCGGATAGCAGGTCAACGCAGGCGACAGTCAGGATGATCAGCAGGATGATGGCGCTGATTTCCTCATAATAATTGAAGGAGATCACCTTATTGAGCTCCTCACCAATGCCGCCGGCGCCGACAAAGCCGATCACGCTGGCGGAGCGGATATTCACTTCAAAACGGAGCAGCAGATAGGACAGGAAATTGGGTAGAACCTGCGGCAGAATGGCGAAGCGGCAGGCGGCGAACCAACTTCCCCCCGCTGCTGTCACACCATCCCAGGGCTTCATGTCGGCATTCTCAATCGCCTCGGCAAACAATTTGCCATTGGCGCCCGCACTATGGAGTGCAATCGCTAAAATGCCCGCGAGTGCGCCAACGCCAAAGGCCCAAACGAAAATCAATGCATAGACAATTTCGGGAATGGTGCGCAGCGCCTCCAGAAAGCGGCGCGTGAGATTATAGACAAGACCTGAAGGCGCGATGTTGCGCGCCGCGGGAAAAGCGAGCAGAAGCGAAAGCGCCGAACCAAGCAGCGTGGCGAGTGCCGCCATATTGGCGGTTTCCACAATCAGCAAAGCCCATTCCGGCAGGCGATAGAACCAGAAGGCAATGGAACCTTCCGTCTCCGCATCCGCGAACAGCGCATCCCAGCGCAAATCCGGCAGGATCCGGATGAAATATTCAAAAATGCGCGGCAGCCCGGCCCAGAGTTTCGCGGGATGCGCTTCACTTACCCAGGCCGCGATAATCAAACAGCCCCATACCACCACCGCGCCCAAAAGCGCGGCATTGCGCTTTTGGCGGCGCGCCGCCTGAAAGGCTTCCTCCCCGCGGATGACCGCGGGAAGGCTGGTGGCATAGGCTTCCTGCATCTTAGGAACGCCGACGACGCGCCGCGGCTTCCTCACGGCGGAGTTCGACGAAAAGTTCAAAATCCTGATGGCGTACCTCGCGATACCCCATGCCGCCACCGCGTTCGATCTGCTTGTAGATATCCGGATGCGTCTTGGGCAGGGCCAGATGGAAGCGTTTGATATCTTCCTTGAAGGCACCCGGAAGATCGGTACGCGTACCCATCGGGCCATTCAGGATGGGTTCAGACCGCCAGATGATGCGCAGATCGCGCATATTCAGCAGCCCCTTTTGCACCATGGCGGCCAGATTGCCGCGGCTGAAGCCCTGCGCCTCATCACCCTGGCCAGAGGTCCAGGTCATCGCAGCATCATATTGGCGCTGCAGCACAGCAACCACCGCCTGTTCATGCCCACCGCCAAAGCCGGTGCGGCCGAAATACTGGCCGGCTTCAACGCCGATGCCGGCGCGGCGGAGCGAAAAGCGCGGAATAAGGTAGCCGGAAGCAGAATTCGGATCGGCCCAGGCCAGCGCCTTGCCGCGCATCTGTTCCAGACTTGTGATGCCGCTATCGGCGCGCACCACCATCACGGAAAGATAATGGATGGACCCATCCGCTTCTTCCGCGACGAAAAGCGGTTCCACCCCGCCATTGGTATCAAGCCAGGCGCCGGCATAGGCGGAAGCACCAAGTGCGGCGATTTCAATTTGTTTCGCGCTGAAGGCTTGCAAAACACCGGCATAATCAGACGCCGGGAAAAGCCTGGTCGGCACACCAAAGGTGCGTTCCAGCAAATCGCGATAGGCGCCAAAACGGCCCAGGCGATCAGCTTCATTCTCACCGCCCATCAGCCCGATGCGAAGTTGCGGCACCTGATCGGCCCAAGGGCGGCGGCCTGGCGTAGGGAAACCTTCGGTGAAGCTCTCTGTCCGGCGCGGAGTCCAGACCTGCGCTTGGACAAGGCTGGGCAGCAGGGCAGCGCCGGCAGCAAGCCCAGCAAGGGAACGGCGGGTGATCATGATTTGATCTCCTGGTTGGGGGAAAATCAGGCAGCGACCAGGCTGCGCGGTGTCGCGCCCACGGCCTCAGCGGCTTCTTCGGCGAATTCTTCCTCGGTCACGCCATAAACCTCGCGAATGCGGGCGGCAGTGAGTTCCGCGGGCAGGCCGTCAAACACCACACGCCCGGCATTCAGTGCGACAATGCGGTCGCAGTAATCGCGCGCCGTCATCAGGTCATGCAGATTGACCAGTACGGTGATGCCATCGCGGTTCACATCGCGCAGCGCATCCATCACAATCTTAGAATTGCGCGGGTCGAGCGAGGCAATCGGCTCATCGGCCAGGATCAGGCGCGGATTCTGCATCAGCGCACGCGCAATCGCGACCCGCTGCTGCTGCCCACCAGAAAGTGTATCGGCGCGTTGTAGCGCGGCCTCGGCCAGGTCAAAGCGATCCAGCGCGGTCAGCGCCATGGCGCGTTCTTCGGCGGTGAACATCTTGAACATGGAAGTTAGCATGGGGCGCTGATTGAGTCGGCCGACCAGCACATTGGTCAGCACATCCAGCCTTTGCACCAGGTTGAATTGCTGGAAGATCATGGCGGAACCCATGCGCCAATCGCGCAAAGCCCGACCCTTCAGCTGGGTCACATCCTGGCCATCGAAAATGATGCGGCCTTCGCTCGGCTCCGTCAGGCGATTGATCATGCGGAGCAGCGTGGATTTGCCTGCGCCAGAACGCCCGATCACGCCCACCATCTGCCCGGCTGGGATAGACAGGCTGACGCCATCCACCGCTGTTTTGCTGCCAAAGCGTCGCGTCAATCGTTTGATTTCCAGCATGGAGACCTCGGTTTTCATGACCATGGCCTAGCAATGCTGTGTGACACGTGAATGACAGCCGTGTGAAGGATCAGAGTCCTTGGGGAGTTCGGAGACTCACCTGTGACCTTCACCCCAATCCGAAGTAGCGCGCCGAAACCCACGATATGATTGCACTTTGATGACAGGTTCCATAGACAGAACGCGATGAAGCACCCGACTTTCCCGCTTTACACTGACCGCTGCGGGTTCAATGCCCTGCTGCCGCCACGCGCAGCATCCCCCCCGGCCAAGGGGGATATCGCCGCGGATCACGTTGTGGTGGGCGCTGGCTATACCGGCCTTGCTGCCGCGCGGCGCCTCGCGCAACTCCAGCCCCAAGCACGCATCGTCGTGATCGAGGCGACCGAGGTCGGTGAAGGTTCTTCTGGGCGCAATTCGGGTTTCGCCAGCCCGCGCGATCTTCCCTCAGGCCCGAGCGCCGCTGACCTCAGGCGTGCCGAGGCACTTAATCGCTTCACCGAAGAAGGCTGGGCCTGGCTGATGGCGCCCATCGAAGAACACGGCATTGATTGTGGCCTGCAAGTTTCCGGTCGCATCAAGGCCGCCGCCACCGATCTTGGCGCCAAACAGGTCAGGGCTTTGGAGGCGGCCGTGAAGGCAGCCGGTTTGCCACATCAGCTATGGGATCGCAGCGCGCTGCAAGAACGCATCGGCACAAGCTACTACCAATGCGCGCTCTATACGGAAGAAGGTTATTTGCTTGACCCGGCGGCGCTGATCCGGGGGCTGGCCGATACACTGCCAGCCAATGTTGCGCTCCATGAAAACACGCCACTGCTGGCAATGCAGCGTCAGGGAAATTGGCATCTGGAAACACCGGCCGCGCGCATCACGGCGCCATCCGTCATTATGGCAACCAATGCGGCCATTCGGCATTTTGGCCGGCTGCGGGATCGGCTGGTGACCATCTACACCTACGCGGCAATCACTGAAGCCTTGAACACCAAGGATGCGTTGCAGCTTGGCAGCATGCCAGTTTGGGGCTTGCTGCCTTCACATCGTTTGGGAACAACGGTACGGCGCGTTGGACCGGATCGGCTTTTGGTGCGGTCCATGTATGCGCATGAACGGCCAGTAGCCGCGCCGCGTGTGCGGGAAACGCTGCTCTCCTGTTTTCATCGTCGCTACCCAGGGCTTGCCCATATCGGTTTGGATCAGGTCTGGGGCGGCACCACGGCGCTTACCATGAATGGCGCGCCCTGGTGGGGGCAGGTGGAAGAAGGGCTTTACACCTCAGCCGGCTGCAATGGTTCTGGCATTGTGAAGGGAAGTATCCTTGGCAAACGTTTGGCGGAATTGGCCCTTGGGCAATGCACGCAGGATGAGGTGCGCACCACTTGGGGACTGGCCAATTGGGTGGCGCCCGAGCCCTTTCGCTCGATCGGATTTGAACTCATAGCTTTTCGCGAACGTCGCCTTGCAGGCTTGGAAGCCTGAGGTAAACCGCGCTGGGGCTTGATCCTCCGTAAAGGCTGACGCAGCCTGCGCGCCATGATCGGGAGGAACCCAATGCAAAGACGCGCCCTGCTTGCCGCAACCCTGGCCATGCCGGCCCTGCCCAGGCTGTCTCACGCGCAGGAAGCCTGGCCCAATCGCAGCGTTTCCGTGCTGCTTGGCTATCCGCCAGGTGGTGTCACGGATTTTGCAGCGCGTGGCGTTGTGGATCGCATGAGCCGCGAATTGGGCCAGACATTGGTGGTGGATAATCGCCCGGGCGCCGCGACCGCGGTTGCCAATAACGCCGCCGCGCAGGCGCGGCCGGATGGCTATACGCTGCTGATGGGCACCTCCACCCTTGCGATCAACCCTGCGCTGCAACCCAATCTGCAACCGCGCGATCCGGTGGCGGCACTCACGCCCATCGGCATGGTGTTTCGCACCGCCTTCATCCTGCATGTGCATCCATCGCTGCCGGTGCGCAGCACGGCGGAGCTGATTGCCTATGCTAAGGCCAATCCTGGCCGCGTGAATTTCAGTTCGTCGGGTACCGGTGCAGTGAACCATCTTTGCCTTGAACTGTTCCGGGCGCGCGCTGGGATTGATGTGGTGCATGTGCCCTATCGCGGCGGCGCGGCGGCCTTGATTGACCTCAGGCAAAATCGCGTGCAGGCCATGTTCAGCGCGGTGCAGGAAGCCTTGCCTGCGGTGCGTGAAGGCGCCACGCGCGCCTTGGCAATCTCGTCCAAGGATCGTGTGCCATTATTGCCCGATCTGCCGCCGGTGGCCGATGCGCTGCCTGGCTTCAATGGCGTTTTTTGGCAGGGGCTTTTCGGCCCCGCCGGCCTGCCCGCGCCTATCGTCGCACGCGCCGCGCAAGCCTTGGCGGTGGCAACGCGGGACCCTGACCTGATCGCACGCATGGGCGAACAGGGCGTGGTTTTGCAAACCGGCGGGCCTGAGGTTTTGGCGCGCACCCTTGCCGAAGAATTGGTCATGTGGGGCGATCTTATCCGCAGCCAGAACATCAAGCCCGAATAATCGGGGCTTGGCCCCAGCTTAAAGCTTGCTAGGCTCAATTCAGGTCAGCGCCCCCGCGCTGCCACGGACGGGAGATAAAACATGAACTGGAAGAACCGCCTTTGGGGCGCGGCGCTGACCGCTGCCTTGATGGCCATGGGCATTACGAACGCGGAAGCGCAGCAGCAGCCCAAAACCTTGCGCATCGCCATGACCGCGACTGATGTGCCGACCACCACCGGCATGCCGAATAACGGGTTTGAGGGCATGCGCTTCCTTGGCTATCCGGTGTTTGAATCACTCGTGCTTTGGGATTTGTCGCGCGCCGATCAGCCCGCCGGCATCAAGGCTGGCCTGGCGGAGCGTTGGGAACAGGATGCCAATGACCCGCGCATCTGGCGCTTTCATCTGCGCCGTGGCGTGACCTTCCATGATGGGACGCCCTTCAATGCCGATGCGGTACTCTGGAATTTCGACCGTTTTTTCAAGAATGACAGCCCGCAATTCGATGCGACGGGCAGCGCGATCACGCGCGGGCGTATCCCGGTGCTGGAATCCTATCGCAAGGTGGATGATTTCACCTTCGAGACCACCACCACACGGCCGGTTTCCTATTGGCCCTTCCTGGCGGTTTATGTGCTGATCACCTCCCCCAATTCCTTCGAACAGGCAGGGCGTGATTGGGCGCGGGTTGCGGCTTTGCCGCCGGCCGGCACCGGCCCCTTCCGGCTTTCGCGCTTCGTGCCACGCCAATCGGCGGAGCTTTCGCGCAACGACAATTACTGGGACGCATCGCGCCGCGCGAAGCTTGATCGCATCATCCTGCTGCCCATGCCGGAAGCGAATACACGGCTTGCCGCGCTGCGCTCCGGCCAGGTCGATTGGATTGAAGTACCGCCACCCGATGCGATTGGCTCGCTGCGGCAAGCAGGCTTCAATATCGTGACGAATTCCTACCCGCATGTCTGGCCATGGGTTTTCGCCACGGGTCGTGCGAGCAGCCCGGTCGCGGATGTGCGTGTGCGTCAGGCACTGAATTACTGCATTGACCGTGACGGCATGGTGCAATTGCTGAATGGCACGGCGGAACCATCCGTGGGCTTCGTGAAGGCGAATGATCCCACCTTCGGCACGCCGCAAAACCGTTACCGGCTGGACCCGGCGCGGGGCCGCGCCTTGCTGGCGGAAGCGGGCTATAACGCCCAGCGTCCGCTCACGCTCAAGGTTGGCATTTCCAATTCTGGCTCTGGCCAGATGCTGCCGCTGCCGATGAATGAATTCCTCCAGCAATCGCTGCAACAGAATTGTGGCGTGCGCGTCAATTTCGATGTGGTGGAATGGAACACCCTGCTGGCGGCACTGCGCTTCCCGCCGGATCAACCGGCTTGGCTTGGCGCGGATGCGGTGAATATCAGCCTTTATTCGTCCGATGCCTCGGCCTTTGCGCGTTGGTTCCTGTCTTCCAATTTCGCGCCGCGCGGTTCGAATAATGGCCATTGGAAGGATGACCAGTTTGACGCCGCTTTCGCTGAACTGGAACGCGAACGCGACCCGGCGAAGATCAACCAGCTTCTTGCCACCGCGCATGCGCGGCTGGTGGATAATCCCCCCTGGCTTTGGATTGTGCATGATTTGAACCCCCGCGCCATGAGCCGGCGCGTCACAGGCTTCACCTCCGCGCAAAGCTGGTTCCAGGATTTGACGACGATTGATCTACGCTGAACTACGCGCGCAGCAATCATCCGTGATAAGGGAAAGGGGCGGCGCAAACCGCCCCTTTTCTGTTGAAGGTCCCCACCCATGATCGCTGGCCTGACCATATTGCTTTGCTGCCAATTGATCGGGGAAGCATTGGCGCGCTGGCTTTCCCTGCCTGTGCCTGGCCCGGTGATCGGCATGGCCTTGCTGTTTATCGCATTGCTGCTGCGCGGTGGGGAGGCACCGCAGGACCTAGCGCAAAGCGCCGATGGGCTTTTGGCCAATCTTGGCTTGTTGTTCGTGCCGGCGGGCGTTGGCGTGGTGCTGTATTTGCCCGTACTCGCGCAGGATTGGGCGCCGCTGTCCCTCGCGATCCTGGTCGGCACCTTGGCGGCGATTGGCGTCACCGGCTTGCTGGCGCAGGCACTGCTGCGGCGGCTTGATCCGTGACCAACCTCGCCGAGATTTGGGTCTATCTGGCGCGGGAGCCTTTGGCTGCGCTGACCGCTACCTTGATTGCCTGGCTGGCGGCGCAACGCCTGGCGTGCGCGGCACGGTTTCACCCCATGGCCAATCCGGTGCTTTTCGCGGTGGCGCTGCTGGCGGGGGGCCTGTTGCTGGCGCGCATGGATTACCGCGCCTATTTCGAAGGCGCGCAATTCGTCCATTTCCTGTTGGGGCCGGCGACGGTGGCGCTGGCCGTACCACTCGCGCGGCAATGGCGGCAGGTGAAGCGTTCTGCACCTGCGGCGATTGCTTCGGTGGTTGTGGGGGGTGTGTTCGCCGCTGCGGCGGGTGTGGCGCTGGCCCTGGCGTTTTCCGCCGCGCCTGAGGTCACGGCATCGCTTGCGCCGCGTTCCGTCACCACGCCGGTTGCGATGGGTGTGGCGGAACGCATTGGCGGCTTGCCGTCTCTCACGGCGGCGATTGTGATTTGCAGCGGCATTGTCGGTGCGGCGCTGGGGCCTGCCTTGCTCACGCTGCTTGGTGTCACGGATTGGCGCGCGCGCGGACTGGCGATTGGCACGGCAGCGCATGGCATCGGCACGGCGCGGGCGATTTCGGTCAATGAAGTGGCCGGCGCCTTTAGCGGTTTGGCGATGGGCTTGAATGCACTCGCCACCGCATTGTTGCTGCCCTTGTTGTGGCGACTATTCTTCGGGTGAATTTCAGGCGCTGAGCAAGCGTCGGCTCCAGACTATCAGACCGAGTGTTGCGATGGCGGCGACGATAAAAACCGCCGCATAGCCCGCCATATGCAGGATGGACCCAAAGACCAAGGCGCCGATGCTTTGGCCGAAAAACAGCGCCATGGCGAAGGCAGCAACAGCGGTGCCGCGCGCCTCCGGTAGGGCTTCGGTGGCCCGCGCCTGCAAGACGCCATGCAGCATGTAGAAGGCAAGGCCCAGCCAGAATTGCATCGCCGCCACGACCAGCCCATTCGGTGCGAAGGCCGTTCCCACCAACCCGGCAGCCAGCATCACGCCGCCCAAGGTCAGCAAACGTTTTTCGCCAAACCGCGCCACCAGGGTTTTCGCAAGCCGCGTATAGGTGAAGGCGCCAAGCCCGAAACCCGCCACCACCAGCCCCGCCATGGCCGGTGAATAGCCGAAACTTTCAATCAGCAGCGAACCCGTCAGCGGAAAGGCGCCGCCAAACAGCACCGCGCCATCAATAAAGGCGGCGACCATCAGCCTTTGCCCGGCAGGGCGGGAGAATAGAGTCAGATAGGGCCGGAAACTGCCACGAAAATCGCGCCCGGCCTCAGATGCAGGCGCCTGCCAAAGCTCGGCCCCCAGCCGCCGCCCGAGCAGCACCGAAACCACCAAGGCCAGCAAGGCGAGTACGATGAAGGAAGCGCGCCAGCCCGCCAAATCCGCCAGCACGCCTGAAAGCGGCCCGACCAGCAATTGCGCCATCACCATGCCGGTCAAGAACCGCCCAATGGTCGCCTGCCTCTCGGCATAAGGCACCGCATCGCCAATCCAGGCGAGTGCGAGGGGAATAACCGCCCCCGCCAGCAAGCCTGTCAGCGTGCGCAGCGCCACCATGGCCGAAAGGTCCCAGGCCAGCGCGCAAGCCGCCAAGCCAAAGCCATAAAGCAGCAAGGCAAGCCAGGCGACGCGAAGCTTCCCGTAGCGATCGCCAAGCGGCCCAATCACCACTTGCCCGGCACCATAAGCAATCGAAAAACCCGCCAGCACCGGCGCCGCACCCGCCACCGTCACGCCGAAATCCGAAGCGAGCAATGGCAGCAGCGGATCGAGCATGCGTATCCCGCCCCCGGTTGCGAAAGCAGCCAAGGCAAGCAGCGGCAGGATGGAAAGATCGGTCTTCAAGCCCCCCGAATGGGCGCGGGGGGCTTGGCGGTCAAGTCAGGGAACCTGAGTCAGATCGCCTTGGCGGTGCGCAGGGCAGCGATTTCATCCGCCGTGAATCCGAACTCGCGCAGAACCTGGTCAGTATGCTCACCACGTTCCGGCGTTGGATTGCGCGCGCAGGTCACACCAGCAATCTGCATCGGCGCCCGCACCAGCGCGATTTCCCCAAGCGCGGGATGCGCGACCGGCATCGCCATGCCGAGGTGCTTCACCTGCGTATCGGCGAAAACCTGGTCCATGGAATAGACTGGCCCACTCGGCACGCCGGCCTTGTTCAAGGCTTCCACCCAGTCGGCGGTGGTTTTCTCGGAAAGCCGCGATTGTAGCAGCGCATTGGTCTTGTCGCGATTGGCGTGGCGCGACTTGTCGGTGGCGAAGGCTGGATCCTTGGCTTCTTCGGTAATGCCAAGCGTGGCCACGATGCGGTCCCACATTTGCTGCCCGCCGCCAGCCAGGTTCATCAGCCCATCCTTGGTGCGGAACAGGCCGGTGGGCGTCGTGGTCGGGTGGTCATTGCCGGCCTGGCCCGGGATATCGCCCTTCATGGTCCACCGCGTTGCCTGGAAATCCATCATGGCAATCATGGCTTCGAGCAAGCTGGTGTGCACCCAGCGTCCCTTGCCCGTTGTCTCACGCTCCAGCAGCGCCACCAGAATGCCAATCGCCGTGTAAAGCCCCGCCGTCAGATCAGCCACCGGAATGCCCGCGCGCACCGGTCCCTGGCCCGGCAGGCCGGTGACACTCATGATGCCACCCATGCCCTGCGCGATTTGGTCGAAGCCCGGCCGCTTGGCATAGGGCCCATCCTGGCCGAAGCCGGAAATCGAGCCCAGCACAATGCGCGGGTTCACCGCCGAGAGCGCGGCGAAATCAATGCCCAGGCGTTCCTTCACATCCGGGCGGTAGTTTTCCACCACCACATCAGCCTTGGCGACCAGCCGGCGGAAGGCGGCCAGTCCCTCGGGCGCCTTCAAATTCAGCGTAATGCCGCGCTTGTTGCGGTGCGTATTCTGGAAATCCGGCCCATGACGCTCCCCGCCCAAGCCCTTGCCGGTATCAACCTCATCGGTTGCTTCCACCTTGATGACATTCGCCCCCCAATCCGCAAGCTGGCGCACACAGGTGGGGCCGGAACGGACGCGGGTGAGGTCAAGCACGGTAAAGCGGGAAAGCGGCATCATGGCAGGGTCTCCATCGGAATTCGGCGCCTTGTTGGCATTCCGGCCCGGTCGCGGCAAGGGCGCGGGTTGACGCGCCAGCGCCGCGCGCTACCCATGTGCATCCCAAAGCCGAGGAACCTGACCATGACCGAAGATCTGCTGCACGAAATCCGCGAAGGCGGCATTGCCTGGACCACTTTCAACCGCCCGCAAGCGCGCAATGCCATGACCTTCGCCATGTATGCGCGCCTGGCCGAATTGGCCGATGAGATCAGCGCCGATCCCGCTATCCGCGTATGGGTGATTATGGGCGCAGGCGGCAAGGCGTTTGCGTCCGGCACCGATATCTCCCAATTCCGCGAATTCCGTACCGCCGAGGATGCGCTGAATTACGAAGCGCGCATTGATAAGGTGCTGGGCGCTCTGGAACGCTGCACCAAGCCCGTGATCGCGGCCATTACCGGCGCCTGCACCGGCGGCGGGCTTGGCATTGCCGGCTGCTGCGATATCCGCATTGCCGATAAGGGTGCCCGCTTCGGTCTGCCGATTGCGAAGACGCTCGGCAATATACTGAACATGCACAACTTCGCCCGCTTCTATGCGCTGGTCGGCCCCGCTGCAGTCACTGAAATGATCATGACCGCGCGCCTCTTTTCCGCTGATGAGGCGAAGCATATCGGCCTGATTTCCGAAATGCTTGAGGCGCCGGATGATGTCGCCAATCGCGCGATGGAATTGGCCACCACCATTTCCGGCTTGGCACCGCTGACGCTACGCGCCACCAAGGAAGCGATCCGCAGGCTGCGTAAGGCCACCAGCGAGGTTGAGGGCGATGATCTGGTGACCATGTGCTTCACCAGCGCCGATTTCCAGGAAGGGGTCAGCGCCTTCCTGAACAAGCGCGCGCCGCAATTCACCGGGCGGTAATTGCGACATTAATCGGCTTTCGCGTGATCCGTTGCGGCGGATCACGCGCCAAGGCGCTGTAAGCACCATTTGAAATTCTAAATCTGAGCCCAGGCACGCAGCGCCAGATCCATGCCGTGTGCCGGGAAGGCCGGTGGAAAGAATACGAATTCATTACCAAGAAATTCGCAAATTTGCTCCAAATCAATAAATCTTTACCCTGACTGCACCAAACGACCAAAGAAAGTGCAGAGGGAAACGCCATGACCACCGAACCCGTCCAGATTGACCGCTTCGTCATGATCCATGCCGGCCGGAATGATGCTTGGCGCGATCTGACCCATAGCGCGGAAGCTTGGGCCAGCGGCAAGGCCGACCGCAGCGCGGTGGAGGAAAAGCTTGCCCGACTGCTCCCCACCGAGGAATTCTTCGCATTTCCAAGTCATAGCCTGCTTTCGGGCCTGCGGGAACGCGTGGCGCGCGATGATGGCGCCGGTGCGGTCGCCCTGCTGCGGCGCATTTCCGGCGCCCTGCTCACGCGCGCTTATCGTGAACACCCCGGCGAATGGGATATCCATGACGAATCGCCGGCCGATACGGTTGCGGATATCCTGCCGCCCACCATGGCCGATCACGGCCATCATCGCCCGTATTTTGAGGTGCTGGTGGTGTCCAACCAGCCATCGGCGCGTTGGCCCGCCTTGGCCGATGAATTGCGCAAGCTCCGCCGCAAGGAAGATCGCTTTGTTTATGAAGCGGTCTTTGTCGGTTCCTTCGAAGATGCCTTTTGTGCCGCCGCCGCCAATCCGGCCTTCGCCGCCGTAATCCTGGTGGAAGGCTTCCCCTATCGCTCGCGCCATGATGCTTCGATCCTGCGCTCACTCACCGCATCGCTACCGGAACCGAGTTCCCCGGAAGAATCTGCCTTGAAGCTGGCCGCTGGGCTGAAGCGCCTCAGGCCCGAATTGGATATCTATCTCATGTCCGATCAGGACGTGGAAACCCTTGCCGGCGATCCCGCCACGGGCAGCATCCGGCGTATCTTCTACGGCGTTGAGGAATTGCTGGAACAGCATCTCGCCATTCTGGAAGGCGTGCAGGAACGCTATGAAACGCCCTTCTTCGACAATCTGAAAAAATACGCCATGCGCCCGATCGGCACCTTCCATGCGCTGCCGATTGCGCGCGGGAAATCCGTGTTCCGGTCCGATTGGATCCGCGACATGGGCGAATTCTACGGTATCAACCTGTTCTTGGCCGAAAGCAGCGCCACCACAGGCGGCCTTGATAGCCTGCTGGAACCCACCGGCAATATCAAACGCGCACAGGAAATGGCCGCGCGCGCCTTTGGTGCTGATCATGTGTTCTTCGTCACCAACGGCACTTCCACCTCCAACAAGATGGCGGTGCAGGCACTGACAGCGCCAGGCGATGTGATCATTGTTGATCGCAACTGCCATAAATCACACCATTACGGTATGGTGCTGACCGGGGCGCAGCCCTTCTATGTGGAAGCCTATCCGCTTACGCAATATTCCATGTATGGCGCGGTGCCGCTGGCGACCATCAAGCGCGCCATGCTGGCGCTGAAGGCGGAAGGGCGGCTGGGTCGGCTGAAAATGCTCGATCTGACGAACTGCACCTTTGATGGCCATATGTATAATGTGCGCCGGGTGATGGAAGAATGCCTTGCCATCAAGCCCGATCTGATTTTCCTCTGGGACGAAGCCTGGTCCGGCTTTGCGCGCTTCTCGCCGTTGCTCCGCCCCCGAACCGCCATGGGTGCGGCGGCGGAAATCGAAGCCTGGATGCAGGACCCCGCATCGGTTGCGGCCCATGAACGGCAGAAGGCCGCGCTTGGTGATGCGCCATCCGATGAAACCCTGCTGGCAACGCGCCTGATCCCTGATCCGCGCCAGATAAGGCTGCGCGTTTATCAGACGAATTCCACGCATAAATCCATGTCATCCATCCGCCAGGGCTCCATGCTGCTGGTGAAGGATGTGGATTTCCACACGGTTGAAGCGCAATTCCACGAAGCGGTCTTCACCCATGCCTCTACCAGCCCCAATCAGCAGCTGATCGCAAGCCTTGATGTCGCGCGCCGGCAGATGGAACTTGAAGGCTATGGGCTGGTGATGAATGCGATTGAAATCGCGCTCAAGATCCGCGGCATGGTCAATCAGCATCCGCTGATTTCAAAATACTTCCGCATCCTTGGCGCGGATGAGATGATCCCGTCAGCTTATCGCCAATCGGGCTTTGTGGATTACCTCAAACCCGGTATTACCTGGGCGAATATCGTCCACGCCATGATGGAAGATGAATTCTATCTGGACCCGACCCGCATGACGCTTGTCTGCGGTACGGCTGGCTATGATGGCACGCAGTTCAAGGGGCTATTGGCTGACAAGTACAATATCCAACTCAACAAGACCTCGCGCAATTCAGTGCTGCTGCAAACCAATATCAACAATACGCGGAGCGACGCAGCGCATCTGATCCGCGTGCTGGTGGAAATCAGCCAGGAGATCGAAAAGCGCCTGTCCGTTGGCGGGCCTGGGGCGCGCAACGCTTTTGATGCGCGCGTGAAGTCGCTCATGACCGATGTGCCGGATTTGCCGAATTTCAGCCACTTCCATACGGCTTTCCGTCAAGATGCCGGTGAGACAACGCCCGAAGGCGATATGCGCAGCGCCTTCTTCGGCGCCTATCACGCCGAACAATGCGAATATGTCCCCCTGTTCGGCGCGGAATGCGACAAGCGCCTGAAGGAAGGGCCTGAGATGATTTCGGCCAATTTCGTCATTCCCTATCCGCCTGGTTTCCCGATCATGGTGCCGGGCCAGGTGCTGACGCAGGAGACCATCGATTTCATGCGCAAGCTCGATGTCAAGGAAATCCACGGCTATGAACGCGAACGCGGGCTCAAGCTTTTGCGCGCGGATGCCGTTGGCGCTGCAAAGCGGCGCTGAGGAGAGAGCCAGATGTTGCAGGAATTCTTCCATTTTCTGGCGACCAATCCCTTCATCCTGCTGTTCCTCACGGTTGGGCTCGCTGTTTGGCTCGGCCGGCAGAGTATTGCAGGCTACGGGCTTGGCATGGTGGCTTCCGCCATCATCGTGGGTAGCGGGCTTTCGGTCTGGGCTTCGGTCTATGGCGAAAAGCTCGCACTCGATAACTTCACAAAAAGCCTGTTCTATTATCTGTTCATGTATGGCGTTGGGCTCAGGGTTGGGCCTTCCTTCGTGAACAGCCTTGGTGGCGATGGCATCAAGTTCACCGGACTTGCCATTGTGTCCTGCCTATGTGGCCTGACCATTGTCGTGCTTGGTGTGCGGTTTCTGGAATTGCCGCCCGGCACGGCGGGCGGCATCCTGGCCGGGTCGCAGACCATGTCAGCGGCGATTGGTTCCGCTGAACAGGCCGTGACGTCAGGTGCCATCACCCTGCCGGCAGGAACCACCGCGGGCGATGTCAGCGCCATGATCGCGCTTTCCTATGGCATCACTTATCTTTGGGGCACGGTCGGCATCATCCTGATCACGAAATATCTGCCGACCTGGTGGGGCATTGATGCGCGTGCTGCGGCGCGTGCCTATGAAAAGGAACACGGCGTCGCGAGTGGCGATGCGCCCGCCGTTTCTGGCTGGACCATGGGCAGCCTGCGCGCCTATCGGCTGGAAAATCCCGGCTGGGTTGGCCGCACCATGGCCGATATTTTGCGCGAAAATCCTGAATATCGCTTCGTCAATATCGTGCGCGATGGCACGGCCCTTGGCGCGCGTGAAGATTTGCCATTGGCGCTTGGTGATGTCATTGCACTTGGCGGCACGCTGACGGGCCTTACCGACAAGATGGGGCTGATCGGGCCGGAAGTTGCGGATCGCACCGCGCTTGATCTGCCGCTTGATCGTGCCGAAATCCTGGTGACCAATCGTGATACCTTGAAGAAAACGCGCGAGGAATGGCGCGCCCTGCCAGGGGCCAATGAAGTACAGGTGCTGGCAATTGAACGTTCCGGCGTACCCATTCCCATTGGCAGCAATACGACACTTCAGCGTTTGGATGTCGTCACGATTGTCGGCCTCAAAAGCGCGGTCGAGAAAATCGGTGAAGCGTTTGGCCGCGTCATTCGCCCCTCCACCGGGACGGATCTTCTCACACTCTCTCTTGGCATGATCCTTGGCTTCCTGATTGGCGCGATTGAGTTTCCGGCCTTCGGGTCGAATATCGGGCTTGGCAATGCGGGCGGGCTGCTGGTGTCTGGGGTGCTTGTTTCCTCGCTCACCTCGCGGTTGCGTTTCTTTGGCAATACGCCGGCGGCGGCGCGCAATATCCTGGAAGACCTGGGCCTTGTCGTGTTTGTCGCGATTGTCGGCATCAATGCCGGCAATTCGCTGCTGGCGCAGTTGACGGGGATGCTGGCGCTCAAGATTTTCGTGCTGGGCTTCATCGCCTGCAGCCTGCCGCCCATTCTGGTCTGGGTGCTTGGGCTTTACGTCTTCAAGTTCAACCCGGCGGTGCTGATGGGTGGTGTTGCCGGTGCACGCAGCCATTCCGGCCCATGCCGAGAAGCCGCGGTGGAGATCGGGTCCAATGTGCCCTGGATCGGCTTCCCGGTTGCCTATGCGATTTCCGGGGTCTTGCTGACGGTGTTTGGTTACTTCGCCATGGTGCTGGCGAATTGACGCCTTGGACTATTGGGCGCTGGTCGAGAGTATCGCCGGCGCCAGTGCCGCGGATTTAGCCGCCGGGTGGGATGGGTTGCGGAAACGCAGCTCCCCACCCGCCACGGCGTCTGGAGGCGTGAGGCCGAAGAGCTCAGCGCGTGAAGAACAGGCAGCCGCCACCACACGCCGCGCGGCATGACCCGCCAGAAAGCGCCGTACCGCGCCTTCCAGCGCCAATTCATCGCGCAGGCCGCGCCATTCGGCGCGATCCATATCCTCGATAAACACTGAAACAATGCCGGGCTTGGCGCCTGAAAGCCGCCTACCCGCAGCACCCGCCATGCGCGTGGCGACCGCGTCCGAAATACTATTTTCCTGACCAGCGCGCGCCGCCAATACGAATACCGATCCACCGGCGGGATCACCGGTTACGGCCAAATGCGCTTCCGGCCCGAATTGCTGACGCAGCCTGCCGGGAAGAGGATCGGCCTGCGCGCCGGCCAGTACCAGCGGGTCAAGCTTCAACACCGCATCGGCGCTGCTGTCCTGGCGCTTTTCAGCGGCCAGCATGGCCATGATGCGTCGTTGCAATTCGGCTGCCTTGTCGGGTCCGGCGAGCCCATCAGGCAAGGTCATGCGCAGCACATAGCGGCCGGGATGCGCGGCGAGCCAGGTTTGCAATTCAGGATTGACGCTATCCATTAGCGCATACCAATGCCCGCGCTGTACCGGCCGGCCTTCCTCGGCGGAGAGTGTCTCACACACCACCTCCGCGACCGCACCGCCGCGGCTGATGGTCAGATCATGCGCGCTGTCTTCCGCAAGGCCAGAAAAGCGCACCTCAAAACCCTGCGCGCGATAAAGCGCGGCTGAGCGCAGCAGATGAAATAGGGGAATCAGGGTCGCCTCACCGGACAGCCCTTGGGTGATGGCGGCGCGCAGCTTCTCGCGGCGCGCTTCCGGCAAACCCTTCGCCAGCCGCACCGCTTCCGCCGCAAAGCCAAGCGCGCGGCGCTCCGCACTGCCCTGCGCCGTGCCGCGTGCCGCGCGCGCGAGCGCGAATTCCAAAGCATGGCGATGTTGCGCGGCACGCCCTTGAAAGGCGCTTGCCTGTGCGCGGCGCCCCAAATCCGCGAGTCGCCTTTTCCAAAGCTCAGCCCCGACCAGCCGCAAAAAATCGGGCATCGCCTTGGGATCGGTAGAGTTTGCGGCAAGCGGCATGGCAAGACCCTCTGGAGCGCAAAGCCTGAAAGCTGGCCTCACGCAGAAACGCGTTCACAAAGCCAAGCCAGCCTCAATTCGCGCCAGCGCCTGCGCGCCGGATCCGGTCTTTATGCCGATACCCTTCAGATAGCCCGCCGCCCCCAGGGGGCGTCAAGCATTATGGTCAAGGGGCGCCGATTTGCCTCAGCACCAAGCTCTCGGTCAGCACTTCGGGCAGGATCACCGCCTCGCCGCCGCCCGGTGGCCAGAACAGGTAAAGCGGCACGCCTTCCCGCCCATGGGCGCGGAGCAAGGCGGTGATGGCGGGATTGCCGCGCGTCCAATCTGCCTTCAGATAGATAATACCGCGCGCCGCCATGGCCGCTTGCACGGCATCCCGCCGAAGCGCAATGCGCTCATTTACCTGGCAGGTGATGCACCAGGCGGCGGTGACATTCAGGAACACGCCCTTGCCCTCCGCGCGCAGCGCCTCCACCCGCGCGGGGGTCCAGCTTTCGGCGGTCTTGGCAGCGTCGGGGGGTGGCGGGGCGGCGGTCAGGCCAAAGGGCAGCGCCAAAACCAGGGCAAGCGCGCCAAGCACCGAGCCAAGCTGCGCGCCACGTCGGCCAGCGCGCTGTGCCCGACCCAGGACCCAGGCGGCGAGGCCGAGGCCGAGCCCTCCGGCCACCGCCAACGCCACGCCAAGCGACCCGCTTTGCGCCCAAAGCACTGAAACCAGCCAAAGCGCCGCGCCATACATGGGCCAGGCCATGATGTGCTTGAGCCTTTCCATCCAGGGGCCGGGCCGTGGCAGCTTCCGCGCAAGGCCCGGCGCCAGCGCCAGGATCAGCGTGGGTGCCGCAAGCCCAAGACCAAGGGCGGCAAAGACCGCAAGGGTTGCCGGCGCCGGCATGACCAAGGCGGCGCCGATTGCCGCCGCCATGAAGGGCGCCGTGCAGGGGCTTGCCACCAGCACGGCCAAAGCCCCGGTCGCGAAACTGCCCAAAAATCCGCCGCGCGCCGCGATATGCCCGCCCGCGCCAATCGGCCCGCCAAAGGCGAAAACGCCCGACAAATTCAGCCCGACCGCCAGCATCAGCCAGGCAATCGCCAGCACAAAAACCGGCGAGGTGAATTGAAACCCCCAGCCCAGCGCCATGCCCGCCCCGCGCAGCATCAGCAACAGCCCGGCAAGCGCCGTGAAGCTCACCACCGCGCCGGCGGTATAGGCCGCGGCTTCAAGGCGCACCGCGCCTCGCCCCGCGCCGCCCAACCGCGCCAAGGCCATGGCCTTCATGGCGAGCACGGGAAAGACGCAGGGCATCAGGTTCAGGATAACCCCGCCAAGCAGCGCAAAAATCAGCGCCTGCCATAGCGGCAGGAAGGCAGCGCCTGGCAGCAGGGGTGTTGCGATCTCATAACCCAGCCGCCGCCCGCGCTGATCGGTCACCAGCAGCACGCCTTCAAGTTGCGCGTGGTTCTCCGGGCGTTCGGCGCGTTTCAG